>NZ_JAQITB010000050.1 GCF_028618515.1 Bartonella sp. ML69XJBT
TATTTATTTTATAGAATTATAATTATTTTTCATAAGCAGTCGTCTTTGAATATAAAAAGTAAATTAAAAATTTTTTAAAATTTAAAAATACGATAAGAACAATAAGGAATCACATGTTAGCATAATATAGAAAGATCTTTTTCTTTTTAGGTTATAATACTAATATTTTATATATCTTAAAGCCAGTTTCATTATTTAAAGAAAAATTCAATTCTGCTACTAAATAGCCTTATTTTCTTTAGTTTTTAAATTTCTGTAAAAGTGTCATGCTCTTCATAGAAGGGATCTTGGTGACATATAATAACGGAAATATATTAAATTGTTGCAGCTATAAGCGGAAGTTATGCAAGTACACACTTGCATAGATAATATGATTCTAACATATAGATGAAATTCTCAATATCTTTTAACATAGGATTATATATGACTGGCTCTTTTGTATTTCCTCCCAAGGCATCCAAAATTATTTATAAAGAAATGCATCACGGTATTTGTCGTGATGATCCCTATCATTGGTTACGTGCATCTAATTGGCAAGATGTTTTTAAAAACCCGAACTGTCTTGATGCAAATATTCGACTTCATCTTGAAAAGGAAAACGCTTATCAGGCTGCTCAAATGTCTGATACGAAGCCATTACAAGATTTACTTTTTACTGAAATGAAAAATCGTATTCAAGAGAATGATAGTTCAGTTCCTATAAAAAATGGGCCTTTTGCTTATGGATTCTCTTATGTTACTGGAGGACAACAACCACATTATTTTCGTATACCAAGGAATGGCGGAGAAAAAAATATTTATCTCAATGGTGATAGTTTGGCTGAAGGTAAAGAATATTTTCACTTTGGTTCCGTTCAAGAATCTCCTGATCATAGACATGTTGTATGGACTTATGATGACAAAGGATCAGAATTCTACACAGCTAAAATTCGTCATTTTGAAACATTATCTGACCATACGGATATAATTACTGATACATCCGGACAGATTGTATGGGATGCTAAATCTGAAGGTTTTTTCTACACGAAGATGGATGAAAACCATCGACCTTCGGAGCTCTATTATCACCGATTAAACACCGACCAATCGCAAGATAAACTCATTTTCCGTGAAGATAATCCAGGATTTTTTTTACACGTAAATGGTTCTAAGCTTAATGATGTTATTTATATTAATATTCATGATCATGAAACGTCAGAGGTTTGGTTGATCCCCGCTGCCGCACCTCTTACTGCTCCTCAATGTGTAAGGAAACGACAAAAAGGTGTAGAATATTCACTGACAGAAGGTGGTGATGTGTTTTATATTTTGACCAACCAAGATGACGCAAAAGATTTCAAAATTATGGTAGCACCAACTACATCTCCACAATCAGAAAATTGGTCTGAGCTTGTTCCACACCAGCTTGGGTGTCTCATATTATCCCATGACGCTTATCAGGATTTTCTTATCTGGCTCGAACGTTTTGAAGGACTCCCTCGTATAAAAGTAATGGAGCGTACCACGAAACAAATCCATTCCATTGCTTTTACTGAAGAAGCTTATTCTTTAGGTCTACAAGGTGCTGCAGAATATAACAGTCAAACCATTCGCTTTTCTTATTCGTCCATGACAACACCTGATCAAATATTTGATTATGAGATGAAAAGTCGCAAACAAGTGCTTTTAAAAACACAAATAATTCCCTCTGGGCATAATAAAGATGAGTATGTAACACGACGTATTACAGCAATAGCAGATGATGGCGAGAAAATCCCTATTTCTCTTTTATATCACAAAACCACTGCTCTTAATGGTAGTGCACCCTGTCTACTTTACGGTTATGGTGCCTATGGAATTTCTATTCCAGCCAATTTTAATAGCAATATACTTTCCTTGGTTAACAGAGGTTTTATTTATGCTATTGCCCATATTCGTGGGGGAAAAGAAAAGGGAGTTGAATGGTATGAGAAAGGAAAACATTCCTTTAAATACAACACATTTACAGATTTTATTGCTTGTGGACGTTATCTTGTAAATAATAAATTCACTTCTCATGACTGCCTCATTGCTCATGGTGGTTCAGCAGGAGGGATGTTGATGGGGGCTATTGCTAATATAGCTCCACAGGATTTTGCTGGAATTGTAGCGAATGTACCCTTTGTTGATGTTTTAACAACCATGTTAGATGCTTCATTGCCACTAACGCCTCCCGAATGGCCCGAATGGGGCAATCCTCTTGAATCAGAAGAGGATTATAACCTTATTGCTTCTTATTCCCCCTACGATAATGTTAAAGCTCAAAAATACCCTCCTATACTCGCAATTGCGGGATTAACAGATCCTCGTGTAACCTATTGGGAGCCTGCGAAATGGGTGGCAAAATTACGAGATTTAAAAACAGACGATAACGCGATTTTATTACGCATTAATATGGATTCAGGTCATGCAGGAGCAGCTGGGCGTTTTTCAAAGCTAGAAGAAATTGCATATATCTATGCATATATCTTAAAAATAGTGGGAAAAACGACGGTTAATTGAAACACTTTTATCTTTTTAAAAAGCTCCATAATCTAAAAATTATGGAGCTTTTAATAAAAATGGAAGACTAGTTTTAAAATTCACAATCTTCATAAAGTTTTAAAACATAATCCCAATTAATGAGATTATCGACAAAAGCTTCAAGATATTTGGGGCGTGCATTGCGATAGTCAATGTAGTAGGAATGCTCCCACACATCGACACCTAGAATAGGTTGAGCATTATGAATTAAAGGATTTTCACCATTAGGTGTTTTCATAATTTCAAGTTTACCATTTTTAACAGCAACCCATGTCCACCCAGAACCAAATTGAGCAACGCCAGCAGCAATAAAATCAGTGCGGAATTTATTATAACCACCTAAATCAGCATCAATAGCTTTTGCTAATTTTTCAGGAATTTTTTGACCACCACCACCTTTTTTCATCCAAAGCCAAAAATGGTTATGATTGTAATATTGTGCTGCGTTATTAAATAATCCAATATTTTTTCCAAAACTTTTTTTGACGATATCTTCAAGGCTTTCATTTTCTAAGCCTAACTCTTTCACAAAATTATTGGTATTGGTAAGATAAGCAAGGTGATGCTTATCACGATGATATTCAAGCGTTTCGCGTGACATATAAGGCGAAAGGGCATCATAGTCATAAGGCAATGGGGCCAATTCAAAAGCCATTTAAAAGTCTCCTTGATTCTAATTGTTAAGCTCACTCCACAAACCTAATTTGCCATTTACACAATCTAAAAGCAAATATTGAATATCTATTTGTATTAAAATTTTGATGATTATTCCTTCATAAATGTGTTTCTGGGTGTATGTACTTGAGTAAGCAAAATAGCATTAATTTATATACGACTTTTGAAGGTTTTTTCCATCGGTGAATTCATAAAAAACCAATTATCATTTTTAATAGTGATATACCACTTCATTAAGGATCGTAAAGATGAATTGAGATAGTTATAAGACCTTATTGGTTATCTAAAACCTTCCTCTCAGTACAATATAAAATGTCTTCAATATTTGTAAAATTTTTTCTATCCTCTTTATAAAGTGTATGAATACTTTTATCACAGTGAATTTAACAAAAACGCTTGTGATTATTTTTTGCAGATAGTTTGTATTTTGGTTCAGACTTTAGAACTTTTATAATTACAATGATATTTTTTAGTTTGCAATTATTGATCCCTTAATTCGCTTGTCCATAATCGGCTCATTATATTTATTATGCATTATGAGTGTAATATTCAGTGAGCAGAAGGGGATTATTGTATATTGAAGGACCAAAAATCGAGAATGTGATTAAGAAGACAAAAGCATCAACATACAAAACTATTCTGTTTTCCTCTCTTATTAAACGGCTTAGATTTGGGGGCATCGAGACAACATATCACTTCATGGTGATTCATAAATACCTCAGTGAAGTACAGAATTAGCATTCCTTAGCCATAAAAACTAAATAAAATAGCAAAATACGAGAAATGCAAAATAACTGATGGATTAAGAGCTATTCTTTGTGCTAAAATGAACAGTGAGTGTGGGGGGTTTTATAACTTTTGCATTAACAACAAATAAGATTTCAAAACTTTATGATAAAAAAGTAAAAGCTTTGATTTTCAGATATTGCACACTCTTGCAGGAATCGCTATAAGGTGCAAAAATATTTGTAAGTGCACTTTTCTTTTGGGGTATAGCCAAGCGGTAAGGCACCGGTTTTTGGTACCGGCATTCCCTGGTTCGAATCCAGGTACCCCAGCCAATATTTAATGAAATCAATAGGTTATATAAAAGTTCGGGAATTTTGCTTCCGTTGATTCTTTTGACTTATTTTCTGCCTATCCCGAACCTTTTATAGTTTATTCTCAATCATTTTATCTAGATAACTGGATTTGCTAGCCGGCTGCTTGACTCTTATTTTTATTAATCGTATAGTTATGATATACGATAAGGGGCGGTAATGGCAATTGTGAGTTTCAAACATAAGGGCTTAAAATTATTTTATACAACAGGTTCCACAAAAGCTATTCGACCAGATCACGTAAAAAAATTACGCGTTATCTTGACGGCTTTAACAAGTGCTATGACGCCTGAAATGTTGAAAGCACCTGCCTTTAAAATGCATCCTCTTAAAGGTGAACTTACAGGATACTATTCCATATGGGTGAATGGAAATTGGCGTGTTACTTTTCGCTTTATAGGAACAGATGTGGAGCTTGTTGATTATCAAGATTACCATTGATGAAAGGAATAAAAAATGATGCATAACCCCGCACATCCGGGCGAAGTTCTAAAACTAGCTTTCTTAGAAGAAATGGGGATAACAATACAAAAATTAGCTGATCATCTCCATATGACAAGAGCTTCTCTCTCAAGAGTGATTAACGGACATGCCTCTATGAGTACCGAGCTTGCGATTAAATTAGAACTAGCTGGTTTTAGTAAAGCAAAATTTTGGTTAGATATGCAAACAAACTATAATTTATGGCAAACAATGCAACAGGCACAACCAACTATTTCTCCTCTAGTTTCTGATGCACCTCAAACGCCGCATTAATTTCATTCATAATTTTGGTGGGGTTTTGGTTTGTTTTCTTACTATCAACCATGCCCTTAACTTTTTTGAAGTTTTTTAATTGCTTCTATTGCTAGGCGTTTTCTATCTGCTGTTTTGGTATAAAGAGACGCCATTTTATCTTCTGTCCAGCCAAAAAGCGCTTTCATTTGTGAAACTGTAGCACCAGCATTGGCGGCGCGTGTTGCTGCTAATTTTCGCAATCCATGGGCTGATTTTTTAATACCCGCCGCATTACACGCCTTACGAAATAGATTGCCAAAACTTTCTTTGACAAGCTTATTTCCACTTTTACCGCAGATGAATGTTTCATTACCAATAGGACCAATTTTAAGAGTTTCTGCTAATTCAGGTAAAATTGGTAAAAAAACGTCTGTTTTAAATTGGCTCTTTTCTGTTTTAAGATGGATGATATTATCTTTGACATCTTTCCAACCGATACGAACTGCATCACCACGACGCAAGCCGGTATACAAAAGGACGTTAATCCAGACGCGTTCATGTGTACCATGTGACCAACGGTGATAATATTTGTCTATGTCCTCTTCTAGCCATGGCAGTAATCCCTCTCTGTTCAAAGATTTTGGTGCTTTTATATTAAAGGCAGGATTTCTATTTAAAAGGGCATTATCAACCGCCCAATTAAAAAGACCGTTTAAAGAGGTCAAAAAATGTTTTGCAGCCGCGGGGGTCTCTCGCCTTCTGTCTACGGCTTCAAGAATGTGTTGTTTGTTTATACTTTTATATGCACGATTACCGATATGTTTAGAAACATTATTCAGAATTCGATATTTAACTTTTTTAGTAGATTCTGATTGATTATGCCATTGCATGCTTTGTAAATACTGATGCAACAACCAATCGAAAGACCCTTCTGTGAGTCTGGTACGCGTCTTTGTTTTGGAGGAGCCATTTTGCGCTTGTTTAATAGCCAGCGTATAATTGTCAACAAACTCTTGCGTTCCATAGGTTCCTTCAATCCGAAACCGTGGTCCATGACCAATACGTACATACCATATAACTTTACCATGGCGTGTACGTTCACGAACAAGATATGGTGGACGACGCTTTGGCATGGCTAAAACTTTATACCGTCGACAGAGGGGCAGCTTTTGCTGGTCTCGTAGTCTTCTTGTTCATTTTCAAGCGGTGGAAAATCATCAATGCTATAAGTATTATCTGTCGTTGTTGGTGTTATGGTTTTATTGATATGAATTAATAATTCCCCTGTAGGTTTGATTTCTATGAGTTCACATCCTTGTTTTTTAGCTTCTCTTAAAGCACGAGCAATAGCTGGTTGCGTGATAGTAGGTGGGCGGTGTGGCATGTTTATTCCCCTTCATTTTGATGTAATTCACCCGTGGCGTGAATCACGCTGGTGTTAAAAGTTTGTTTTTCGGTGTTAGAAACGGCTTATAGAGATACTATAAGATTAGTCGTTCGTATTTTCTCATCTGGTTTGTTTTCTAGTTGAGATTCTTTTATCGCCATCAATCCAGTCGTCCCAACATATACATGCTTCACCGTAAATTTTTGCATGACCGTAAATATGCGCATCACCGTAAACTTCTGCATGACCGTAAATGCATGGTTCATCGAAAACTTCTGCTTTGCCATAGATACGAGATTTGTCGTAAACTTGTGCATTTTCGTAAACCTTAGCATCATCATAAACCTTGGCATAACCCCCAATCCAGCAATTACCATGATGCGATAGGTTGTCTTCTTTTGCTATAAAGCCGCTAAGATCATCTGCCTTTACATCTCCAAAGTCTTTCAATGCACGAATGCGGCGGAGCGTTTTGCGCCCAACTTCGATTGTTTCGTCTGTCAGTTCATATTTCTTTTCCATGGTTTATTTCCTTGATTTGCGTACAATCCACCCGTAGCGTGAAGCACGCATGTGTTGAAATTGTTAGGAAAGGGTGGGGGTGCTGGGAGGAGAAAGCACCCCCATAGGTTTAAGCAGCTTTTGCCAAAATCTTTTGCATCTCTTGTTCTATTTCTTCTAAAAAGATCTCGACCGCTTTATTGATCGCTTCAATGTGTTCCTCATCACGATTGATACGTTTGATTTTCATTCTCAAACTAGTAGATTTCCCTACAAAGTTTGGGTTATAGCTCATGAAATGACACCATTTACGTCCCGTGCAACCCATTTGGAATTGCATTTGTGCGATATATTCAGGCTTGATAGTGTCATCTATAAAAAAGCGTAGATGGTTTGGTGATTGTAGGCATTTAATCTCAATTAAACCGTCCTCACCAATAAGCCCATCAGGACTAGCACCAGCCATTTGGATTGTCGGATGTTGGACAAATCCACACCTTGTGACCTCTGTATCATAAATGAATGCATATTCTCTCAAGGCATCTTCTTCATGTTCAATGCCCCATTGCATAGCTGGCGTTATATAAGATTGGCTTATTTCCTCTGTTAATCGCTCCGTCATAAGCTTTATTTTGTACTCCTCATATTTGCTTGTAGGTAAACCTTTTGCTGTCTTACTAAGTACGTTATAAACGTTTGAAGCGGTGACTTTACCTAAACGGGCTTGAAACCACTCTACTGTTCTTTGTTCCATTTCACACCGCCTTTTGTTGCTCTTGTTGTGCTTTATTCATTTGCGAGCGTTGCTTTTTTTTCAAAGCAAACAAAACGGTTTGGGCTTGTTTATAAGACATCTGTGTGAGATTTTTTACGCCTATAAAAGAAAGAATATCGCTTTCCTTTGCTTGTGTCTGTTCTATTAATTCTCTGATCTCATTCATTTGTTCCGGTGTGACACCTGCTATGAGCGTGTTGCCATCAGTATCATCTTCATCACTGGTCACATTAAGAAGCATGCCTAAAAGATATCTGCGTGCATAAGTAATCGTGGAACCAACAG
>NZ_JAQITB010000051.1 GCF_028618515.1 Bartonella sp. ML69XJBT
ATCTGACGAGAATGCGAAATGCCAAAATTGGCTACGCTATATTGACGGCTTCCCACCTCTATCTTATTGCCAAGAAGGTAATTGTTGGTT
Organism: Bartonella sp. ML69XJBT; assembly: GCF_028618515.1. Lineage (GTDB taxonomy): Bacteria > Pseudomonadota > Alphaproteobacteria > Rhizobiales > Rhizobiaceae > Bartonella. Next base: position 91 of record NZ_JAQITB010000051.1, read on the forward strand.
CTTTTATAAGAAAGACCCACATTGAGCGTTGTCAGCGAAAGACCATCACGGTGAAGAACCCTACTGGTACTGGCGTGTAACTCACTGGAATCCCCCGTCGTCTCAATATCTGTAAAATTGCCATGGATAATGCTTTGGTAATTATAAACAGTGCCATTCAAACCAAAGGTCCAATAGCCATAAGGAATACTCACACCAACAGAAATGTTATTGCTGTGGCCCTCTTGCTTGCTCCCACCCCAATAATCTGTTTGACTGCGTTGATAACCAAAATCCCACGCATCATTCATCCCTAAAATATTTTCTAGCTTTAAGCCCGCATGATAACGTGCATAACCCGTTGAGGATTGTCCTAAATTATCATGAGAAACACTAACCTTGAAGGCTTTACCAGGCTGATTGCTAATATTCACAATGGTGCTGCCATCTTCACGCCCTGGTAAGAGTTCACTTGTAGCATGCCCTGAAATCAGCCTGTTTATTTGATCAAGCCCTTGCTCAATATCACGCATATTGAGAATATGGCCTTTAAGCCCCGGAAAAGCACTCCAGACAACATGATTGTAAGCAGAAGCCGGGGAACCATTGTAATAAATATCCGAAAGCTTCCCCTCAACAACAACAAACTTTAATATCTTACTGTTTTTGATGTCTTGATCAGGAATATAAAAACGCGCCGTTACATAGCCCTTATCCAAATAAACCCTGGTCAATTGCTTGATCAAGAGCTGAATATCCCCAAGACCTATACATCTTCCAACATAAGCATCTGTTACCGCTGCTATCGAGCTCTTCTTTATATGCCGGACCCCATCAACAACAATATGATGAATAGAAAAGCAGTATCCTCCACCCAAAAATGGACCATGGTTTTCTTCTGAAGGCATTGTAAGGCTTTTAGGCGTTAAAACCCGTAAATTCTCAATTCTCTCTAATCTTCGTTGCTCAGAATACCCGCGAGAAAAATTATCTGTTGGCGAGCGGGGAGATAAAACAGCCGGAGAATGGGCATAAACCATGACACCATGAAACATGCCAAACAACACACCAATAGCTGGAAAAAGCCTTAAAAAGCTCTCTTGGCGTAAAAAGAAAAAAAACACTAAAGAGTTCCCCCGCTTTGGTCATTCATAAAGCTTTGCTAAAAAAACGCCTCATGAACTTTTAACAATACCACTCAAACCAATATTATCCTATGACGATTTTGAATAACAGCACATATCTCTGCAACCCAATACAAATTGCACCAAAATCCTGCTTGATTTAAATTGTGTGAAAATCTCTCCCCCATACACATATCATTAACCATGTAACCAAAACTGTTTCCTAAGTCAATGTTTATGGCCACAATTCCCAGTTAATGCCTTAAGACATCCATCAATAAGAGAGAATAAATTCTCTGCTCATCCCCTACACTTTATAACGCGCATAAATAAACTACAGATCATGCTCTTCATTTGCATCCCTTCGTCAAAAGTCATCATAGCAAATAATAAAGAGATCTATTTTTAGAGTTTTTCAACATAATCTCCCAAACAGGCAAAACTCTTTTACAGGGTACTGAGACAACTTTTCTTCAAAGAAAATAATCTCAATGACTTTGTAAAAAGAGTTTTGTCAGTCTTGTCAGTGCACTCTAAACCCTATAGCATTTTTTTTAAATGGTAAAAAATTAAAAACATTATATTTCAATATGTTAGTATTTTAATGATACAACCCTTATTAAGATGCAACCCATAAATTCAATCAATAATATATATTTGTCAGTTTGTGTCTGTAAATTGAACTGACAAAAGTGTTCATTTTAGAGCATGATTAAAACACGTCTTATGAAAAGCATGTGATCTCTTAAAGCCTTTCAAAAGACAGTTTATAATCATAAGAAATGCTATCAAGATTGTTACGATTATGAGTTTTGAAGATTTTGAAGGTTCCTTTTATGCCCCCTTATATATTTTTTTCAATCAAAAAAATAAAAGTTATTATATTTCAATATGTTAATGTTTTAATAATACAACCTATATCGACAACACAACCTTAAATTCAACCCATAGTATATTTTTGAAGGTATTTTGAGGGTTTGAGAAACCTTCAAAACCTATAGTAAAATGCATCAAAATGATGATTCTGATGGTTTAAAAGCCCCTAGTGCATTCGTCTTGAATGATATGTGAAATAAAGAGCAAATTTCACTATTCTGTTGTTGATCTGACTTACGTCATGGGCTGTGGATAAAGAGCCTTTTAAACCCCTTTTGAAAAAAATTATCCGTTTTTTCGCACTTTTCTGCATTTTTTTCTCAATTCGTCCAAAATGGAGCTCTGTTGTAATATGCTGCAATCTATTAATTCTGATAATAAACAAGTCACTTTACGCTCTCTGTTGGAATATTATCGCGAACAAGCAACATCAAATGCTGAACAGGGAAAAATTTTTGAAGCTTTTGTTAGCAAATATCTTATGCAAGACCCTCTCCATTATGGACGGTATGAAAAGGTTGAGAGCTATTTTGAATGGGCAAAAGAACGTAAAGATTGGAATAAAAATGATATCGGCATTGATCTAGTCGCTAAGCTTCGCAATCAAGAGGGATATGTCGCTATTCAATGTAAGTTTTATAAAGCAGATCATCAGATCAGTAAAAAGGATATTGATAGCTTTATCGCTGCCTCTGGAAAAGACATCTTTAAATACCGCCTTCTCGTTGATAGCACGGAAAGTGAATTAACTGACAATGTGAATGCAATGATTAAAGGACAAGCGATACCCGTTTATCGTATTGACCTTCGTTATATGGAAAACAGTCGTATAGACTGGCAAATATTTGCAACAAAACAAGAAGTTGTTTTGAAATCAACAAAAGAGCCTCGCCCCCATCAAGAGGAAGCCATCAAGAAAGTTTGTGAAGGCTTAAAAGAAGCAGACCGTGGCAAGTTGATTATGGCATGTGGAACGGGTAAAACATTCACCAGTCTTAAGATAGCCGAAACTCTCGCCGGAAAAGGCAAGCGTGTTTTGTTTCTGGTGCCCTCCCTTGCTTTGATGTCACAAACAATCCGTGAATGGACATTGGATACAGAAATCCCCTTGCGTTCCTTTGCAGTGTGTTCGGATACACAGGTAGGCAAGCGTCGTAAAGGGAAACAGGATGATGAAGCTGGTCTCGATGCTTCTGATCTTGTCTTACCGGCTACCACGGATGCAAAAGAACTTGCACGTAAAGCCAATAAAACTTCTCTTGATGTGATGACTGTGGTCTTTTCAACTTATCATTCCATTCAAGTGATTTCCGATGCACAAAAGGAATATGGTTTACCCGAATTTGATCTAATCATTTGTGATGAAGCCCATAGAACAACAGGAGTTGTTTTAGGAACAGACAAGCATGAATCTGAATTTATCAAAGTTCACGATAACAGCATCATTCGAGGCAAAAAACGCCTCTACATGACAGCAACCCCGAAGATCTTTACCGATAAGCTGAAAAAGAAGGCTGACGTATCCGATGCCGTGCTAGCTTCTATGGATGATAAAGAACTCTATGGGAAAAATCTTTACACCTATACTTTTTCAAAAGCTCTAAAAGATAAGCTTTTAACACCTTATAAAGTTATCGTCTTAGCTGTTGATGAAGCAATTATCAACGCAACAATTCAGAAACGTCTTAAAGATAAAAATTCCGAACTTATTCTTGATGATACAACCAAAATCATTGGCTGCTACAAAGCACTGGCTCAAATAGAAAAGAAGGAAGACGATGGCATAAAACCTATGCGTCGTTCTCTGGCTTTCTGTAGGGATATCAAGACATCTGAACGAGTTAGTGAGATTTTTAATGATGCTATTGATGAATATCATAAATTTGTTCCCGAAAGTAAGACATCTCTTATCTTTGATGTTAAGCACATTGATGGGACTTTTAATGGTAAAGACCGTAATAAATTGCTTGATTGGCTTAAAGAAGATACAGATGAGAATAACTGCCGTGTACTCACCAATGTGCGCTGTCTTTCTGAGGGTGTAGATGTTCCTGCTCTTGATGCGGTTATGTTTTTACACCCGCGTAAAAGTCATGTGGATGTAATACAAGCTGTGGGGCGTGTAATGCGTCGCGCAGAAGGTAAAACAACAGGCTATATTATTTCACCCGTTGGTATTCCCTTTAATATTCCACCACAACAGGCTTTAGCAAACAATACAAAGTATGATGTCATTTGGCAAGTTCTCAATGCGTTGCGTGCTCATGATGACAACTTTAAAAACAAAATGAAAGCCTTAGAGCTAGACCAAGATGTTCGTCATCTATTTGAGATTGTAGGGGTAACTTTTGATCCCGCTTTGCAAGCAATGACCGCAGTTGTTGACGAACTCTCTTTCCACGCAAAGTCTGAAAGTGCTGGGCTTCATATTGGTTCAGTAGCAAGTGAAAGCCCTTATAGATATGAAGTACAAGAAGAGTTCGATTTTTATATTGATGAATTATCGCGCGCTATTAAGCCAATCATTGTCAAAAAATGTGGAGAGCCTAATCAGTGGGAAAAATGGGCGGGAAATGTTGCTGCGATTGCACAAAATCATATTATCCGTCTTAAAAGCATACTCGCTGATAAAAAGAGTGAAGCTTATCGCGCTTTTCATGTTTTTCACAAGGAATTAAAGAACGGTTTAAATGACAGTATCGAGCAAGAAGATGCACTTGAGATGTTGGCGCAACACCTTGTGACACGTCCTATTTTTGAATCCTTGTTTGATGGCAATGAGTTTGTGAGTAAAAATGCTATCTCACAAGCTATGGAAAAGATCTTAGCTGAACTTGATAAGATGAATATCAAAGAAGAAGCCAAAGATCTTGATAAATTTTATCAAAGTGTAAAGGAGGATACAGAGGGCATTATTGAAACGCGTGCAAAACAGAATCTTATTATCAGACTTTACGAAGATTTTTTTACCAAGGCATTCAAAAAGACAACAGATAAACTTGGGATTGTTTATACGCCTATTGAAATAGTCGATTTTATCTTACATTCCGTCAATGATGTTTTAGAGCAAGAGTTTGGACAAAGTTTGAGTTCTCGAGGCGTCTCTATTCTAGACCCTTTTACTGGAACTGGGACCTTTATCACACGGCTTTTACAATCAAATCTCATAAAACCAGAGGATATGGAATATAAGTTCCGAAATGAAATCAAAGCCAATGAAATTGTCTTATTGGCTTATTACATAGCAGCCATTAACATTGAATCGACTTATCATAGTCTTATGAAAGGAGACTATATCCCCTTTGAAGGGATTTGTTTAACCGATACTTTTTTGATGCTTGAGGAGAAAGATTTCTTCACACGCTATATGTTTGAAAATTCGGAACGGTGTAAAAAACAGCAGGAAGCAGATATCCAAGTTATTGTTGGCAATCCTCCTTATTCAACAGGGCAAAAAAGTGCCAATGATAATAATCCAAATGTACGTTATGATACGCTTGATAGAAGTATTTATGATACATATGCATCAGGATCACAAGCAGCAAACCGTCGTAATCTCTATGAGAGCTATATTAGAGCGATCAAATGGGCAAGTAATCGTTTAAGTTCACAAGGCGGTGTTGTCGCTTATGTTTCTGGGAATGGATGGATTGATAAAACTTTTGCGGATGGCATGCGAAGATGCTTACATAATGAGTATTCTTCTATTTATATCATTAACCTTCGTGGTGATGTTCGAAAAGATATGTTATCAAATAAAGCAGCAAAAGAAGGAGGGAATATTTTTGGTTCTGGAAGTATGACTGGAATAGCAATAACTCTTTTTATACGCAATCCATATGAGAAACAGCCTTGTAAAATTTACTATTATGATATTGGAGATGACCTTTCTGCCAAAGAAAAATTAAAAAAATTACGTACATTAAGAAGTGTAAAAGGAATAATACAATCCAAACAATTTATTGAAATTCTACCTAATGCAAAACATGATTGGATAAAGCAAAGAGATGTAACCTTTAATCAGTTTATGCCCATGGGAGATAGAAATATTTTAATAAATTCTAAAATCTTTGAGGAAGTATCGCTTGGTGTATGTTCAAAAAGAGATGCTTGGGTTCACAACTTTTCGAGTGCTGTATTAGATACGTCTATTCAAAAAACAATTGAATTTTTTAATGAGCAAAAGCGTCTCGTTGCTGAAAATCCTTCTATATCTGTAAAAAAAACCATTGATTATGATGCTACAAAAATTAGTTGGGGTAATGCTTTGATCTCCAAACTAAAACGAGGTGTAGATGCAACATTTGAATCTTACCTAAAAGTTCCTATTCTCTATACACCGTTTGTGACAATATGGCATTATGCTTCACCATTTCTTAATGATAGATTAGGACGTACGCATCAATTTTTTAATCCAACTATTCCGCATAATCTTGGTATTTGTGTTTCTGGGATAGGAAGTAGATCAAATTTTTCTTGTCTCATGACTAATAAACCGATCAGTTACGGTACTTTAGAAGGTGCAAAATGTTATCCACTTATGCTCTATTGTGAAGAGGAAAAACATCATGATCATAGCTTATTTACCATAAATACAAAAAAGAAAGTTCGTGATGGTATTACAGATGATGGATTAGCACATTTTAAAGCAGCTTATCCTAATGAAGCTATTACTAAAGATGATCTGTTTTATTACGTTTACGGTTTACTTCATTCGGAAGATTATCGCGCTCGTTATGCTCATAATTTATACAAAGAATTGCCTCGCATTCCTTACGTAAAAAGCGCTGATGATTTTTGGATGTTTGTTACAGCAGGACGTAAACTGGGTCATTTGCACGTGAATTATGAAGATGTAGAACCTTATCCTGTGACCTTTTAAAAGGGTAATCCAAAACAGACAGAGATCTCTAATCCCGAAGAATTTTATTACGTGACTGAAATGCAATTCTTTAGCAAAAATAAGATAAAAGATAAATCTACAGTTTTTTACAATAGCAATATCACAATAACAGATATCCCTCTTGAAGCTTATGAGTATATCGTCAATGGCAAGCCTGCTCTTGAATGGGTTATGGAACGTCAATGCGTTAAGATTAATAAAAAGAGTGGTATTGTGAATGATGCCAATCGCTATGCTGTTGAGACAATGGGGAACCCTGCTTATCCATTGGAGTTGTTTCAAAGGGTAATTACTGTAAGTTTAGAAACAATGAAAATCGTGAAAAAACTACCAAAATTAGAAATAAGAGAAACTGAATAAACTTATAAGACCTTATAACTCATAAGGGGTATAGAATATAGCTATACCTCTTTTGTAAGTTAATTAGATACAATCTTAAAAGGAATAATTTATCATGCGTTCTTCTAAAAAGAAATCATTTGCACTTTTAAACACTGTCATTTGGATTGCTTTAAGACTTATAAGAAATCCACTCTTAAATAAGATAAGATTTATTTGGATTGCCTTTAAAAAATTACACCGTAATCTCAAATGATAGCTTTATAGCTTTCAAAAAACCTCTTTAAAGAGAGTTTTGTATCTTCATTTTCTTATATTACTTATAGGTTTTGTCTGTTTTTACCCCCCCCAAAAACACTTACAAAACCCTCTTAAATATATATTAAAGATTGTATTTATGTGTTGTGTTTAATACAGGTTGTTTATTTGAAACATTAACTTATTGAAATATAACAACTTTTATTTTGGATTAAAAAATAAAATGATAATGGGTAAAAAGAACCCCCAAAACCTCTAAAACCTCTAAAACCTCTAAAACTCATAACCATAAGAGCCTTGATAGCATAGCATATGATTATAACTGTCTTTTGAAAGGCTTTAAGAGATCACATGTTTTTTAAAGACGTGTTTTAATCATTCTCT
>NZ_JAQITB010000052.1 GCF_028618515.1 Bartonella sp. ML69XJBT
TTTTAATCCCGAGAAGCTTTTATCAAGAATGCGACGTGTTAGACAGAAGCTTCTAGATACAACTATCTTAAACTTATCGTGGGAGCGGGTTGTGGAGCTATTTGATGCACCTGATAGTTTGTTTTATTTAGACCCACCATATTTTCTGAAGAAAAAGTATTACAGTTCTGGAAACTTTGATGAAAATGATTTTGAGAGTATGGCAAAAATTCTCAAAGGTGTCGAAGGCAAATTTGTCTTGAGTCTGAATGATTGTGATGCTGTTAGAGAGATCTTTAAAGATTTTGACTTTTTAGAAGTTGAAACCCTTTGGACAGCAGGTACGGCAAAAAAAACACCTCGAAAAGAAGTGCTGATTCACAATTGCAATATATAGATGATGATGTTATTTGATAGCGTTGTGGATTCTATATGCTAGGTGGTTTAAAAGGTGGTTTTATTTTTTAATAATTTTATTAACTTATTGAAAAATAGTAAGGAATTATTATTAAATGGCTCTCTCCATCCGCACCAAAGGAATTTTTTGAGCACTATAGGTATCTATGTGTCTAGAATTCCGCTTCATGTTGATTTAACACTCAAGTGTTAGAATGTGGTTGTTATCAGAGAGGATTATTCCTTTCCTTAAGAAGAATGAAGGTTGTTTAATGCAGGTTACCGAGACGCTTAATGAAGGACTGAAGCGCGAAATTAAGATCGTGGTTCCGGCGAGAGATTTAGAAGAAAAATTAAATGAACGGTTGGATCATACCAAGGATAAAATCAAGCTTAATGGTTTTCGTCCCGGTAAGGTGCCTGCTGGATACCTACGGAAGATGTATGGTAAGTCTTTTATGGCGGAAATTCTCAATGAGATTGTTAGCGATGCGCCCCGTTCTATTTTAGCTGATCGTGGTGAACGTTCGGCGATGCAGCCACAAATTGATATGGATGAAGATGAAAAAATTCTTGATGGTACAGCTGATTTTGTTTTTAGTTTAAAATATGAAGTTTTGCCAAAGTTTGAAATTAAGGGCTTTGAGCATATTGAAATTACTCGTGAAATCGCAACTATTCCTGAACAAGAGATTGATGATCAAGTGAAACGTGTGCTTTCTTCTACACGTAATTATTCACCAAAAGATGGTGTTGCTGAAGAAGGTGATCGTGTTACAATAGATTATCTTGGTAAGCTCAAGGGAGTTCCATTTGAAGGTGGAGCAGATAATGATGCACAATTGATTCTGGGATCAAAGCAATTTATTCCTGGTTTTGAAGAGCAATTGGTTGGTGTAAAAGCAGGCGATACGAAAACAATTTCTGTGAAATTTCCTGAAAATTACAGTGCAGTACATTTAGCTGGTAAGGATGCGGAATTTGATATCACCGTTAAAGCAGTTTCCCAATCGGATGAATTAAAAATTGATGATGAAGCAGCACAAAAGGTTGGTTTAGAATCTTTGGAACGTTTGCGTGAAGTTGTTCGTGGGCAAATTGAAAGCCAATACGGTTCAATGACACGTCAAAAAGTTAAGCGTCAGATTCTGGATGCTTTAGATGCTGATTATGATTTTGAGATTCCTGAAGGACTTTTAGAAATTGAATTTAACAATATATGGGCTCAAGTTAATGACGATTTAAAAAAGGCTGGACGCAGTTTCGAAGATGAAGGTGTGACAGAGGAGCAAGCACGAGAGGAATATCGTGTGCTTGCACAGCGTCGTGTTCGTCTTGGTTTGGTACTTTCTGAAATTGGTATGAATGTTGGTATTAATGTAAGTGAAGATGAATTAAAAGCGGCAGTTTTTGACCAAGTTCGTCAATATCCTGGACAAGAAAAAGAAATTATGGATTTTTTCCGTAATACTCCAGAAGCTGTTGCAAATCTGCGCGCCCCAATTTTTGAAGAAAAAGTTATTGATCATTTGCTGGCAAGGATAAGAGTCATAGATAAAGAAGTAACAGTTGAAGAGTTGATGAAGGAATATGATGAGTTAGATTTAACTGAAAAAAAGCCGACAAAGAAAAAAACTGCGGTGAAAGAAAAAGCTGTAGAAAAAGCTTCAGCTAAGAAAAAGACACCTAAAAAGAGTTAACATTTTACGAACAGAACAAGCCCGATAAAATCGGGCTTTTTTATAAGATTTCTATTCTAGACTTGCACTTGATATGGTTTTAGATTAGCCATCAGATATATTTGAAAAATATTGATAATGGATGAGCAATGAGCATCGTTGATACGCGCACTCCTGATTCTAAACGTTTTATTTCTGGAGTTACAGGTAATTGGGAAGTTATCATTGGCATGGAAGTTCATGCGCAAATTATTTCAGATTCAAAACTTTTTTCAGGTGCATCAACCAAATTTGGTGCAGAGCCAAACAATCATGTATCACTTATTGATGCTGCTATGCCTGGTATGTTGCCTGTTCTTAATCAGGAATGTGTTCGTCAAGCAGTTCGAACAGGCTTAGGATTAAGGGCGCATATTAATTTGAAATCTGTTTTTGATCGTAAGAATTACTTTTATCCAGATTTACCACAAGGGTATCAAATTTCACAATTTCGTTATCCGATTGTAGGTGAGGGAAAGATTATCATATCTGTTGGTCCAGATTCGCATGGTCAGTTTGAAGATGTTGAAATTGGGATTGAACGGTTGCACCTTGAACAAGATGCAGGAAAGTCGATGCATGATCAGCATCCAACGATGTCTTTTGTAGATCTTAACCGTGCTGGTGTTGCTCTTATGGAGATTGTCTCTAAACCAGATATGCGCTCAGCAGATGAGGCCAAGTCCTATATGACAAAATTGCGCACGATTGTTCGTTATTTAGGAACGTGCGATGGTAATATGGATGAAGGGTCTATGCGTGCAGATGTTAATGTGTCTGTTCGTCGTCCTGGTGAAAGTTTTGGAACACGCTGTGAAATAAAAAATGTGAATTCTATCCGCTTTATTGGCCAAGCAATTGAGTATGAAGCACGTCGTCAAATTGCCATTTTAGAAGATGGTGGTGTCATAGATCAAGAAACGCGACTTTTTGATGCAACGAAAGGTGAGACGCGATCTATGCGTTCAAAGGAAGAAGCGCATGACTATCGTTATTTTCCTGATCCTGATCTTTTACCGTTGGAATTTGATCAAGCGTTTGTAGATTCTTTGGCAGCTGAGTTGCCTGAATTGCCTGATGATATAAAAGCACGTTTTATCAAGGTGATGGGATTGACCGCATATGATGCCTCTATTCTTGTCACAGAAAAGTCCATTGCTGATTATTTTGAAAAAGTAGCTCATGGGCGTGATGCAAAAACCGTTGCAAATTGGGTGATTAATGATCTTTTGGGTGCTTTAAATAAAGATAATCGTGAGATAAACGAGACGCCAATATCACCAGATCAACTGGGAAGCATTATTGATCTTATTAAAGAAGGAACGATTTCTGGAAAAATTGCTAAAGACCTTTTTGAAATTATTTGGCATGAAGGTGGTGATCCGCGTCAGATTGTGGAAGAACGCAATATGAAGCAGGTGACAGATACAAAGGCTATAGAGAGAGCTGTAGATGAAATTATTGCCAATAATGCTGATAAGGTTGCGCAAGCGAAACAAAAACCTGCTTTAGCTGGTTGGTTTGTTGGCCAAGTTATGAAAACAACTGGTGGGAAGGCAAATCCTCAAACTGTTAATGAGTTGGTTAAAATGAAACTTGGCATAGATTAAGTTTTATGGGGCTAGAAGAGAGCCCGTAAATATGATACCTCTATGGTTAAGGGATGTGAATTCACTTATCGAATGGAGTTATCTCGTAATTTTAAGTGTTACGACAAGTTAATCCCATAAATATACTAAAAATGGACGAGAAGATGGCTATTTTTTTGAAGCAGATCTTTACATGGTGGAGTGGTAATACCATAAACACACGCTTTTTCACGTGGCGCAAAGGTAGGCGGGTAGGCGAAGATCAGTTTGGGAATGTTTATTATGAGGGGGGAATGCATAAGGATGGTTATCTGCGCCGTTGGGTTATTTATAAAGATTATTCTGAAGCATCTACCATTCCACCAGGGTGGCATGGTTGGATTCATCATCGTTGTGCGTGTCCACCAACACAGGAGAATTATCGTCCATATGAGTGGGAAAAGCCTCATGTTGCCAATATGACAGGGACAAGTGAAGCTTATCGTCCAAAGGGAGCTATTCCTTACAATGGTGAGCGCCTTTGTGTGCGTGAAGATTATGATGCGTGGTCGCCTAAAAAATAAGATGTTTTGGTAGGTGTGTATTTTTCTTATTTGCACTATTTTATGAAGAGAATTTTTTAGATGTGATTGATTTGATGTGATGAGATTTTTTTTACGGTTGGGATTGAGGCGTTTTTTTTGTTGTTTTTTCATGGGCGTTGTTGTGGTCTTTTCCACAATTTGTCGAGTAGAAGCAGAACGTATGAGCAATGGCATTGCTGTTTTTGCTGGTCTTGATAAAATTACTGGACAGACGACACGTTTTGAAGTCTCTCTTGGTGAAGTTTATCAATACGGTGCTTTACAAGTAACGCCACGAGCATGTTATACGAGTTCCAAAGACGAGCCTACTCGTACAACTGGTTTTATTGAAGTTAATGAGATCTCCTTAGATAAAAAGGTACGACGTATTTTTACAGGATGGATGTTTGCAGATAGTCCTGGCTTAAATGCTGTAGAACATCCTATCTATGATGTTTGGTTAAAAGACTGTAAACAGAATTCTCAGAATCTTTCCATTCAATGATCTTTTGTATATATGATATATTGAAGGTTTTGTTTGTTTTATAATCTTATCTTAAACAATTAAATGTAATTTTTAAAACAAGAATTAGATTCTCAAAGGTGATGGAAAATAATTTAAAAGGCAGATTGCCTATTTTGCAATTATGATGGTTTTTGTAAAATATGTCCTGTTAAATTGCTAAGTCATAGAGAATTATTATTCTACAGAGAAAACGTATGTAAATTTACAAGATTTTTTCCTGTGGTGATAGAATCTTTTCATTCTGATTGAATAATATATTAAACAGATGAATAATAAAAACGATGTTATTCCTATGAGAGAGATTTTAGTCAAATGAATGATTTCCATTTGGGTTGAGTATAATGCAGTGATTTTATGGATGGTATTTTTAACATTCATTTTTTCAAAATACTTTGTAAAAGACACAAGCGTTTTTATACAGCAATATCTGTATTTTAGATATAGTAGAAAAATAAAGTTAATTTTTTAAATGCCCTATTATCAAAATTAATACATTTATCTTGTACAAAGGACGATCAATTTACCAGAGAGTATGAGCTTTTATACAATGAGAGATAGTAATCACCAATATAATGATATATCATTTTTTGCAAAACAGCCGAAAGAACCATTATTGAATATCCCATTTATTATAGTTGTTTTGATTGCATTTTGTTTTTGTATCTATGTTGTTCCTCAGTATTTTTTTCTCGCTCACTCTATATTGAAAGCCTTGAGCTTTTTTCATTCACACCAGTGTTCTTTAAGGCTGAACCACTAGCATTTTGCCATACGATGATGAGTTATTCATTCATGCATGGTAGTTTTCAACATGTTGCTATGAATATGGCTTGGCTTTTGGTTTTGGGCACCCCTTTAGTAAGACATTTGGGTGGTTTACGTTTTTTAATATTTTGGATATTAACAGCGATTATAGCCGTATTGACTTATTTTGTATTTCACCAAGAGAGTGAAATATCGCTGGTTGGGGCATCGGGTGCACTATGTGGAATGATGGGGGCTTTTGTACGTTACGATTTTTTTCGAAATTCTTTGAGGGGTAGTGTGCAGAATAAAAGATTTTTAAGCCCTTTATTGTCTATAAAAAAAGCTTTGTGTTCAAAAAGGGTACTTGTTTTCGTCAGTATATGGTTAATTGTTGATTTTATCATAGGTATTTCCTCTATTCTCTTTAAAGAAGATGCTGTTAAAATCGCATGGGAAGCGCATATTGGCGGTTTTTTTTCAGGTTTTTTGTTGATTGGTTTTTTTGATACTTCGTGGAAAAGATTAAAAACTACGATCTAAGATATTTATGAGCTGCGTAAAGCGCTATTGTTGCAGCGTTTGAAACATTTAATGATTTAATATTCCCAGGCATATCAAGACGTGTTAATGCGTAGACGGTTTCACGTGTTTTTTTGCGTAAACCTTTTCCCTCTGCGCCTAAAATAAGAGCAATTTTTCCCCCAGTTAATGCAGTTTCTAGAGAATATTCACCTTCGGAATCAAGACCAAAGCTGATAAATCCTGCATTATGGAGTTCTTGAATCGCTTCGGCGAGGTTTCGTACGGTGATATAGTGAATGAGCTCCAAAGCTCCAGAGGCGGCTTTAGCAAGAACGCCACTTTCTTGGGGGGAGTGGCGACAAGTTGTGATAAGTGCACCAGCTTTAAAGGCAACTGCAGAGCGCATAATAGCACCAACATTATGGGGATCAGTAATTTGATCCATTACAACGACAAGATCGGTGTTGGTTAATTCAGACAATTGACATGGTTTGAGGGGCATAGTTTCTACAACAACACCTTGATGAACTGCATCGCTTCCTACGAGGGTATCGAGTTGTTTGGGGGTGTATAATGTAACAGGACAAGGTAATTGTGATTCGGATATATTTAATCGTTTTAAGGCATTAGCTGTAGCATAGAGAGAGCTAAAAACTCTTTTTGGATTTTTTAAAGCGGATTGAACAGCGTGGATACCATAAAGACGAATTGTTCCTTGTTGCAAGGGAGCCGCTTCTTTTTTTGGTCGTATGGTAGATCGAGAAGAGAAGCCCTTTGCATCGCGATATTGGCGACGTAAACGAGCATAATGAGAATTTTTCGATATTTTTTGTTTCATAGCTTCTTTATAGCGTTTAAAGGAGAAAAATAGATAGAAAAAAGTTGTGATTTAAAAATTATTAGCAGGAAATTTGTACAGAATTGTATTTATTCTGTTGACAGAGACGCTCGTAATCGTCATAACCGCCCCGCAACCTATTTGAATTGAATGGTGTCAAATTTTGGTTGTCGTGATGTCTTATCGCGCAACTTGCCGATGGAATGGAGGGGTGCCCGAGTGGTTAAAGGGGGCGGACTGTAAATCCGTTGCGTATGCTACGTTGGTTCGAATCCAACCCCCTCCACCATTCATCGAAGGAGAGTTGGTATGTGTAGGTTATGCGGGTATAGCTCAATGGTAGAGCAGCAGCCTTCCAAGCTGAATACGCGGGTTCGATTCCCGCTACCCGCTCCAAACAGTTGCTAATGATGAGGCTCGTGAGTATAATAGAAATATCCTCTCGATCATAAGTGGGGTGGGTTATTCATCTTAGGGGTTGTAATGGTTGGGCTGAGATAGTAATCCGGTTTACTTCAGTTCTACAGGACTGTTTTTAGGTGCAATAAAACAAGAGAACAGAACAAGAGATTAATAACGATGGCAAAGAGCAAGTTTGAACGCACGAAACCGCATGTTAATATAGGAACGATTGGTCATGTTGATCATGGGAAGACCTCTTTGACAGCAGCGATTACGAAATATTTTGGTGAATTTAAAGCCTATGACCAAATTGATGCAGCGCCAGAGGAACGCGCTCGTGGAATTACCATTTCTACAGCGCATG
>NZ_JAQITB010000053.1 GCF_028618515.1 Bartonella sp. ML69XJBT
CTCACATAATGGATATGCTAATCTTATTAAAGCCTCTTATGTATTAGTTTAAATAACAGTCTATTTCATCATCTGTTATGAGATAACTAAGATAGGAAAGAATTACGTTATCAGAAATCCTTTAATGAACTTTTGTAAATTCTGTAAACGTATCATCTTGTGAGTTTATTACCTATAATCTTAAAAGGAGTGTTTATATGCGTTATTCTAAAAAAAGAACATTTGCACTTTTAAACACCGTCATTTGGATTGCTTTAAGACTTTTAAGGAATCCACTCTTAAATAAGATAAGATTTATTTGGATTGCCTTTAAAAGATTACACCGTAATCATCAAATGATAGCTTTATAGCTTTCAAAAAACCTCTTTAAAGAGAGTTTTATATCTTCATTTTGCTTATAGGTTTTGTCTGTTTTAAAAAAACCCAAAACCCCTACAAAACCCTCTTAAATATATATTAAAGATTGTATTTATGTGTTGTGTTTAATACAGGTTGTTTATTTGAAACATTAACTTATTGAAATATAATATTCTTAATTTTCTCTTATTTGAAAAAAATACTATAGGGTCTAAAAACAACTGACTAAAATGACAAGACTGACAAAGTCTATTAAAAGCGATTTTGCTAATCTCTATAATTATCAGTCTCTCTTTAAATGTTTTCATAAAAAGCAATAAATCACAATTATCGTTTCTCTTATGAAAATGATGCGGTGGCTATAAAGAAGATAACAGCTATAAAGCACGTGTAAAAAAACAGGCTTTCATAATCACAATGCAAATGAAAGCATTGGTTATAAAGACAGTTCCTATAAAAAGCTGTTAAGTTGCAAATGTGTTATAAAAGAAATTAACAGAAATCTTTAAAAACCATTTAGTGAAAAAACAGATACGTTATAAAGTTAAAAATACGCATTATGAGAGCGTTTTTAAATATTATAAATGTATAAGATTCAAAAATAACGCAATCGTTTAAGAAAGCCTATAATATAGCTTTAAAAGCACATAAATATAAAAAAGGCAATTAATAAGCATATGATAAATATATACACAGAACGCATTTAAAAAAAATCATAAAAAATATCAAAAAAGATAAAACAATAATTGACAATAAATACGTATTTTGTTATATAAATAATCAAGTGATAGAAACACTTAACGATTAGCGGATAGGTTACGATGAACCTAATCCTGTTATAAAAACTGACTATCTTTTATGCTGTCATGAGCATATAATGATTATGTCGGGTGTAGCTATGCCATACAATACCCTTTATGGGGAAAGCATAGCAACGGACTATCTGCCGTGTTTGTTAGCACCCGGCGTCCTTATGGGCTGTCAATAACAAACTTTTTACAGATAGGGTTTAATTATGACAAATATCTCAAAAAACACCCCCGTTATCTCTTCCATTTCAAATGAAACTAATAACAAACAAGAGCCTGCAAAAAAATACGAATTTACAAACGAAACAATTGAAGTAGGTGATTATACTCTTTATCGCATTCGTGCTTTAAAGGATTTTGCCAATGTAAAGGCGGGTGACCTCGGCGGTTTTATACACAAAGTTGCAAATTTAGCTGATAATGGCAATTGCTGGGTCGGTGGCGATGCCATGGTTTATGGCGATGCCCGTGTCTTTGATAATGCCCATGTTTCGGATAATGCAAAAATCACTGGATCTGCTAAAATTTATGAAAATGCAAGGGTCTATGGCAATGCTAGCGTGCATATTAGAGCTGAGGTTTATGGCAATGCGCAAGTCTATGAGAACGCATTGATTTATGGGGATGTTTTTGGACATGCTAAAGTGTATGGCAATGCAAAAATTTATGACACTATTTATGGCAAGTTTCTTGATAAGACTAGAATTTATGGCAATGCTGAGGTTTATGATAAAGCACGTGTTTTAGGAAGTTCTCAAGTTTATGATAATGCCCATATTTATGAAAACGCTACAGTTTTTGACAATGCTAGGGTTTGCGATAATGCCCATGTTTGTGGCGGTGCTATGGTCAATAGAGAAGCTAAAGTTTATGGCAATGCTATAGTGACTTGTTATGCCCATGTTTATGATAGAGGCTGTGTTTGTGACAATGCTAAGGTTTATGGCAAGGTCTATGGTGGCGCGCGCGTTTCCAATAATGCTTTAATTTCTGAGAATGCTGAGGTTTATGATGATGCGCGCATTTATGACAATGCTAAAATTTATGGCAAGGTCTATGGGAATGCCCATGTCTATGGCAATGCTCAGGTAATTGGCTATACTGAGATTAGTGGTGATAGCAAAATTGGGGGCAATTATAAAGAACCTGTTATCACTGGTGAAATTGTTTTTACAACTGCATAAATAAAGCACGGGCGGTGCGGGGGCGCCTGCTTTCTAACCAAATTCTTTCATTCAAAAATTTTATCTTCTTATAAAGGAATTGTGCTATGCAAAAGAAATTTGCACTCACAAATGGAGACACGTGTATTAAATAATCAAACTCTTTATCGCATTAAAGCATTAAGAGACTTTGCTGATGTAAAGGCTGGCGATCTAGGTGGTTTTATTGAAAGTGAAAACAACCTTTCTCATGATGGCAATTGCTGGGTATATGATAATGCTTGTGTTGTAAAATCTGGTCGTGTTTATGAAAATGCAAGGGTCTATGGCAATGCTGCCATTGGTGGCTTTGTTTATGGCAATGCTCATGTATGTGATAAAACCCGCGTGTATTTTGAAGCTCATGTTTATGACAATGCTCATCTTTCTCATAATGCTTGGGTTTATAATAGTGCAAAGGTTTATGGGAATGCAAAAGTGACTGGTTATCACACCATTAGAGGTTTGGTACATGGCAATGCAAGATTAAAAAGAGATGGTTATTCATATGTTGAACAAAACGTTTACTATGCATATGGGATTCCCGAAGATTGTGAAATTTATGAAAACGATCACGTTGTAAAGATTATTGAAAACACAGCAGCATAAATAAATGCTGGGCGGTGCGGGGGCCCCTTCTTTTAGATTTTCCATTCCAAATTTTAGCAAATGTTTAACACATTCAATTGTGTCAGGTATTCTTATGTGCAAAAAATACGAATTAACTAGAGGAAGCAAAAAAATTAAACATGCTCTGACTAGAAAAACTATCAATCTTTATCGCATTCGGGCTTTAAAAGATTTTGATGATGTTAAGACGGGGGATTTAGGGGGCTTTATTGAAAAGGAAGTCAATCTTTCTCATGATGGCAATTGCTGGGTGTATGATAAGGCTTGTGTGTATGGCTATGCCCGTGTTTCTGACAATGCAAAAATACGCCATTTTTCTCAAGTTTGTGGTCAAGTCTATGGGAATTGTGAAATCTATGGCAAGGCTTTCATCTCTCAATATGCAAATATTTATGACAATGCTTGTGTCTATGGCAATGCTCATGTTTATGGCAATGTTTATGGGTATGCTCATGTAAATGGTGGCGCCCGCGTTTTTGCTGATGCCCATATTTATGACCATGCCCATGTTTCTTATGATGCTACGGTTTTGGGTTATGCAAGGGTCTATGGTCGTGCCATTGTTGCTGGCTTTGCTCGCATTCATAGCCATGCAAAAATTTATAATTATGCGGTTGTTAATGGGCGTGCCAAAATTTATGGCAAGGTCTATGGCAATGCTAGTGTTGATGGCTCTTCTGAGGTCTATGGCTCTGTGTATGGCAATGCTAAGGTAACTGATTATACTAAGGTGTGGGGTAAGGTCTATGGCAATGCCAAATTAAACAAGCAAAGCAAAGTAAAATTGGTACCAAAAAATTGCGAAGTTTATGAAAATGATCATGTTGTAAAGATTGTTGATAAAACAGAATAAAGAGCGGCGTGGGGGGCGTCTTTTTTGAGAGCTATAAACGCATCATAAAAGAGAGAATTCAAAAAGAAAGCCGTATCAAGTAATATGACGCGGCTTTCTAACCATCCACAATGGAGTGATAAATGCATATATACAAAACGTATCATATTGCAAGCGCTCTTTTCTCTTGATTAAAACTTATCAAAAGGAACGTAAATGATGGACGTGATCTTAATCATTCATTTGAATAAGAGAGTTTCTAAACGCTTTTGATTTTTATAAACCTATCAATAAAACGCTCTCATATTTAAAGGGAGTCATTTGAAATAAAGTACATGATCAAAATGCCTCTTTAAAACCTATCAAGAGAAATGCCTATGAAGGGAATGTCTATAACAAAACCCGTTTTTTACATTTATGCGCATTGGTTCTTAAAAGCAGCCTTTCATAAGACAAATAAACAAACGTTTTTATAGAATTTAAGGGTTTCAAGATTTGCTCTATTTGCTCTGCTGTAAAATCTAGATCTTTGTTTTTCGTAAATGAAACGTTCTTAAGAGCAAATGATAACTAAGTTTATAGCTGTTATAAAACATCAGTTTCAAGTGTTTAAACGTTTCCTTAAAGAGGTTCTTATAAGCGTATTTTCACTTTTCATTAAAACCTAATTTCTTTAAAAATTAACCAGTCCAAATTTGGAGGCGTTATTTTTAGAATAGAGCATTCTTTAAACATTGACGCTTTTGTCTAAAAATTTAGAAAAATCTTATGCCTTATGACATTATAATGGTTTTGAATTTTGCTTGCTTATCTTTGTTTCAATAGGTGCCTCCAAATTTGGATTGACCCCATTTGGTTTCGTATTTTTAAACTATAATCTTTAAAACGTTTATTGTTACCATGTCTAAGGTATATAGTATTCTACTTCTACGGCATTATTCGCCTCCATTTTTTTGTGGAAGCGAATAGAGTTCCATCATTTAAAACTCACTATACACCATATTCATTAAAAGATTTTCGCATCATAAGATATAACGTTTTGAATTTCATAACTGTTGTGATGATATGTTTGTATAATGACTGCCTATCATTTACTAAATTTTTAGTAAGCGCTTTAAAAGCGATTTTGTCTTTTTATACACCCTTAATGAATTACACCTATAAGCTTATAAAAGTTTCAAACGATTATTTTCCTTTTAAGGATTCGCTCAAAAAAGAGCAAAACTCATACCATTCTCTAAACGCATGCGATTTTTGAATGATAAAAACGTATCATAAAATTTATGAACTGTTATGAATGATAGCTGCTTTTCATTTCATTTGAATGCACATATGCGTTATAATATTTACATCATGATTTGCTTTTTATGGTCTATTCATACATGGCAATTGTTTATAAAAAATGGTCAAATGAATCACGTATAAAAGTGTGGATTCATATAAAATAATTGCACTCAACATCTTGACTTTATTGTGTTTTTAGGTATTATGACGATTATAGATTGTAACATACGGTTTGTACGGTGACGGTGCACATAACAAAAAAATATGCACAATTTAAATATATAATCTTGCATCAACGTTAATATTTTACATAGAAAACCAATAATTTAAATGACAAGCTCCAGATCTTCCTATCATGAATACTGTTTCTCCTTATTTTTCATCGAAGCAATTTTTATCTTAAATCGTTTTCAACAATCACTACATACTCATTTTCCTCCTCTAACAACAACGCTTCCCCTCCCCTAAAGCATATCGCCCCATGCATGTATATTCCTCCTGTCTCAACATACAATGAAAGACACATACTGATTGCTCTAAAAACAAAAACAGTGGTTGATTGTAGCTCAATTGGACAAGTCCCTCAAAAAAGGCAGCCTTCTTGAGCAAATTGATGAAGAGTTGAACAGATCTATCAGCTATGCAACTCAAAAACAGAACAGCACTTTTTGCCAGCTGTGCGAAATCTAAACACCCCTCCCTGTCTTAGCCCTCCATATCACTTTCAATATATCATCTCCAATATATTATCATTTTTCTTGATACACTTTTGGTTAAGACAACTTCCCTAGACATATTTTCCACAATTTCTGCATTCTTCTCCATCATCCCATTCTTCCAAACATCATCCCGCGCACTCATATCCTTCTCCCAGCCTAAAAGGAAAAACAAGGGCTGATTTTAGCAAAACAGAAGCTCGCTCCTTAAAAAAGTCCTCTCTTTTTATGAGGATTCTCCAATTTATCGTCTATGCAAAAATCTTTAAAATACAAGCGTAGTTTTAGCCTGCTCAGCAAAATCATGAATGCACATTTTTAAATCAACATTCTTTCGACCAGCATCGGTAATCGCTCTTGAAATAGAAGGAATAATATTCTGCCATAGCTTTTGAGGAAACTGGTTTGTCAGTTGTGTTATTGTCCCTCCCTGAGCTCCAATACCCGGCACAAGAAACAAGCAGTTTTTTAATTGTTCGATTGTCTCTTTTGCTTCACTGCCCAATGTTGCTCCAATAACCGCACCAATAGGACCAACAGCATGATTTTTTTCCAAAAACTGGCTATTATAGTCACAAATGCGCTGTGCCAAATGAACAGAGAGTGTTTGATCACCAATGCGCGCATTGCGAATATCCTTGCCCTCTGGATTTGAGGATTGCACAACCACAAAAACTGTCGTTGCTGTTTCTTCTGCAATTTTTATCAGAGGGGTAAGAGCATCAAAACCAAGAAAAGCATTGGCGGTTATGGCATCTGCTTTAAATGCGCTGCTTGGACCAAGCCAAGCTTGACCATAAGCTTCAACGGTAGAACCAATATCCCCTCTTTTTGCATCAGCGATCACCAATAACCCTTGTTCCCGTGCATTTTCAATAAGCTCTTTAAGAACTTGAAGACCTTCAATACCATACAATTCAAAAAATGCCACTTGCGGCTTTATAATGCCCACATTGCCGACAACAGCTGTTAAGAGGATATCACAAAAATCTCTAAGTCCCTTATAATCAGGACTTAAATTCCATGATTGTAAAACTTTATGGCTAGGATCAAAACCAACACAAAGCGGTCCATAGATTTCACGATTTTTAAAAAAACTGGAACAAAACATCCCTAACATCCTCACAAAGCCTCTATTTAAATTTTCTAATACAAAAAAAGAAGAAACGCATTGATCAAAATGATCGGTAACATGGTTTTCACGAAAAATAAAATATTTTCAAATTTCATGACAGGATGTGGACAAAACAAGCATCACAGAGCATTTACAAACAAGCCTCATGGTGTAGAATACTCGTTCTTTTTCCCCTTTGAGCATTTTTCTTTGCCAAAGTGTCCTTTCTTCATAAACAAGATTTAGATTGGAATTCGCCCAAAATACTTTGACCATCTCCGTAGGATCATCCCAGCATCTTAAGGCATAATAATCTCACGCACAACAATCTTAGCACAATAATTCAACACGATAATCCGTGTCTCTTTCCGGTATTTTTGGTCCATTGGGGATGCAAATCCGTCTCTGTGGGAACATAATGGATCAGCAAGCATTCTATCTCCAGCATCATTCAAGGAGATAAAAACATGGAAACCCGCATTCCTGAAGACACACCCTTCGATACGCATTTTCTAGGAGAAACATCCCTAGAAACAGAATATCCTTTTTTCCAACCTCCCATTTCATGGTCTGCAATCTTTGCCGGACTTCTAACAGCCCTTGCCACATCAATCTGCCTCTCTTTTCTGGTGGCAGCATTAGGCTTGGGTCAAATGGATTTCACTTCTTCAAGCTCTTTTGAAGGCTCTTTCCT
>NZ_JAQITB010000054.1 GCF_028618515.1 Bartonella sp. ML69XJBT
CCATATAAAATCCATCCAGGATCTACATTAAATACTTGTCCATAGAGCTCGGCTTTTTGGCGCGAAACAGGACGATTTCCATTTTCGTGACTAATGAGAGTATTTTGATTAAGAGCTGGTATAGCGCGTGCCGCCTCGCTTGGTGTTGCATATCCAGCGTTTTTACGTGCTATTTTAAGTCTATCTTTTGGCAAATAAGTCATTCGTACATTATCCACTATTTTTTTCATTCATTGTGTACTATTTTACCTTGATTTAAAATTGTACGCAATGTACTATTATTGCCATGGTTAATAATTTTTGTGTCAAAAATTTGATTGAATCTTGGGGATCTATACGCCGATTTGCTGAAGAAATCGGATGTAGCTATGAAGCTGCGCGTAAAATGCGTGACCGCAATAGTATTTCTCCAAAATATTGGAACATAATTATCCAAGTGTCTAAATCCAAAGGCCTATCTTGGGTTACATTAGATTGGTTTCTTCATAATTATGCGAATAAATACCATAGGGGTACTCATCTAATGACAAAATCTAAAAAAGATATGCGCCATCTAATGGAGAAGTTTAATACAGCCAATCCTACAGATAATAACGAGCACCAGCAGCACAATTTTTAAAAGCTTAATCACTATGCATGTCATCATGGCGTGCAGATAAATACGCAACAGCCTTAAGGGGGGATTATGATCACGCATGCACAAACCATTCTCTGTCTTGATCTAGGTAGCAAGACTGGCTGGGCTATATGCGGTGCTGATGGTCACATAACAAGTGATACAGAACATTACAAGTGATACAGAACATTTTCAATCACGCCGTTTTGAAGGCGGTGGTATGCGTTATCTGCGCTTTAAGAAATGGCTTTCTGAACTAAAGAGGTCCGTTGATGAAATTGACGCGGTATATTTTGAAGAAGTACGCCGGCATGTGGGGACTGATGCAGCGCATGTTTACGGTGGCTTTCTAGCAACTTTAACGGCTTGGTGTGAACATCATCAGATACCGTACGAAGGCATTCCAGTTGGTACAATTAAGAAAGCGACAACAGGGAAGGGTAATGCTTCAAAAGAAGAAATGATTAAAGCGGTGTGTGCAAAAGGGCATACGCCTAAAGATGACAACGAAGCAGATGCTTTGGCAATTTTATATTTAAAGAAAGAAGGGGGTATGCATGTCTAATGGTATGCCATGGGTAAGATTTTATTTGTATGACTGGATAAGTGGTACAAATGGAATGACATCTGAACAACGGGACGTTTATATAACCCTTCTCGTTTGCATGTATGAAAAAAAAGAACCACTTAAAACAGACTTTCAAACGCTTGCACGCATTTGTCATTGTTCGCAGAAAAAATTTGCAGCTATTGTCGAATATCTCATGAAGAATGATAAACTTATTGAGACAGATAGTGGGTTATGGAATACGCGCGTTGAAGAAGAGCTAAAAGATTTTGCTGATAAAAAAGACCACATATCACAAGTTCGTAGTGAAGCTGGTAAAAAAGGTGTGCAAGCAAAAAATGCGATAAAACAACATGTTAATAATTTTGCTGAAGCAAACGTTAAGCAAAATCAAGCTATAAAGAACCAGAATAAGAATATATATAAAAAAACTAAAACTATCATTTTAGCAAAAAAAGAAATTAATTCTGAAAATTTAGAAACAAACGATTTGGTTGAAGAGCCAACAGAGGTGATACCCTCCAAAGCCAATCAGAACAAAACGCAACATCATCAGAAAACCAACCTCCCCTTCACGAGCAAGAAAACGTTCCGAAAAAAGCCAAGCAGGTTAACACTGATCGAGGTTGTCGATTGCCTGCGGATTTTGAACCCGATTACGATTTTGCACTTGCAGAGGGCTTGCCTCCAGAGCGTATCAAAATCGAGATCGCAAAGTTTCGAGATTTTTGGAAAGCCAAAGCAGGCAAGGACGCACGCAAAACCGATTGGAAAGCAACATGGCGTAACTGGGTACGCAAGGCGATTGATGATTTAGAAAAAACAAAAAACACAAACAACAATGGTGGAAACAATGGAAACTTTTCAAAAGATCAAAGAACTCGTGGTGGTACCGGAGAGACAATCCGTAACCTTATCCGTGAAGCAGGATTTAGTGAATCCACTTCAAAACATTGCACAACGGATGGCACAATACGTCACAAGGGAGTATCCATGGACCTTGATCAGTGGCGTGAAATTGACACCAGCACTAGAGAAACAAGCTTTCGCAACCTATCAGACCGTCCAAAACTTACTTACCTTGAAAGCGTCTGTTGAAGACATTGCAGAGGCTCTTGATGTGCTTGAAGGTGGCTTGACAATGCAAAAAGTTTCCAATGCACAAGCACGTGCAAAGGCTTATATCGCTGCTCTTAACGGCATTTCACTCTGGGCTTTGTTGCAGGCTGTTAAAAATCTTATACGTGGAGAAGCCAAAGGCATGTCAACAACCTTTGTCCCCTCTTGTGCTGATCTTGCGAACTATTGTCGTGATTTGGAAAGCAGGCTTTTGGGAGTTTCTGAGAAAGTTTTTATAGCCATTGAAAATACTCGCAACAAGGCATTGGGTGGTAAACGCATTTCATTCACGAGGATAGGTAAGCCCGATGAAGAGCGTCATAACAGGGACAGTTCAAAAGCAGCTTGAAACAGCAAAATAGTGAAAAGTGCTGATGGTTTTGAGATTAGATATGCTTTTAAATCGACAAAAGTGCGCCGTACAAAGCGATTTAAAGATTTTATGATGAAAACCACATCTGTAATATAAAACGCTCTGTACAGTCAAATTTGAGTCAAATAACCCTATTGGCAAATTTAAGGATTAAGACATGCAAATTTTACAACATCTCTTCTTAACACAACGTAAACAGCCCATGCAAAAAAAGTTTGTGGCAACAGCTGTTGGTTATGTGCCATGGGGAGATGGAGCAGCAGAGTATTTTTACAACCTCTACGAACATGAAGATGGCAGGAGAGAGTGTAAAAAATTTGATGGTGGTCAGTATTACAAAATACCTAAGAATGCGGATTTCAGTACCAAGGCACAAGTAAAAGCATGGGTTTACGGTGGCAACTTACCTAAAAGCGTTCTTAATTACGAACCTCTCATAGATGAAATCAACAAGAAAATCAAAAAATTATCAAAAGCATTTTGATACTCTTTGTAGCAAGAAAGAGGTCAACGCATTGAACGAAGCATGGCGTCACGTAAAATGGCGTTAATCCGCGTTTGATATCCTTTCCCTTGACTTTTAAGCCACGCTAGAACGTCTGAATCCACACGTACTGTTGTGACAGTTTTGGTTGGTTTATAGAATGGATTGCGAACGGCGTTTTTCCAGAATGCATCATTGAGTGAGGGAATATCACTATGATCAATTGCACTGTCCGGCATTGCAGCCAGTTTATCAACTTCAACTCTCTGTTTATCTGTCAAAGGAGATAAGTTACCTATATCAATTTCATAACGAACTTTCTTCTTCATAACGTTTCCTTTCTTTCAAATTAGCGCGTCGTGCTGAAATAATACGGATTACTTCGATACCATCTTTATCATCACGGACAGTATGCGCTACGAGCAGCAGTAAAAAACCATCCACAAGCCCCAAAGTTTGCCAACGATATTCTCCGTTTTCAATACGGTCTTGTTTAACCATGGCGAATGGGTCTGCAAAAACACGTGCGGCTATTTCAAAACTTACACGGTGCTTTCTAAGGTTACTTCTTGCTTTAGTTTCATCCCATTCAAATCTTATTTTCATATCTTATGTTAATACATTTATGTATGTATATCAAGAGTTTTAAATGAACACTGAACGATCCATATTTTATGCACAATTAATATAATATAATACTTTAAAAACTATTATTAATAAATTGAAATAATTGAAAAAATAAACAAATTATGCTAAGGTTTTATGTGTATAAAATGCAAACCAAATGGAATTTACAAACATGTTGAATAAAGTAATCTTAATTGGCTATTTAGGTGCTGATCCCGAAAGCAAAACTATGAATTCTGGAGCCGAAATAGTCAATTTTAGTATAGCGACTTCTGAGAGCTATACAGATAAAAATACCCATCAAAAAGTAGAGAAAACAGAATGGCATTCCGTTGTGATTTTTAATCCACATTTGGCAAAAATTGCGCTTCAATATTTACATAAAGGTTCAAAAGTTTATGTAGAAGGCAAATTACAAACCCGTAAATGGCAAGATAAAAATGGTATTGACCGCTTCACAACAGAGATTGTCTTGTCACAATATAAAGGGGAATTGCACCTACTTGATGCAAAGAAAGAGCAATCCACTCCTTCATCTGTCACTTCTCAAAGTTATGCTATCGCTTCAGGTGCTCAAGATTATAGCGCATCTCTTAATGACAGCATACCATTTTGATTTAAATAGCAAAAAGAAAAAATGTGAGTTTCCATAGATGAGGGGATGTATGAGAAAGAAAGATGCCTACCTTTCACAAGTGAAAGTACGTCAAGATCCTGTTAATCAATTGGCAATTGAAATGCGTGCAAAGCGCTTCTGTTTGACCATAGAAGAGGCTAAAAATCCGCTTTCTGGGACTTATATTGGGCGGTTATGTTTACAAGGGGTGCTTACTCAAGATCAGTATGATGCTGCACAAAAATATCTTGAAGTGAAAAATGACTATTTGTGTGCAAAAGGTTTACCAAGCGCTATTTATGATGAAATGCCATCATCTTCTGATGATAAAGCAAGGGAAAAATGGGTTGAATTTGCAACAGAACAGTTTTCTAATATGCAAGAGGTAATAAAAGAAACACAACATCTCTATAGACAGTATAACCTTCTTGCTGCTTTACAATATCTTGTTGTAGAAGATCAAACATTACCACATCTTGTGAATTCATTGCGAATTGCTCTGAATGCTCTCCAGAAATATTTTGACCAAAAAAATAAATGGTAAATGTTTTACGAGTATTTTTATAAAAGCATCAAAAGCTCTTGAAATAGTTTTTAAGATGTTATATTTTTATATAATATTTCAGAGAGGGTGTTTTATGCATACAACAAAATTACGTAAAGTTGGAGGGTCAGTGATGCTTTCTATACCACCTGCCTTGCTTGATGTTCTCCATCTTACTGAAAACACACAAGTAGGTTTGGCTGTTGATAATGGACAATTGATTGTGAAGCCACAAACATTTCCAAGTTACACTCTTGATGAATTATTAGCCCAATGTAATCCTTCAGATGATTTTGCGGATGAGGATATAAAGTGGTTTGATGCTCAACCTGTTGGTAGAGAGCTCTTGTGATGAAGCGGGGCGAAATTTGGCTTGTGTCTCTTGATCCATCTTCGGGTTATGAACAAAAAGGAACGCGTCCTGTACTGATTGTATCACCGGAAGCGTTTAATCGTGTAACGAAAACACCCATT
Organism: Bartonella sp. ML69XJBT; assembly: GCF_028618515.1. GTDB lineage: Bacteria > Pseudomonadota > Alphaproteobacteria > Rhizobiales > Rhizobiaceae > Bartonella. The sequence goes on from NZ_JAQITB010000054.1 coordinate 5,422, forward strand.
GTCTTACCTATTACAAGCGGAGGAAATTTTGCTAGAACAGCAGGTTTTGCTGTCTCATTAATGGGAGTAGGATTGCATACAACAGGCGTGATACGTTGTGACCAGCCACGTGCTCTTGATATTGGAGCGCGTCAGGGTAAGAAAATGGAAACAGTCCCTCCCATGATTATGAATGAAGTCCTTGCTAAGCTAGCAACATTTCTCACGTAGTTTTTTTGCGGCATGGCGTGAAACGTTTTTCTGTATGACTCCTTGTAAAAAACTGAAGAAAATAATTTATTCTATGTGCAAAAAAGCACCCTTTTTATTTCTGAAGAGGTGGGAAGATAGCTTAGCTTGGACGATTAGAGACGATTAGATATAAGAAACTAAGAAAATTATCTATTATTTTGTTTCAAAAGGTGTGATTGTTGTTCTAATAATTCTGCTATAAATACTGCGTGAAAAAAGCTACATAATATATATACAAACATTTCAAAGCATGCGATATAAGCTACAGTTTCCATAGATATGATTTCGCAAAACTGAATCCAAAGAATTAATACATGTAGTAAGAATAAATTCGGTAGCAATTGGATTCTATCTTGGATTGGTGCTATACAGACTGTAAGAGGAAGAGTAAGCACCAAAATAATTATTAAAGTTGCTGCTGCTGCGAAATAGGATAATCCCACTAAGCGCAAGAGTAAAAATAAGCTGCGTTTGGCAAAGCGAAAGTAATAATCTCTTGTTTTTTCTTCGCTTTTCAATTATTTCGTTCCATTTGCTTTTATCCTTTGTAAAAGCATAATCGATAGTTTCTAACGTTGGCAGTATTATTGTTAATAGTATTTTTCCTACTAAATTTAGGAACTCTTTTAGAGTTTCAAGTATGCCCCCTAGAAATAATCCAATGCCGTAAATTACTAATATAATAATATCAATTAATATTGGGATTATTAAGATAAGGATTACAATTCCTATAATAAACCACATTTTCTCCCCTTTTTTATTAATTATTAGTCATAGTATTGAACCTTTAATTGATTTTTTCTCAACCAGATTTATTCTGTTTCTCCATTATCATTATCTGTTTCTGTTGTTGCCAAAGCTTTTATTATTATCTTGGATAATTCCTCATTAATTATTTCCTCTTCAACCGCTTGAAGTTCATTAATTCTTTGATCCTTCCAATTAGACGTTATCTGATAATTTTCAATTAAGCGATCATGTTCAAAATTTGCTATTATTCCTAGGTAATTTCTCCAAGCAAACAACAAAATTGCTACTACTAATAAAGAGTTTCTTGAAAATTCAAGATACCAAAGCACCCCGAGTACTATGACTAATAAAAGAGTACCTTGAAATTCTGTATTCCGACCATTCTCTGCTTCTTCCCACATGTCAGAGACTATAGCCCATAGTATGAGTATACCCACTATTACTATGACAATATCACGCATTGTTCTCCCCCGCTTTTTATTAGTTTCTAGTCATATAATTGATTCGTTGAGATGACACAATTGTGAGTGGTTGGTTGTTAAAGACACTAGATTTAGGTAAAAAAATAAAAAATATACAATATAGTGATTTTTTTGTTGACAGGATATGAAAAATAGTGTTTTATGGCGTTGCTGTACTAGTCGAATTGCGTCTAGAATTACGGTAAAGGTATAGCCTTTCTTATAAGTTTATATGATTGTTCAGAGCCCTGCTTTTGCGGGGTTTTTTATTGTTTTGTTTACAAAAAGAAACACACATGAAAACCACTGAAAAACTTGCAAAAAGAACGCCCCCAAAGGCAGGTCAAGGGCGAGTAAAAGGCGTGCCAAATAAAACGACACGTATTTTGAAAGAAGCAGTGCTTAAGGCAGCAGAGCGCGCTGGTAAGAAATATGGTGATGATGGTTTGATCTCTTATCTCGAAAAACAGGCAATCAAATGCCCCGCTGCTTATCTGTCATTGTTGGGGAAGATTTTGCCTCTTCAAGTGACAGGTGAAGATGGGGGAGCGATTAAGATGATAACGCGTGTAGAAATCGTGCCTTTGGTGAATGACAACTAATTATAAGTAAAAACACAACAAAGTCAATATGTTGAGTGCAATTATTTTATATGAATCCACTTAAGAATCCACATTTTTATACGTGATTCATTTGACCATTTTTTATAAACAATTGCCATGTATGAATAGA
>NZ_JAQITB010000055.1 GCF_028618515.1 Bartonella sp. ML69XJBT
CAATGAGCCAACCAATAGGGGTGGTCATCATAGCATAGCCAAGGCTAACAAACGCTACTCCTACGGCTGCTAATGCGGCAATGAGTGGACCAAAAATAAATGAACCAAGGGCGACAAGACCTATCTTGAAGAGGGTTATTTCACCAATCAATGGCTCTAGCCATCGAAACCAGCCTTTAATCCTCTCTGTGAGATCACTGATGCCTTTTCTTAAATCAGAGGTAGGATTAAGTAAATCTTGTAAGACTTGTTTTAAGGTTTTAGCCCAGCTTGCCACGGTTGTTTGGATAAGATCACGGTTTTCATCAATCAGCTTTGAAAATGCATCAATCATATCATTGATCACAGGCATGAAACGTGCGCCAATAAAGCTCGCAATACCGCCTATTTTTTTCTTAAAAGCACCAAGCTTATCACTTAAATCTGCTGCATAGCGTGCAACATCGGCACCTATCAGCCATTTTCCTTTCCGCGCCTTTGCAAAGAGTTCTTTAATGGGTGCCATACCTTGTGAAAGCATGGCAGCCATTTCTTTACCATCTCCACCAAACAACAGCGCAGCAATACGCTGCCTTTGTGCTTGGCTTTTCATCTTACTCATTTTTTCGGTAATTTCTTCTAGTAAGAGAGAATTTGATTTGAGTTTACCAGAAGCGTTTTTGACAGAAATACCAAGCGCTTCAAATCCCATCATGCCTCTTTTTTGTCCAGCATATGCTTGCGCAGAACGCCTATTTAAGGTTGCCAAGGATTGTTGAAAGAGTTCGGCAGAATATCCTGAATTATCGGCTGCATCACCCCATAATTGAAGGGCTGTGACACTCATTCCTAAATGGTGAGATGCATGGTGAAGACTATCGCCCATATGCATGGTTTTCATGGTAACGGCGGTCAAACTTGCCACAAGACCACCACCAGCAAGCCCTAGGACACCGGTAAAGACTGAAGCACGGCTTGCAGCTACACCAAGAGCACTTTGAACACCATGAAGGCTTTTTGTCATGTTTTTGACAGCAGCAGAAAAGCGCGGAATACCCAAACTATGTGAGAGTGTTTTTGACAATGTATCGAATTTTTTTTGAAGATGTTTGAGAGGTGCGGTGAGTTTATCTTCAAGAGACAATCTCACCTTTGCATCAGCAACTTTTTCACTCATTTTGTCTTATACCTTTCTGCTGCTTGTTTTCGCCAGAATATGAGATCTTGCGGTTCCATTTCCATCATGTCTGAAAGTGACCAATGGAACACAATGGCAATATCGGCTATGAGTTTAGCGGCGGTTTCCCAGTCGAGGTATCCCGCCGCTTGATAAAAGACTCCAAAATCTCTCCAATGCTCGACAAGTCATTAATATCGAGTTCTCCAACCGCTTCATGTGCCCATTCAGAAAGGCGTGTGATCATAGCGATTGTTTGCTCTATGCCTTCTTTTTTGTCGATTGCTTGCACATCTTTTGTTTTGGGGCGCCGTAAGGTAATTGTGGTGTGCTCTTTTCCCTCAAAAGTAACCGGTACAAGTAATTTATGTGTAATGCTTGTTTGTACTGTCATTTTTATAATCCTATGTTTTCTCTATGACCTGCTAATTGATTGACGCCATTGAATTTTCTGATGAGGTTTAGGACGTCTATCTCAACAATTTCAACGTCCTTCTGGACATATTTGAAATACTGCAATGTGAATGTTGCTGTGGATGTTGCTTTGCCACCCGGTTGCCATTCTGCCATTTCAAAACCTTTGCAAAGTCCTCTCATGGTAATGACAACCCCTTCTGCGGGTGTGCCTTGCGCTTGCATTGAACTGCGCAGAGAGATGTCGACATCGGTGCGCCCCAACAGTGCCATTAACTCTGGAGAGCAATCAGAAATGGTCATGGTGAGGATGAGGGTTTCAAGACCAAGGTCAACTTCAATGGAGGAGTCCATGCCTCCGCCACGATAATTTTCAACGACCAAGTTCAAATTTGGTAATGTTACGCTTTCACATTTTGCTTGATAGGGAATACCGTCGACAAAAATGTTAAAATATTTCAAAACTCTTGGTAAAACGGGGATAGCCATTAAAAGATCTCCTCTAAATAATCATTCACAATGCGTGAACGGAATGTGATGTGTTCTGCTGGTGTTGTTGGTGTGAATTCCACATTGAAATAGACTCTGCCGCCTTCAATAGCGCTTGCTGTATTCAACTCTAGATCAGGCGTACAACGCCCACCAAGAATGGCGCCTTGTGCTTTTAAATCACGCAAATAGGCATTGACGCTTTCACTCACGTCACTCATGTAGGTTTTTTTGATATTGCGGTCGACAGCCCATAGATGCCCACGTAAAATGGCGTCATTGATCATATCTGCGGTGCGTACCACCGATAAGAAAGCAAATTTTGTATCGCTTGAAAGGGTGCGATTACCCCAAAGACGATAACCATTTTCACGAATAATGGTTGTGATGTTTTGTTCATTAAGAAGGTTGGCACGGCTGGATCTGTCCCCAATGGAAAAATCAATGGGGCGTGCAATACCAACAATGCCATTGATCACTTTGTTTGAAGGGGAATGCCAAAAACCGTGTGTAAAATCAGTTTTAGCAATGACACCTGCAACTGCTGCACTTGCTGGCTGTTCTAAGATTTTTCCATCACGATTCACCTTTACAAAAGGGTCAACTATGATGGCGCGCTTTGAATCAAAATCCTTTGCTGCGCTAAGGGCTGCTTCATCTGTTGTGTTTGGTGCATCAAGCACCACAATAGCGCGCAAACGTTCTGCAATGCCAATCAACTCTGCCGCAACGGGATTAGATGTTGTACTGATCTCAGTTTTGGCACTATCGCTCGTTCCATCAGTGGTTACACTGGAAGGGCGTTGATGTGTAAAGCCTGGAGCAATCAGAATACGTGGTGTTTGTCCCACAACAGATTGCGCTCCAATGAAAGCATGAACACCTTCATAGGCGCCATGTTCGTTCACACCACCTAGAATATTGGTGAGTGTTGCTTCTTCATTATCACCTTCGTCCACACGCACGACAACAACAATGGCACCCACTTGCTTGAAAATGAGATCAAGGGCATTGGGTAGGGTGCCTTGACGCTTACCTGTTTTATCCAGTTTAGCGGCTTGTGAAAGAGAACCGGTAACCAAAACGGGTGTGTTAAGAGGAAAGGCTTGTTCATCAGCATCGGGTGCTGTGCCGATAATTCCGATAACGCCAGACTGAACTGCACGAAGGGGGCGTGTGCCGTCGTCAACCTCAACGACTTCAACACCGTGTAGAAAACCTGTTGCCATACTTTATGCTCCTTTAAATGAGGGGTGAATGAAAATGAATGGGAAAAAATGAGGGGTAAAAGCCGCTCTTGAGAACGACTTGACAAAATGTTTAAAACCGTTAGATTCATACAAAGGTGCTTGAAAAACACCTTAAAACAACAAGCGGATTGGTTACCGAAATAATCAGTCTTCTGTACATTAAAGACTTTGACTCATTATATGTTACACGCATATAATAGTGGGGTCGGGTGTGGTTATGCTATACAATACCCTTTTGGGGGAAAGGCATAACGACGGGCTTGTTGCCGTGTTTTTCAGCACCCGGCATTTTTATAAAAAATGTCAATGAAAAACGTCTAACAACAAGGAGTTAATCATGAACAATTTAGTAACAATCGACAATGATGGTATCGCTGTCACAACCTCTTTGAAAATTGCAGAAGGTGTGGGGAATAGCCACGCTACGGTTATCAAGCTTGTACGTCAAAATATTGAAGACTTTGAAGAATTTGGAAGGGTTGGATTTGAAATCTCACCCTTTGGAACCAAAGGCGGAAGACAGAAAAGAGTAATTTCTATCCTCAATGAACCACAAGCCACTCTACTCATGACCTATATGCGTAACAATGATACGGTGCGTGCATTCAAAAAAGCCCTCGTCAAAGCTTTCTATGATTTAAAAAACCAATTAATTGATAATGATCGTGATACACGCTTTGATTTTCCAAGCAACTGGGATGAAATGGGACCTACTGAAAAGGCTGTTTATATTTATGGACCGCTTCACATGCATCTTGTTAAAGCCTTTACATTAACAGAAGAGAGCAAACATTACAAAACGCTTGTTGAAGAAGCTAAGCGCGTTTTAGCAAGCCCTGTTGCAAAAGTAGCTTAATTAAAAAATATGACTCATCTCCCCGTCTTTAGGGTGGGGAGATGGTTACGAATGGCTCTGTTCCATTTGTATATCCACTTTTTTATTAACTTCTAGTGTTGGAATAGAAGAGACATCAATGTCCCTCAAGGCATGCCATGTATCATAATTGGCTTGAAGCTGTAGCCAGAGAGCTGGTCCATTTCCTAATAATTTACCAATGCGAGCCGCTGTTACGGCTGTGACTGGACGTTCTCCTTTAAGGATGCCATGTAGATGTTGACGTGATATTTGAAGAATCCGAGCAATTTCGGTTTTGCTTGTATCTAAATGCTCCAAAGATTCGGCTAAAATTTCTCCTGGATGAGTAGGACAACGATTAGGATTGCGTGTGGTCATGGATAGTCTCCTTTACAATTGATTTTAAAATCTTCAATGGTATTGTTCTAGATCAACATGGTAAACGTGTCCGTCTTTAAATTCAAAAGTGATACACCAAGGACCATTGATATGGACTGTGTAGCGAGTTGGAGTAAAGCTTTTAAGCATATGAAAATTATAACCTGGTACATTGATATTACTAACTTGAGAAGCCGCATCAAGAGTATCAAGACGGCGAATAATACGCTGTTGAAGCCTGCTATCAATCTTACTTTTTCCTGTTTCCCAGAGAGATTGTAGGTCTTTATTTTTAAATGTTTTGATCATAGCAAACTCAACAACTTTATTTTAAGTAAGATGTAATATATTAAGTGACAATTGTCAACAAAAATGTTACAGTTAAATATTGTTAATGGAATACTGTAGAACTAAAAGAATTTAAGAAATGAATATCAAACCAATTCGTACAGAGAGAGATTATCAAGAAGCTTTAGAAATTGTGTCTGCAATGTTTGACAATCAACCTAAAGAGAATACTCCAGAATTTGATCAAATGGAGGTTCTTGTGTTGTTGATTGAAGCTTATGAAACAGAACATTATCCTATTTCTCCTCCTCATCCTATTGAGGCTATTAAATTTAGAATGGAACAAATGAACTTAAGTGCTAAAGATCTTGTTCCTGCGATTGGTCATTTAAATCGCGTTTATGAAATCTTGAGTGGAAAAAGAAAACTAACACTACGCATGATTAAAAATTTGCACCAACAGTTTAACATCCCATTAGAAAGCCTAATAGCTTAGACTTGTTTTTCTTTTCTCCACCTCATGCGTAAAGAGAAGGATAGGCGCATGGAGGGGATAAATTTGCACGTCAACATCAAGGATTTTACAACCGCATCAAAGGCTGTCTGATCAAATATTGCTAAAAACTTAGATCCCTTGCCATTCTTAATAAAGTGAATACGAAGTTTAAATTCTATTGTCATCTTGCTCTCCAAATCAATGAAGAGACCATAACAACAAGTGCACTCTTACATAAGACTGACACTGTCAGTCAAAAAAGCTCTTTCAAAGGGCTTTAAAGGACTTAAAAATTATACAAGCTTTCTTATAGAACAGCTATCCATTTGACTTACGCTCTCTTTGGTTTTGTATTTAATTTTTCCATAATCTTATAAGGACAGCGCCATCAGCACCAGCACCACTTGAACAATCAGTCCCATGAGAACCAGCACCCCCACCACCAAAGCCACGCCCTGCTTTTCCTGAACTATAATATGAGCCTTGTCCCGTTCCTCCAGCGCCCCCCCTTGATGTATCACCCCCAGCATCACCGCCATTACCACTCATTTCTGCATTAATTCCACTCGTCCCAGCACAACCATTTCCACCTTTAGCAAGTCCTGGATGTTCGTCTGTTGCTAAACCAAAATTTCCTCCCACGCCTCCAGCACCACCAGAGCCTGAATAGAAGGAATTCGTACTACCACCAAATCCCGAGTGAGAGATACGGGCGTCAGCTCCCCCACCACCCTTTCCTCCGGTAGCGGTAATAAAATTTTTGCCAATGGTTGTTGTTTCTCCAGGCTTACCTCTTACAAAATTCTTTGCAATAGAAGCCCCTCCTTTACCAATGATGATATCCTCATGACCGTTTAAACTGACTTTATAGCCATACCAGACGGAACAACCACCACCTCCACCACCTCCTCCTAATCCTATCCCAAACGCTCTACCACCACTACCCCCACCACCCCATGCTTGTATCTCAACTTTGGTTTTATCTGTGACCCAATCGGGCCACTGAATTTTTCCGTTCTGCGTATAGAGCAACTCAGCATCGGCAAGAGCCGGCCAATTGGTGATTTTATCGGTCAAATCTTTTTTAAGACTCTTTATCCCTGCCAAGATGGCTGCATCCACTTGCGCCTTCGTATAAACAACATCACCATCGATTTTCAGTGGTCCTTTAAGCGAGCTTCCGCTTGTACTTAAGTTAGTGACCACTTTATTGTTATGGGTAATATTCAATGATGAGTTTCCCAACAGTTCCAAACCGCCACTCATGGTGACTTTGCCGGTAAACTTATTATAACTTTGCCATTCATTGGCTTGTTTGAGACGTCCATAGGCTGTGAGGTCTTCATTAAGCTTGGCTCTAAATTTATCGAGCCCCACGATATCTTCAATCTTATGTTGATGAGAACCAAGCAAAGATACAGCACTGCCAAAGGTGAAGTTATTATTGCTTGATTTATAAAGTACATAGTTGTTGGCAGCATCTTTTGCGCCTTCGATATCGCTTAAATCAGCAAATGAGAAAGTTTTATCCGCTGCCATTTTGCCATTAAGGGCGCTTTCTAAACCCGTCACATCACTGATTGTGTGCGTGTGTTTTAAAGGTGCTTTCCCCTCTACCT
>NZ_JAQITB010000056.1 GCF_028618515.1 Bartonella sp. ML69XJBT
CAGCGGTGCAACCGAATTTAACCGATGTCCAACGCTTATGGTATGTAGATCGCAAGCCCTTAGAAGTTGCAAGACAAATGTTTCCAACAGCCCATTGGAGCGAACTCAGTGCGGATTGGGCGAGAGATGGGAGTACTTATGAGGGGATTCATCACAATGATGGTGATTATTACAGTGATGATGGGAGCGTTGATGTTGAAAATGGGCGGCCGATGGTGACCCTTGTTGAATGTCGTTGGTTTGAAAGCGAGAGATATTACAAGGCACCCGATTTATCGACGGGAGAACTTCGTGATTATAGCGAGGAGGAATTTAAAGCGGCTTTTAACAAAAAGGTTGTAAAGCGTGCTTTTTTAGGCAGGAAAGTTTTGCTTGAACCAGATCAACCGATGGTTCCTACTGGTCAATTGGGGTGGGAATGTATAACGGGTTATTTTGACAAGATAGAACGGCAATTTTATGGGGTTGTCCGTCCGACAAAAGACCCGCAGCGATGGGCAAATAAATATTTTAGCCAAGTGATGCACATTCTCAATAGCCAATCCAAAGGCGGGATTATGGCAGAGAGGGGCGCCTTTGAAGATGAGCGAGAAGCAGTCAAAAGTTGGAGCAGGGCAGATAGTATTACGGTTTTAAAAAATGGAGCCCTTGCAGGTGGGAAGATACAGCCAAAACCGGTTTCTCAGTTTCCTACGGGCTTTTTCCAGTTATTTAATGAAGCGAAAGAAGCGATTAATCAAGTTACCGGCTTATCACCAGAGTTCATAGGAACGAGAGAAGTCTCACAAGCTGGTATTTTAGAAGCACAACGGCGCCAATCCAGTCTTAATTTGCTTGCTTGTTTGTTTGATGGTTTGCGTTTGTATCGCAAAAGGCAAGGCAAGCTCATTTTGCACTTGATACAAAATTATCTCTCTGATGGTCGTTTGGTACGGATTTCAGGGGAGGAGAATGCACAATATATCCCCTTAACCCGTGAAGCAGTGATGAGTGTTGATTATGATATTGTGGTTGATGATGCGCCTACCAGCCCGAATGAGAAAGAGCGTACTTTTGGCATTATCACGCAATTGTTACCGTTGCTTCAAAATGCTGTAACACCAGATATCATGCTTGATTTGCTGCGTTACTCCCCATTGCCTGCATCTCTGCTTAATCGTGTGAGTGAGAAGTTTCAACAGCAGCAACAAATGGCACAACAATCCCAGCAGATGAATCCCGAGCAGGAAATGAAGTTGCAAGAAAAGCAGCAGGACATTGCCGCCAAAGCCCAGATGCAGCAGATGGATTTACAAGGAAAGCAGATTGAATTGTTCATGCGTCAAAAGAGAGCAGAGTTAGAAGCGGAATTGATGCAGCAACGCCATGAGCTTGAACGCCAGCGCATACTCAATGAACAAACGCAACATCAAATCATGCGGGAGCGAGCAGCAAGTTATAGAGGCAGAAGCATTTGAGAGAGGTGAAAGAATGAATGCACAAATGAATGAAGGACTAAATGAAGATTATACGGCAGAACCCGCTGTTTATGATGATGAGAGCTCTTTTGAGAGTGATCATGATAGAGGGGCGGTTGACAGTGATGATGTGGCGTCTTCAGAGCCGGTTGCAGAGCCCGTTGAAAAGCCTTCAGAGATTATTGTTCCAAGTCAAGATCGGCAACGTGCTGAAGAACAAGCAAAGCAAGCCCGTGAAGCGCTTGTGAAGTTTTATGAACCCCAATCTCAGCCGCCAATGGTTGAAGGAGATGGGACGCCTCCAGATCCTAGTCAAGACATTATTGGCTATATGGGATGGATGGGGAAGATAACACATTGATTTATAATGGAAATCTAGCGTTGTTCATATTGAATGAGAGTCCCGAATAACGTAAGATTCTCTCATTTCAAAGCTGTTTATCTTGAATCAATCAAAATCATTCCCTTGCACGTCAAAAGCGGGGCTGGCGTGTGGGTAAAATTTATACAAGAAAGGACTAAAAATGGCTCTTATGAACCGTCTTAATGCAAGGTCTGTCGCAACATTGGGGGCTGGAAAATATAATGATGGTGCCGGCTTGCTTCTTCATAAACGTAAAGATGGGGGTGCTCAATGGCTTTATCGCTATACCATTCATGGGCGCCGCCGCGAAATGGGCTTGGGCGCTTTAAGAGATGTCTCTTTAAAGCAAGCTCGCGAATGTGCAAACCAATGGCGTTCTGTTTTACGTGAGGGGCGTGACCCTATTAAAGAGCGCAACAAACAAAAGCGTGAAGCAATGCGTAATCTCCATTACTTAAAAGATATTGCGTTGGATGCTTTTGAAACTCGTAAAGCTGAATTAAAAAATGATGGTAAAACTGGGGATTGGTTTTCACCTTTAAAACTGCATATTTTACCAAAACTAGGTTGTCTACCCGTTTCTGAGATTACGCAAACAGAGATACGCAATGTTCTTGCCCCTATCTGGCATATAAAAGCTGGAACTGCTCGAACAGCATTGATACGTCTTAATCTTTGTCTCAAACATGCGGCTGCATTAGGATTGGATGTTGATTTACAAGCAACAGAAAAAGCACGCGCGCTCTTAGGTAAACAACGTCATAAAACGCAAAATTTACCTGCAATGGATTGGAGAGAGGTGCCCGCTTTTTATAAAGCACTTTGTCAAAAAACAGCTATAACACAACTGGCTTTGCGTTTGCTTATTCTGACAGGCGTTCGTACCAATCCTTTATGTCATATTCATAAAGATCAAGTTGATGGGGATATATGGACTATTCCTGCTGAGAATATGAAAGGAAAACGGGATACCACAAAAGAATTTCGTGTGCCTCTATCATCAGAAGCATTAGACATTTTAAAACAAGCGCGTTTGCTTTCTCGCAACGATTTCTTTTTTTCTGCAACCGGTCGGGGTCCCCTTGCTGCAAATTGTATGTCACAATATATGCAACAGACTGGATTAAAAGCCTGCCCGCATGGATTTCGTTCTAGTTTACGCAATTGGCTTGCTGAAACAACCGATGCCCCTTATGAGGTCGCTGAAACCATTTTAAGTCATACGGTCGGTGGTAAAGTAGAGCGTGCCTATCGTCGGACTGATTATTTAGAACAGCGCCGTGTCTATATGGATAAATGGGCGGCTTATGTCACAGGTCAATCTTAAGATATGGGGTGCATAACCCCATGATCTGTGGATAACTTACTCTCTCTCTTCTCTCATTCTTTCTCAATGAGACTCATAAATTATCACATCAGAAAATGTATGATAAAATACTGTTTTCTATAGACTAAATACCTTTCTAATGATTCCAAAATGTGCTTAATAAATGGGCATGATTTGTTCCCATTTTTTATTATGAAAGGAAATTATAATGACAGAAAACGATATTCTTTTAACTGACCGTGAAAGTGCAAAATTGCTTCATATGAGTGTTTCAACATTCCGCCGTCATGTGACCAATGGATCTCTCCCAAAACCTTTAAAATTTGGTTTTTTATCCCGTTGGTTACAATCAGATCTTTTGAATGTCATAGAGCAAGCCAAACAGCAACGTTATAACGACGTCGCATAAAAGAAAACCTTGTCACGTAAGGACGGACAAGGCTTTCCATTTTCACTCAAAGAATGAATAGCAAAATCCGTCCTATGGTGCAATATATCATAGGATAAAAAACATGTTTTCTTATATAAATGCTCGGGGCATCACAAATGCCTTGCGTGGGGTTTGGTATGGGCGTTATGGAAGTGCCCGTTGTCCAGCCCATGATGATCAATTGCCTAGCTTATCCCTTGCCAATGGAAATGATGGGCGTCTCTTACTCACTTGTTATGCTGGCTGCTCTTTTAGAGAGATCATACAAGCGCTTAGAAGAATTGGCTTGCTGGGAACACAAGCCTTTGTTGATAAAACTTATGATCACACGCTCTCTTTTTCAAAACAGTTTTCTGCTGATCTCAAAGGAGTAAAACAGAAAGCAGAAAGAGCAAAAAAGATTTGGCAACAAAGCCAACCGATAAAAGATACGCTAGCAGAAACCTATTTACGCAAGCGGGGTATTACTTGTGAATTGCCTGCTGATTTACGTTTTCACGATAAATGCCCACACCCCTTAGCAATGACACTACCCGCGTTGGTTGCTCTTGTTAAGGGTGCTGGTTCCTTTGCAATCCATAGAACCTTTTTAAAAGCCAATGGCTGCAAAACAGATCAGAGACCAGCAGATGATGCGGGTCGTAAAGCAGGTTTTACCTTAGCTGCACGTGCTTATAGACAAGGCTTTGAGGTCTTTATCATGCAAGCCCCTAACGCTTTAGATTTCAACGATTTTCTCTATTATTCAAGGTAAGTAATATGACAAAAGATAATCAAAATATTTTAGAGAATAATACCTCCGTCAATGATAACGATAATCTCTCTTTAAACGATAATGCTTGTTTAAAAGCCATTCCTTATGAACAAGCCTTGCAACAAGATGGCTGGGGGGAATTAAAACCGATTGAGAATGCTCTCTTACCCGTTGAACCTTTTAATCCATTACAGCTCCCAATGCCATTCATGGACTATATTTATGATGTTTCAGAGCGTCAACAAGCCCCTATGGATTTTATTGCTGTCGCTGCTTTATGCGGTTTAGCTGCCGTGATTGGCAATGGCGTGCGGGTTGCTCCAAAACAATATGATGATTGGACAATTGTTCCTAATCTTTGGGGGGCTCTTATTGGTCAATCGTCAACATATAAAACACCAGCCATGAAAGCCGCTTTAGCCCCCATTACTTGCCTTCAAAAGCAATGGTATAAAGAGTGGTTAAAACAGAAAGAAAAACAAGAAATTGAAGAGAGACTAAAGAGTTTAGACAAAAGAGAAAAGGAAAGACAAGCCAATAAAGCGCTCAAAAAAGGAGAGTGTGAAACAGCCCGTGCTCTGTTGTTTGAAACGCTCTCTCAAGACAATGGGCATGATGATGATATCTCTCGTTTTATTGTCAATGATGTCACGGTTGAAAAACTTGGGGAATTGTTAAAAGAAAACCCCCGTGGTCTCTTAATGGTTCGTGATGAACTGGCTGGTTTTTTAACCAATCTGGAAAGAAAGGAATATCAAACAGACCGTGCTTTTTATCTCACAGCTTTTAATGGAGATGATCAATTTACCTATGACCGTATCGAGCGTGGAACTATTTTTATCCCCCATGTAACTTTATCAATCATTGGAGGCATTCAACCTTCACGCCTTATTCCCCTCATTCAAGCCATACAGCGTGGAATAAACGATGATGGTTTATTGCAACGGTTTCAAATGCTGGTGTGGCCCGATGAAAATCAAGAGTGGAAATTGGTTGATAGACCGCCAAATCAAGAGGGCTGGCAAAAGTATGAAGGTGTTTTTCGCTCTTTTCGTGATAAACGACTAGGTTCTCCCGAACAGCCGCTGATCATGCGTTTTATGCCAAAAGCACAAGAGAAATTTTATGAATGGCTAGAAAATCTTCATAGAGAGGCAAAAGGAGGTCATTTCTCAGAAAGCTTACAATCGCATGTTTTGAAAATGCCAAAGACCATAGCAAGCCTTGCGTTGATTTTTGAACTTCTTGATAGTGGTCGTTTTGAAATTGGACTCTATGCCATTACAACAGCCTTGCGATGGGAAAAATATTTGTTAAGTCATGTCAAAAGACTTTATGCGGCGGGGGATACAGTAACAGCAGAGCGTGCAAAATTAATTGTTGAACGCTGTGATTGTTTACCCGATGTTTTTACTTTACGTGATATTCATCAAAGAAGTTGGACGCATTTAAAAGACAATCAAGCTGTTAAGCAAGCTTTAGAGCTTTTATGTCGTTGTAACTATATTCGTGAAACCTCTGGAGGCAATAGTTCTAAAAGCGGTCGACCTACCATACGTTATGAATGGCATCCTTTAGTGAAAAGTCATAAGACACCACAATAGGCAATCTGGAAATTTTATAACCTTAGATTCAAAAATGAACCTTCAAAGTCTTTCTATTTCTTAATTTTGAGGATTTTGAAGGTTTTGAGGGTTCTTTTTACGCCCCCTTATATATTTTTTTCAATCAAAAAAATAAAAGTTATTATATTTCAATATGTTATTATTTTAATAATACAACCTATATCGACAACACAACCTTAAATTCAACCCATAGTATATTTTTGAAGGTATTTTGAGGGTTTGAGAAACCTTCAAAACCTATAGTAAAATGCATCAAAATGATCATTCTGATGTTTTTAAACACATAGTGCATTTGTCTTGAATGATATGTGAAATAAATAGCAAATTTCACTATTCTGTTGTTGATAAGCATGATTTATAAAATTTATTTTAAGCGATTTATGGGTTTTCTGCTGCTTTTGTCTCATTTTGTTATCGCTATTTCTTTTGAATCAATTTAATAGACT
>NZ_JAQITB010000057.1:0-2011 GCF_028618515.1 Bartonella sp. ML69XJBT
AAATGATGATGGTTTGCTCCAACGGTTCCAGATGCTGGTCTTTCCCGATGAACGAAAAGAGCGGTTATGGATTGATAGACCTCTCAATCAAAAGGCATGGGAAACCTATCAAGGGATCTTTCGTTCTCTGTATGATAAACCCATTGGCTCACCAGAACACCCCATTACCATACGTTTTTCTGCAAAAGCTCAAGAGATGTTTCGTGAATGGTGGGAAAATTTTCAAAGAACAGTCAAAGGAGGGCATTTCTCTGCCCCCTTACAAGCACATCTTTTGAAAATGCCAAAGACCATACCAACCCTTGCTTTGATTTTTGAACTTGTTGAGGGAGGTCGTTTTGAAATCAATAAAGCAGCCCTTCAAACAGCCTTGCGTTGGGAAAAATATTTGTTAAGTCATATAAAACGCCTTTATGGGGCGTGTGATAAATTAGCAGCAGAGCGGGCAAAATTAATTGTCGAGCGTTGTGATTGGTTACAAGATGGCTTTACTGTACGCGATATTTATAAGCGTGATTGGAAAAGTTTAAAAGATAATGAAACCGTTAAGCAAGCTTTAGATCTCTTGTGCCGTTGCAACTATATTCGTGAAGTCTCTGGAGAAAGCAGTCAAAAAGGTGGGCGTCCTACACTACACTATGAATGGCATCCTTTAGTGAAAATTCATAAGACAGCACAATGAGGTAATCGTGAAATCTTATAAAGCTTTGAACTATGAGTTTTGGGGGTTTTGGGGGTTTTGGGGGTTCTTTTTACCCATTATCATTTTATTTTTTTAATCCAAAATAAAAGTTGTTATATTTCAATGTGTTAAGATTTATGTTTTTTTTTAAAAAACAACCTATATCAACAATACAACCCGTAAATTCAACTTATAGAATATGTTTTGGGGAGTTTTGTAGGGGTTTTGTCTGTTTTTAAAACCCCCAAAACCCTTTCTATAAAGTGAACAATAAAACCTATCAAAATAATCATTCTGATGTTTTTAAACACATAGTGCATTCGTCTTGAATGATATGTGAAATAAATAGCAAATTTCACTATTCTGTTGTTGATAAGCATGATTTATAAAATTTATTTTAAGCGATTATGGGTTTTCTGCTGCTTTTGTCTCATTTTGTTATCGCTATTTCTTTTGAATCAATTTAATAGACTTCATTTCGTTTCTTTACGAGTTTTGACCATACCATACGCCAATGGAGTTTATCTTAATATGCTTCAATCTGTTAAGTCTGATAATAAACAAGTCACTTTACGCTCTCTCTTACAATCCTATCGTGAACAGACAACTTCAAAAGCTCAACAGGGAAAAATTTTTGAAGATTTTGTTAGCAAATATCTTATGCAAGACCCTCTCCATTATGGACGGTATGAAAAGGTTGAGAGCTATTTTGAATGGGCAAAAGAACGTAAAGATTGGAATAAAAATGATATCGGCATTGATCTAGTCGCTAAGCTTCGCAATCAAGAGGGATATGTGGCTATTCAATGTAAATTTTATAAAGCAGATCATCAGATCAGTAAAAAGGATATTGATAGCTTTATCGCTGCCTCTGGAAAAGACATCTTTAAATACCGCCTTCTCGTTGATAGCACGGAAGTGGAATTAACTGACAATGTGAATGCCATGATTAAAGGACAAGCGATACCCGTTTATCGCATTGACCTTCGTTATATGGAAAACAGTCGTATAGACTGGCAAATCTATGCAACAAAAAAAGAAGTTGTTTTGAAATCAACAAAAGAGCCTCGTCCCCATCAGGAAGAAGCCATCAAGAAAGTCTGTGAAGGCTTAAAAGAAGCAGACCGTGGCAAGCTTATTATGGCATGTGGAACGGGCAAGACTTTCACCAGTCTTAAGATAGCAGAGACCATTGCAGGAAAAGGCAAGCGTGTGTTGTTTCTGGTGCCCTCCCTTGCTTTAGTCTCACAAACAATCCGTGAATGGACAGCAGATGCACAAATTCCCTTGCGTTCCTTTGCCGTGTGTTCTGATACAAAAGTTGGCAAG
>NZ_JAQITB010000057.1:2021-6211 GCF_028618515.1 Bartonella sp. ML69XJBT
AGAAACATCAGACCTTGTTCTCCCTGCTACAACAGATGCAAAAGCCCTTGCCAAAGAAGCTTGTGAAAACCTAGCAGATGCAATGACGGTCATCTTTTCAACCTATCATTCTATCCAAGTGATTTCGGATGCACAAAATACCCATGGGTTACCTGAATTTGATCTGATCATTTGTGATGAAGCTCATAGAACAACTGGTGTTGTATTGGGAACAGAAAAGCATGAATCTGAATTTATCAAAGTTCATGACAATAGCATTATTCGAGGCAAAAAACGCCTCTACATGACAGCAACCCCAAAGATCTTTAGTGACAAGCTGAAAAGGAATGCTTTCTTATCCAATAACGTTTTGGTGTCCATGGATAATGAAAAACTCTATGGCAAACAACTTTACACTTACAACTTTTCACGTGCTTTAGAGGATAAGCTGTTATCACCTTGTAAAGTTATCATATTAGTTGTCAATGAAGAAGAAGTAAGCAAATCCATTCAACATCTTATTACCGATAAGGATTATGAACTTATTCTTGACGATAGGACCAAGATTAATGGCTGTTATAGAGCCCTTACCAAAATGGATCTGAAACTTGATCTTGAAGATGACCCTAAGCCCATGCGTAGAGCTTTAGCTTTTTGCAAAGATATTGAGACTTCTAAACGCATATGCAAAAGATTCAAAAAAGAAAAAGTGCAAGAATCTTTACGCGCTCTTCATAAAAACTATAAAGATACTCCCCCTCTTAACTGTAGCCTTGCCCATATTGATGGAACCTTTAGTGCTAAAGAGCGTACAAAACAACTTGACTGGTTAAAGGAAGATGCGGGGGAAAATACTTGTCGTGTACTTACCAATGTACGCTGTCTTTCTGAAGGTGTTGATGTTCCTGCTCTTGATGCCGTTCTATTTTTACACCCGCGTAAAAGTCAAATTGAAATTATTCAAGCGATAGGACGCGTCATGCGTCGAGCAGAGGGTAAAAAAAGAGGCTATATCATTCTACCCATTGGGATACCCGCTGATATTCCGCCGGAAATAGCCTTAGAAAACAACAAAAAGTATAATGTCATTTGGCAAGTTCTCAATGCTTTACGTGCCCATGATGATAACTTTAATAAAATAATTCATCATATGCACAAAAAACAAGACGTAAGCCATGCTCTTGAAATTGTTGCTGCTTCTCAAGAACTTGCGTTAGAAGATACGACCACGGTTATTGATGATTTACCTATACGCTCAAAATTAGAATATTCAGGACTTAATATTGGGTTAGCAACTTATGAATCCTCTCACACATGTGAAGAACAAGGAGAACTCCCCCTTTTTTCTAAATGTAAAGATGTCATTAAAACTGCTATTGTTAATAGATTTTACGACCCTAGCTATTGGAAAAAATGGGCAATAAATGTTGGGGATCTTGCTCAAACTCATATCACACGCTTAACTGAAGTTTTGACGAAATCAGAAACTGAAACACGGCGGGTGTTTAATGATTTTATGACCGAATTGCGTAGCAATTTAAATACAACTATCTCCGAACAAAATGCGATTGAAATGCTTGCGCAACATCTTGTGACGCGTCCAGTCTTTAATGCTTTATTTGAGGGGCATCAGTTTGTTCAAGAAAATCCCGTATCTTGTGCTTTACAACGTGTACTCAATGCCCTTGATAACTTTACTCTTAAAGAAGAATCTCAAGATCTCAAAAATATTTCTAGGAGTGTGCAATTTTACACGCGTGGAATTACCAATCTTGAATCACAACAAAGCTTAATTGTAGAACTTTATAATGAATTTTTTCGTTATGCTTTTCCACGTACAGTAGAAAAATTAGGAATTGTTTATACCCCCATTGAGGTTGTTGATTTTATCATTCATTCTGTTGATGATGTCTTGCGCAATGAATTTGGAAAAAGCTTAGGATCACGTGGTGTTTCTATTCTTGACCCTTTTACGGGTACTGGTACCTTTATCACACGGTTGTTACAATCTAAACTGATAAAACCAGAAGATATGGAATATAAATACCGTTACGATATTCATGCTAATGAGATTGTCTTGCTCGCTTATTACATCGCAGCCATTAATATCGAAGCAACCTATCATGGTCTTATGAAAGGGAATTATATCCCATTTAAGCATATTGGTTTAACCGATACATTCCAAATGCTTGAAAGAAAAGATTTGTTGCAAGAACTATTTAAAGAAAACAGTGAATATTTAGAGCATCAGAAAAATCTGGATATCAAGGTTATCTTGGGGAACCCTCCTTATTCAACAGGGCAAAAAAGTGCCAATGACAATGCAAAAAATACTCCTTATCCACTATTAGATAATCGTATCAGTGAAACTTATGCTGCTCAATCTGAATCAATGAATATGCAAGCACTTTATGATAGTTATATTCGTGCTATTCGCTGGGCAAGCGACCGTATAAAAGACTGTGGAGTTATTGGTTTTGTCACAAATGCAGGGTTTATTAATGCATGTTCTTTAAATGGCTTACGCAAATGCCTCGTTGAGGAGTTTTCGAGCCTTTATATTTTCCATTTGCGGGGAAATGCTCGGACTTCTGGAGAACAACGTAAGAAAGAAAGTGGTGGAATTTTTGGAGAAGGTTCTAGAGCCCCTATAGCTATCTCTATTCTTGTAAAAAATCCAGAATCTCAACGACGTGGTAAAATATATTTCCGTGATATTGGAGATTATCTCTCAAGAGAAGAAAAACTTACAATAATTGAATCCCTTGGTAGTATTGATGGCATTACACGAAGTAAACAAGGCTGGAAAATAATTACACCAGATAAGCATAATGATTGGCTTGATCAACGTGATGACAGTTTTAAAGAATTTTTAGCCATGGGTGATAAAAAAGGATATGGTAAAAAGCTCTTTTCTACTTATTCTTGTGGTCTAAAAACCAATCGTGATGCTTGGGCATATAACTCAAGCCGTGAAGTTTTAACAAAAAATATAAATAATATGATTGCCTTCTATAATAGCGAGGTAGAACGTTTTAATAATAGCTATCCACATACTGACCGTAGAACACTTACAAAAGTTGTAGATAATTTTGTCAATGCGGATGAAACGAAAATCAGTTGGAGTCTTAATCTTAAAAAACATTTAACTAAAGGAAAGATTTTTGAGTTTGAAAATGTATGCCTTGCTCAAAGTTTCTACCGTCCTTTTACACAACAATGGCTCTATTATAATCGTGCTTTTAATGAAATGGTTGCCCAAATTCCATGTATATTTCCTATAGGTGAAGTGATTGAAAATAAAGTGATACAAATTACAGGTACCGGAGCAATGAAGGAGTTTTCTGCCTTGATGACTAAGACTGTGCCTGATTTTCATGCAATGGATACTAGTCAATGCTTTCCACGCTATATTTACGAAGATACTGCGATTTCAAAAAGTAAAAATGAGGAACAATCCTATTTATTTGCAAATGCTACAGAAGAAAGAAAAACAGCTGGTTTACAGAGACGTGATGCCATTACGGATGAAGGGCTAGCACATTTTAAAACTGCTTATCCGAATGAAACAATCACTAAAGATGATTTATTCTATTATGTTTACGGTCTTTTACATTCAGAAGATTATCGCAGTCGCTATGCTGATAACTTATACAAAGAGTTGCCTCGTATCCCTTGCGTAAAGAGTGCTGAAGATTTTTGGAAATTTGTGACAGCAGGGCGTGAACTGGGTCATTTGCACGTAAATTATGAAGATGTGGAACCTTATCCAGTCACATTTAAAACAGGCAATCCAAAACAAACTGATATTTCTAATCCTGAGGAATTCTATTATGTTACAGAAATGAGATTTGCTGGAAATAGTAAGAAGAAGGATAAATCTACTGTTTTTTACAATAACAATATCACAATAACAAACATTCCTCTTGAAGCTTATGAGTATATCGTCAATGGCAAGCCTGCTCTTGAATGGGTTATGGGACGTCAATGTGTGAAAACTGATAAAAAGAGCGGCATTGTGAATGATGCCAATCGCTATGCTGTTGAAACCGTTGGCAACCCTGCTTATCCATTAGAATTGTTTCAAAGGGTTATTACCGTAAGTTTAGAGACAATGAAGATTGTTAAGAACCTACCAAAATTAGAAATTAAAGAAACTGAATAAGCTTATAAGACCTTATAACTCATAAGGGGTATAGAATATAGCTATA
>NZ_JAQITB010000058.1 GCF_028618515.1 Bartonella sp. ML69XJBT
TTGCTGAGATTGCACAAAACCATATTACGCATCTTCAAAATCTACTTGCTGATGAAACCAGTGAAGCCTTTCATGCTTTTGATGCCTTTCATAAGGAATTACAGAACAACGTAAATAGTGAAGTCAAACGAGAGGAAGCCATTGAGATGTTAGCACAGCATCTTGTGACACGTCCCGTGTTTGAAGCCTTGTTTGAGGGCAATGAATTTGTACAGAACAATGCCATTTCGCAAGCCATGGACAAGATCTTAAGAGAACTGGATAAAACGAATATTGAAGAAAAAACCAAAGATCTTGATAAATTTTACAAAAGTGTCACGTTCTGTACAGCAGGGATTACCGAAACTCACGCAAAACAGAATCTTA
Organism: Bartonella sp. ML69XJBT; assembly: GCF_028618515.1. Taxonomy (GTDB): domain Bacteria; phylum Pseudomonadota; class Alphaproteobacteria; order Rhizobiales; family Rhizobiaceae; genus Bartonella. The sequence continues at coordinate 367 of NZ_JAQITB010000058.1, forward strand.
TTATCAAGCTTTATGAAAGTTTTTTTGCCAAGGCTTTTAAGAAAACTACCGATAGGCTTGGGATTGTTTATACCCCCGTTGAGGTTGTTGATTTTATCATTCATTCTGTTGATGATGTCTTACGCAATGAGTTTGGAAAAAGCCTAGGTTCACGGGGTGTTTCTATTCTTGACCCTTTTACAGGAACAGGTACCTTTATCACACGGTTATTACAATCCAATCTCATCAAACCAGAGGATATGGAATATAAGTTCCGTCATGATATCCATGCCAATGAGATTGTTCTCTTAGCTTATTACATAGCAGCCATTAACATTGAATCGACCTATCATAGTCTTGTGAAAGGAGATTACATACCGTTCAAGCATATTGGTTTGGCTGATACGTTTCAAACGCTTAAAGAAAAAGACCTTATGGAAGGTATACTCAGAGAAAACAGTGAATATTTAGAACTTCAGAAAAAACTCGATATCAAAGTTATTTTTGGAAATCCCCCTTATTCTGTAGGACAAAAAAATGCCAATGATAATGCAAAAAACACACCCTATCCGATTTTAGATAATCGTATCCGTAAAACTTATATAGCTCATTCAGAAGCAACTAATATGCAAGCGCTCTATGACAGTTATATCCGCGCCATTCGTTGGGCAAGTGACCGTATTGATAATGCTGGGGTAATCGGCTTTGTTTCTGGTTCTGGTTACATAGAAAAGTCTACAATGGACGGTTTACGGAAATCTTTAGCCAAAGAGTTTACGAGTATTTACGTGCTTAATTTACGGGGGGATATTCGTAAAAACATGTTAAGCAATGGAAAAGCTCAAGAAGGAGAAAATATTTTTGGCAATGGTAGCATGACGGGTATTGCTGTCACACTGTTTATCAAAAATCCCAATGTTTCTGGAGAGTGTAAAATTTACTATCATGACATTGGTAATAATCTCACAAGAGAAAAAAAGCTTAAGACAATTAAGAATTTTTGTAGCATTGATGGTATTACACATGAAAACGGTTGGAAAATGATTACACCAGACGAACATGGTGATTGGATCAATCAACGTGATGAAAGTTTTGAAACGTTTTTAGCTATAGGTGACAAGAAAGGGCATGATAAAAAGCTCTTTGAAACTTTTTCATATGGTCTTAAAAGCAATCGTGATGTTTGGGTCTATAATTCAAGCCGTGAATCTCTCACAAAAAACATGCATAATATGATTGCTTTTTATAATAGTGAAGTAGAGCGTTTTAATAATACATACTCACACGCCGATCATAAAACACGTATCAATACTGTAGATGATTTTGTCAATTCTGATACTAGAAAAATTAGTTGGAGCCTTAATCTTAAAAAACAATTGATAAAAGGAAATACTTTTGAATTTGAAGAGGCTTGCCTTACACAAAGTCTATGCCGTCCTTTTATACAACAGTGGCTTTATTATAATCGTACCTTCAATGAAATGCTTCATCAAATTCCGCGTATTTTCCCTATAGAACAAACGATTGAAAATAGAGTTATAAAAGTCGCTGCTGTAGGGGCAAGATGTGGTTTCTCTGTCTTGATGACCAAAAATGTACCTGATGTGAGTGTAATAGATAATAGCCAATGCTTTCCACGGTATATTTACGAAGATACTGAATCTTTAAAAAATAAAAATAAGAAACAATCTCATCTATTTACGAACTCTACAGAAGAAAACAAAATAGCTGGTTTACAAAGGCGTGATGCCATTACGGATGAGGGATTAGCACATTTTAAAGCGGCTTATCCGAATGAAACTATCACGAAAGATGATTTATTCTATTATGTTTACGGTCTTTTACATTCAGAAGATTATCGTACTCGTTATGCTGATAACTTATGCAAAGAATTGCCTCGTATCCCTTGTGTTAAAACTGCTGAAGACTTTTGGAAATTTGTAACAGCAGGGCGTGAACTGGGACATTTGCACGTAAATTATGAAGATGTGGAACCTTATCCAGTGACCTTTAAAAAGGGTAATCCAAAACAGACTGATATTTCTAATCCAGAAAAGTTTTATTACGTGAATGAAATGAAATTCGCAAAAATTAAGAATAGCAAGAAAAAGGATAAATCGACTGTTATTTATAACAGCAACATCATCATAACAGACATTCCTCTTGAAGCTTATGAGTATATCGTCAATGGTAGACCCGCCCTTGAATGGGTTATGGGTCGTCAATGCGTTAAGACTGATAAAAAGAGTGGCATTGTTAATGATGCTAATCGCTATGCTGTTGAAACCATTGGCAACCCTGCCTACCCTCTAGAGTTATTTCAAAGGGTTATTACCGTAAGTTTAGAAACCATGAAAATCGTTAAGAACTTACCAAAATTGGAAATAAGAGAAACTGAATAACTTATAAAGCATGCTCACATAATGGGTATGCTAATTATAAGGGGTATAGAGTCTTATAACCATAATCTATACCTCTTTTATTAAGTTAATTAGATACAATCTTAAAAAGAGTGTTTATATGCGTTATTCTAAAAAAAAGAACATTTGCACTTTTAAACACTGTCATTTGGATTGCTTTAAGACTTATAAGAAATCCCCTCTTAAACAAGATAAGATTTATGTGGATTGCCTCTAAAAGATTATACCGTAATCTCCAAATGATAGCTTTATAGCTTTCAAAAAACCTCTTTAAAGAGAGTTATGTATATTCATTTTGCTTATAGGTTTTGAAGGTTCCTAACACCTTCAAAACACCTTCAAAACATATTGATAGTTGTGTTTTTAGCTTTGTAATATCACTATAGGTTGTTTTTTGAAAAGTTCATAAATCTTAATACATTGAAATATAACAACTTTTATTTTAGATTAAAAAAATATAATAAAGAAGAACCTTCAAAACCTTCAAAACCTTCAAAACTCATAACCATAATAGTCTTGATAGCATTTCTTATGATGATAGCCCCTTTCTTTTGAAAGGCTTTTTAAAGATGTGTTTTTATCATTCTCTCAAATGATCATTTTGTCAGTTCAATTTACAGACACAAACTGACAAATATATATTTACAGTTGTATTTATTTGTTATGCCGTTTTAATAAGTTGTATTTTGAAAAAGAGAGAAAACTTAACATATTGAAATATAATGTTTTTAAATTTCTCTCATTTGAAAAAAATAATAGAGGATCTAAAAAGAACTGACTAAACTGACAAAAGTCTATTAAAAGCGATTTTGTTACTCTCTATAGTTATCAATCTTTCTTTAAAGATTTCATAACAGACAATAAATCACAATTATCATTTCTCTTATGAAAATGAAAAATAATGCGGTGGCTATAAGAGCTATAAGAATATAACAGCTATAGAGAATATATAAAAACAGCAGGCTTTCATAATCATAAGGCAAATGAAAGCATTGGTTATAAAGACAGTCCCTATAAAAGGCTGTTAAGTTGAAAATGTGTTATAAAAGAAATTAACAGAAATCTTTAAAAACCATTTAGTAAAAAACATGATACGTTATAAAGTTAAAAATACGCATCATGAGAGCGTTTTTAAATATTATAAATGCATAGATTCAGAAAATAACGCAATCGTTTTATAAAGCCCATAATATAGCTTTAAAAGCATATAAATACAAAAGAAGCAATTAATAAGAATATGACAAATATACACACAATGCATTTAAAAAAAATAAAAAAATATCAAAAAAGATAAAATAATAATTGACAATAAATACGTATTTTGTTATATAAATAATCAAGTGATGAAAACACTAAACAGTTAGCGAAGAGGTTGCGATAAACCTAATCCTGTTATAAAAACTGACTATCTTTTATGCTGTGATTAGCATATATGATGATTTTGTCGGGTGTGCTTACACTATACAATACCCTTATGGGAAAAGTGTAACAACGGACTAACTGCCGTGTTTTCAACGCCCGGCGCCCTTATGGGCTGTCAATTGAAAACTATTAACAGTTAGGATTTAATTATGACAAATATCTCAAAAAACACCCCCGTTGTTTCTAACATTTCAAATGAAACCGCATCTAATAATAAACAAGAGCCTGCAAAAAAATATGAATTTACAGGTGAAACAATAGAGGTTGGTTTTAATACACTTCACAGAATTAGAGCATTAAGAGATTTTGGTGATGTGAAAAAAGGCGACCTCGGGGGGTATATAAGTAGTGAATACAATTTATCACATGATGGCAATTGCTGGGTCGGGGGTAAAGCAAAGGTTTATCATAATGCGCGGGTTTACGATAATGCCGTTGTAAGTGGTTATGCCCATGTGAACAATGTTGCTTGCATTTATGAAAACGCCCGTGTTTATGGCAAGGCTGTGGTGGCTGGTCAAGTTTATGGCAATGCAGAGGTCTATGGTTTTGCACGCATTTATCCCGATGCTCATATTTTTGAAAATGCTCGCGTTCATTATTACGCTTGTGTCTTTAATGATACAAAAATTTATGGCAATGCGAAAATTTCTGGATATGCTTGTATTTTTGCAAATGTAAAGATTTTTCGCAATGCGGTCATTAAAGGTGATACTTGGGTTCGCAATAATATTGAAGTCTGTAATAAAGAAATTGTCTATAATGATCAGTCATTAAAAGACGCTGCTTAAATAAGCGCGGGCGTCGCGGGGGCGCCCTTCTTTAAACATCTCATTTAAAAATCTAATCTCTTTATAAAGGAATTGTGCTATGCAAAAAAAGTTTGCACTCACAAATGAAACGCGTGTATTTGGTGAATATGTTCTTTATCGCATTAAAGCATTAAAAGACTTTGCTGATGTCAAAAAAGGCGATTTAGGTGGCTTTATTGAAAAGGAAAGCAATCTCTCTCATGATGGCAATTGCTGGGTGTATAATGAGGCTCTTGTATTTAAAAATGGTCGTGTTTATGAAAATGCAAGGGTTTTTGGCAAGGCTATCACTTGTGGGCATGTATACGGTCATGCCCGCGTTTATGACAATGCTATCGTTGCTGGCTATATATATGATAATGCCCATGTCTATGGCAAGGCTGTCATTTCTGATAACTCCCATGTCTATGGTAATGCTCATGTTTATGGGAATGCTATTATTTATGATAAAGCCTCTGTTTATGACAATGCCCGTGTTTATGAAAATGCTCGTATAGCAAATAACGTGCATGTGAGGGAAAATGCCAATATCCATGGCATTGCTGTTATTTGTGAAAATGTCGGTGGGTCTACTGAGGTAAAAACCTATATTGAACGGGTTTCCCCTTATGGGGAATTAGAGATTGTCTATGTCTCTCCAAAAATAAAGCAGCATAATTGAAGGCATGGGCGTGTGGTGCGGGGGCGCCCCTCTTTCAAATTTTCCATTCCAAATTTTAGCAAATGTTTAACACATTCAATTGTGTGAGGTATTCTTATGTGCAAAAAATACGAATTAACTAGAGGAAGCAAAAAAATAAAACATGCTCTGACTAGAAAAACTATCAATCTTTATCGCATTCGGGCTTTAAAAGATTTTGATGATGTTAAGACTGGGGATTTAGGGGGCTTTATTGAAAAGGAAGCTAATCTATCCCATGATGGCAATTGCTGGGTTTATGATAAAGCTTGTGTCTATGGTCATGCCCGCGTTTCTGACAATGCAAAAATACGTCATTATTCTCAAATCTGTGGTCAAGTCTATGGGAATTGTGAAATCTATGGCAAGGCTTTCATCTCTCAATATGCAAAAGTTTATGACCATGCTTGTGTCTATG
>NZ_JAQITB010000059.1 GCF_028618515.1 Bartonella sp. ML69XJBT
AAGAGTTTAACCATTTATTAAAATATGACGTTTTCTTAATAATGAACATATGTAGTTTATAAACTACGAAATAAATAATGTCAATTGTAATGTTTATTCAAAAATATTTTTATTATCTTATTGAAAAAATTGTAAAAATAGTAAAATTATGCTATAATTTTTGCATGATAGAATGGAACTATAAGCATGTTAAATAAAGTGATTTTAATTGGCTATTTAGGGGCTGATCCCGAAAGCAAAACAATGCCATCAGGTGGTGAGGTGGTCAATTTTCGTTTAGCAACGTCTGAGAGCTATACAGAAAAGGCAACCAATAAGAAAATCCAAAAAACAGAATGGCATTCCATTGTGGTGTTTAATCCACATTTGGCAAAAATAGCACTTCAGTATCTTAATAAAGGCAGCAAAGTCTATATAGAGGGGCAGTTACAAACCCGTAAATGGCAAGATAAAAACGGTGTTGAACGTTTTGTAACAGAGATTGTCTTGCCACAATACAAAGGGGACTTAAAGCTGTTAGATGGCAAAAATGACGATGATCAAGAGCAATCATCTCCCTATGCGACAAGCTTTCACAGACCTCTTGATATGCCTACAAGCCCTTTAAATGATGATGTTCCTTTTTAAATAGAAGGCGTTTTTAAATGTCCGATAAGCAGCCGCTACATACATTTAGTTCAATCTGTAAATCTAAGCCAGTTTATAACTATACTATTACAGGGCAGGAGATAAAATCATTACAACATAATGCTAAGATTGAATCAGGCTGTTGTGTAGCGATAGGCTTTCTAGTTGTAATACTAGCACTTGTCGTTATATGGACGATAAATAATGGCGATGATTGGAGAATACTACCAATTCTTTTAACAGTAGTCCTTTTTCTGATGTTTCTATTGCTTATGTTGTGTGGAACATTGTCAAATTCAGAGGAAATTTGGAAAAACGTTCAACAGGTATCTGAGGTTATCTGTGAAAAAAAATAAAAAGAGGGGACGCCCTAAAATCACAGGGCAGCTAAGAGAAGCCAATGGTCGTATATCGCGTGCAAAATCGCCTCGTGAAGCTGTCGATAAATTGGCAATTGAAATGCGTGCAAAGCGCTTCTGTTTAAGCTTACAAGAGGCTAAAAATCCGCTTTCTGGTACCTATATAGGGCGGCTTTGCTTGCAAGGTGTGCTTACACAAGAGCAATATGACGCCGCACAACAGTACCTACAGATACGAAATAACTACCTTTGTGCAAAGGGCTTGCCTAGTGCTATTTATGACGAAATGCCGTCATCTGCTGATGATAAAGCGAGAGACAAATGGGTAGAATTTGCAACAGAGAAGTTTTTAAACACGCAAGAGGCAATAAAAGAAGCGCAACATCTCTATAGACAGTATAATCTCTATGCAGCGCTACAGTACCTTGTTATAGAGGATCAAAAATTACCGCATCTTGTAAGTTCACTACGTGTCGTTCTTAACGCGCTTCAAAAGCATTTTAATCGTTAAATGATAATCTCTATTACGGCTTCATCATATTGTATATCGTTTTTAAGTCTCTACAAAACCTAGCTGTTTTTTTTATTCCACTCCCATTATCGACTCTCATGCTAGATACTAAATCAATAACTTGTGTTTCAGGGTTAATGCCATTTCCAGTTGGAGTACTAAGAAATTTTTTTGCGTAATAAATCATTGGATCTGCACTGCTCATGGACATATTATATGCCCAAATAAAATTTTCTTCACTCCAATTATGCTCATAGCGTAAAGTATTTATTACATTGGGGAGCATCGCCCATGACATCTCTTTATTATAATCACCTCGCAATAAATTCACAAAGCGTCCACATAAAACAATGAGTATGTGACGATGCCATACAGTGTCAAATTTAGAAGCTATATTATGATAACCACGGCTGTATACAAATTGTTGTGCTTGGTTTTGCTTGTCAAAATGCGTAAATGCTTCATATTCTTTACTTGCGTATTTGTCGTAAAGTTGATTATACTCCTCTATAGTATCTACACTTGTAAACATACGCGTCAATTTGTCTCTAAATCCAAATGACGCTGATATAGAAAAGAAAGCTATAAATGTTATGATGCGTGTTATGGATAATGATTTCATCATTTTGAACCCTTAATTATTCATAAGCTCTGTTTAACCGATTCTCTTCGAATATATCAATATGTGTTATTTTTATGTTGACAAAGTGATGCAAATCGTATTTAATGACATTACTGTACTTAGGCGTATTGTGTCTAAATGAGGGTGATGTACAGTCTAAAACCCCCGCATTTGCGGGGTTTTTTTATTATCTGGAGGGAGGAATTTATGACATCAGAAAATACAGAGCAGGTTTTACAACCGACCAAAAAGCCTCTGCCTCCTAATGCTGGTCAAGGGCGGGTAAAAGGGGTACCGAATAAGAATACGCGTCTTCTTAAAGAGGCTATCATTAAAGCAGCTGAATTGGCAGGCAGCAAATATGGTAAGGAAGGGCTCATCTCTTATTTGGAAAAGCAAGCGATTAAATGCCCTGCGGCTTATTTAGCGTTGCTTGGTAAGATCTTGCCCTTGCAAGTGACAGGAGAGGATGGGGGAGCCATTAAGATGATAGGGCGCGTGGAAATCGCTCCTTTGGTGAATGACAATACGACAGATTAAGATTGTTCCAAAGCTTATACCGATTTTTACAGGGAAGGCTTTGGTGCGTGCGGCTTTTGGAGGACGGGGGTCAGGAAAGACAAGATCTTTTGCTTTGATGGCTGCTTTAAAAGGCTATCAATTTGGTATGGGGGGAATATCAGGCACTATCCTTTGTGCACGTCAGTTTCAAAATTCGCTAGCAGAGAGTTCCTTGGAGGAGATAAAACGTGCTATTGAAGCCCATGACTTTTTAAAGGACTATTATAAGGTTGGGGAATCTTCAATTAAGTCGAATGATAGTCGTATAGCCTTTCAGTTTTGTGGTCTTGACCGGAATATTGCCAGTATCAAATCCATGGGGCGGATATTGCTGTGTTGGGTTGATGAGGCAGAACCGGTCACAGAAACAGCTTGGCAGACGCTTATACCGACGTTGCGTGAAGAGGGCGAGGGTTGGAGAGCAGAGTTATGGGTGACATGGAACCCATTACGGGACAATGCACCGGTTGAGAAGCGCTTTCGTTTTTCAGACAATGAAGCCATTAAACGTGTTGAGATCAATTGGTCAGACAATCCGAAATTTCCAAAGATCTTGAATGAAGCGCGGCTTGATGATCTGAGAAATCGTCCAGAGACCTATAAGCATATCTGGGAGGGTGCTTATCTTACCGCTGTTCAAGGGGCTTACTTTCAAAAAGAGATGTTGGCAGCTGAGCAGGAGGGGCGGATAGGGCGTGTTGCTCGTGACCCTTTAATGCAGATACGCGCCTTTTGGGATATTGGGGGAACGGGAGCCAAAGCAGATGCAACGGCGATATGGATAGCACAATTTGTTGGTAGAGAAATAAGGGTGCTTGATTATTACGAGGCACAAGGACAGCCCTTATCAGAGCATATTGGCTGGTTACGTCAAAATGGTTATGAGAAGGCATTAATGGTGCTCCCCCATGACGGTGCGACCAGAGATCGTGTGCATAATGTGAGTTTTGAGAGTGCTCTCAATGATGCGGGTTTTGAAACGCAGGTCATTCCTAATCAAGGAGCAGGTGCTGTTAAGATGCGGATAGAGGCGGTGCGACGTATTTTACCTTCAGTTTGGTTCAATGAAGAAACGACCGTATCAGGACGTAAGGCACTGAACTGGTATCACGAAAAATGGGATGAGAAGCGGAATATAGGGTTAGGCGCCGAGCATGATTGGTCCAGTCATGGTGCGGATGCTTTTGGCTTAATGTGTGTGGGTTATGAACAGCCGGTGCAGAAACATAAGAGAGAAGCTTACAGCGGTAGAGACGCTTATGAGAGCACGTCATGGATGGCAGAATGATGCATGATGAAGAGCATTTAGACAAAGATAGCAACATTTCAGATCTGTCGACAGAAGGTTTGTTTCGTAAACTTGTCAGCTGGTATAAGGAAGATATTGAGCACGTAAATAAATGGCGTGAACAGGCACGTGAAGATTTTCGTTTTTACAATGGAGATCAGTGGAATGATGCAGATTTAGCTGCGTTAAAAGAACAACGCCGCCCTGTGATGACCTTTAATCGGATAGCCCCGCTTGTGAATGCCGTTGTGGGAGCTGAACGCAATAATAAGCGAGAGGTACAATTTATCCCCCGTCAAATAGGCAAGGCATTGCCCAGTGAATTGCTAACCGGTGCAGCAGAATGGTTTCGTGATATGGCACCACATTGTACCTAAAAACACAATAAAGTCAATAGTTTGTTTATAATTATTTTATATGAATCCACTTAAGAATCCACACTTTTATACGTGTTTCATTTGACCATTTGTTATATAAGATTGGCACGTATGAATAGAGCATAAAAAGCAAAACATGATGTAAATATTATAACGCATGTAAACGTTCAAATGAAATGAAAAGCAGCTATCATTCATAACAGTTCATAAATTTTATGATACGTTTTTATCACTCAAAAATCGCATTGTTTTAAAATTTAATCGTTTGCAATTATCTATAACATACTTAAAGAGCACAGCTTGTTTTAATGATTGGTTTGTTAATCGCATAAAAAGAAAAAATTAGCGTTCGCCAAAATTGGCGAGCGCAAAATCTAAAGATGTTATAGCAATATCTTATTATCTATTAAGGGTATAATCGTTTGAAACTTTTATAAGCTTATAGGTTTTAATTCATTAAAGGTGCATAAAGGATTTCAATATCGTTTTTAAAGCGCTTACTAAAAATTTAGTAAATGATAGGCAGGTAATTATACAGACACTCTCATCACAACAGTTATGAAATTCAAAACGTTATGTCTTATAATGCGAAAACCTTTTAATGACGTATACACAGCAAGCTATCAAAAAATGTTTTAACAGTTATATTTTTAAAGCACTTACTTACAAAATTAATGGCAGCTCTTTTAAGAGAAAAGATAAGCAAGCAAAATTCAAAACCATTGTAAAATCTAAACGCATAGGGTTTTACTAAATTTTTAGTAAAATAATGCTGTTAAAAAAATGCTCTCTTTTAAAGATAACAAACTCAAAATTGAGCCAGCTAATTTTTAAAGAAATTAGGTTTTAAAGAAAAGTAAAAATACGCTTATAAGAACCTCTTTAAATGAATGTATAAACGTTTGAAACTGATGTTTTATAACAGCTATAAACTTAGTTATCATTTGCTCTTAAGAACGTTTCATTTACGAAAAACAAAGATCTAGATTTTACAGCAGAGCAAATCTTAAAAACCTTATATTCTAAAAAGCGTTTGTTTATTTGTCTTATGAAAGGCTGCTTTTAAGAACCAATGCGCCTAAATGTAAAAAACGGGTTTTGTTATAGACATTCCCTTAATACGCCGTTGCTTTTGATTGTACTGATAAAGCTACCAAACGTTTTGATTTTAGAATGTCAGTTATTTGAATTCACTCAGCTCTATTTTGAGCTTAGTATTTTAAAACGTTTTAAAGAGGCATTTTGATTATGTGCTTTATTTCAAATGACTCCCTTTAAATATGAGAGCGTTTTATTGATAGGTTTATAAAAATCAAAAGCGTTTAGAAACTCTCTTATTCAAATGAATGCTATCAAGATCATACCCATCATTTATGATCCTTTTGATAAGTTTTCATAAAAACAATAGAACGCTTGCAATATGATACGTTTTGTATATATGCATTTATCACTCCATTGTGGATGATTATTAGATCATTAGAAACGTGATTAGAAAGCCGCGTCATATTACTTGATACGGCTTTCTTATTTGAATTCTCTCTTTTATGATGCGTTTATAGCTGTAAGAAGGCGCCCCCCACGCCGTTCTTTATTCTGTTTCATCAACAATCTTGACAAGGTTATCGCTTTCATAAACCTCATAATTTATAGGAACTTTCCTTACTTTGCT
>NZ_JAQITB010000006.1 GCF_028618515.1 Bartonella sp. ML69XJBT
AAGACAAAATAGGTGCGAAAAGCAGCACAGCAATTGCAAGCCGTGGAGACTGTACTTTCTTTGTCTCTGATGATGGTTTTTATCAAATCAACAGTGTGGGTGAAATGCTCCCTATTGGCTTTGGCAAGTACAATTGGAGATTATCTCTCGACAGCAATTCATATGGAACAACCGGATCTAGTATAGGATATGCTGGTGGAACAATTATAGGAGGGATAGCAGGAACTGCAGGAATAGGTGGAGTAGGTTTTTGGGGCGGGGGCGGATTAGGACAAACGATTGGTAGTACTGCTGGTTACGGTATAGGAGGAATTGCGGGGTTAGGTGCTCAGTATAACGTGTGCTATTATTAGTTTATAAATATATCTTTGATTTTATAATAATCTTATAGACGCATTTTTTATTAATGTGTCTATAAGTGTTGATAAAATTAACTCTTAGCTAATAATTATATATTTAATTTGGATTTTTTTATGAGTGATCTTATTCGTATTATTGCAGAATTATTATCTTCTACATCTGCTTTATTTATATTTTTCTATGCAGCGTTTTTACATTATAAATATAAAGGTTATAGTAACAAAGAAATTTGGAAAAAATTTTGTTAAGCACATTTTGGTTCATTATATTCGTTATATTATTATCTATTATAGTTTTTATTTGTATACGTTATTTATATGAACAATGATTATTTATTAATCTTTATATGATAATATTTTGATATGAGTTTTATAATAATTTTTGAAAAATAAGCTGTTTTCATGAAATAAAGTAGCTTATATCTTTTGGTTGTTATCCACCATTTTGTGAGAGAGGAAGTGAGGCGATTTCTGTATCCAGTGCATCCATGAAATCGATAATAAAAGCAGCATTGGATCCTAAATCTCTTGGCAAATAACGTGAAGCAGAACGCATATCAACAAAGGTGGTATCACCTTCATTAGTTAAGCGGATCATAATGTCTGAAATAAAGCCAAGGTAAAAAGTTTTTGCCATTGTTTCAATATACAGTTCATTCTCTTCACCTTTAAACGTTCTTTGGGCCATAATAGGCCAATCATAGGCTGCTAAAACATTGAGAACAGATTCGCGAATACGATGAGGTGGTTCGTCATAACGGCGCCCGGATATTTCTGGCCATTGTGACCTCTGTAATGTTGCTTGTTCAATCAATACACTTTTGAGGGGTAAAGCATCGCTAGGACGTATTGTGCGAAAAAAAACCGGTGGTCTTTGTGTATCGGTAGAAATATCGTAAAGAGCAGGTAAGGTAAACCAAAGTACAAAAAATAACATCAATGGTGTAGCAGTTATGAGTGAATAAATGATCCCTTTTAAAGCTTTCATTCCCCCTAGGGCTCCATAGACCCATAAGCTGTAAAGTGCTTTTAAAGCAAGAAAAAGAGAAATAATCACACAGCCAGTAGAGATACCTATCAAAATTATGAAGTCGGTTACGTTAATGACGGAAAAACGTTGTAAAATGACTGAAAATAATAAAATAAAGAACGCTAATCCACCAAATCGAGGAGACCATACTGCTGCTCTTGAAACGAACCGAACATATCTCTTCTTCATGAAGTTTTTTCCCCTCAATTGTAAACTATAAGCCAAGTTTTTTCAGAGTGTATATCTTACAAAAAGCTTATGCTTATAAGAGAAAAATAAAGCACTTATTTTTGAGGTCAAGGATGCGTAATGTCTTATAAGTTTCCAGCGCTTATTTTCGCACTTCATTGAAGGTAATCAGTATTTCTTCTATAGTTTATCATGTCATTGATGCGAATTTTATGGGAATGTTTGTAAATAAAAAGAAATAAACTCAAATAGCAAGCTTACAGTCGTTAGCAGCATATTTTTTAGAACTTTACTCCTGATTTTTCTTTGCTGATTACGGGGAGTTTTTTCTGTCAGATAATGCGTATCAAATATGATATGATTATGTGCAATAGAGATTTCATTCTACCTCAATAAAAAATTTAGGGATCTACAATCAGACAAATCTGAATTCGAATATTCGATTAATAGAGAAAAAAGATAACCATTTTGATAGGCTTCATTTATTTTGTATAGAAAGTAAGGTATTGTACAAATGAGAGGTTAGTCCATTTTTATTCATAAAATATGCGGCAGGTCGCAGATGCAAGAAAAGCTTCACTTTCTTTTTTTGCTAGTGAAGAAGGGAGAAAAATACGTAAAATGACAAAACCTTCATTTAAATTTTTAGCAACTAAAACTGAACTGGCATTTTTTTTAGGTTTTGATTTTTTGAGTTCTATTATTTGTATTGGTTTTCCAATAATAAGATCGAGTGTATTATCAGGGGCTGTTTGGTCATTTAGACTGTAAAAAATAATTCCGTCTTGTGTATAAGCTGCTAGTGACCAAAATTGTCGTGTTTTCAAAGCTCTTAAATGAACAGGGCCATTTTCGAGATCAAATCTGCAGACTTTAAGAAGAAAGAGTGGATCAGCAGATTGTTGAATAGGATTATCAGGAGTAAAAGCAACAAATTGATAAGGTGAACCGGATTTTTTAAGTGCTGTCCATATATTATTTTGTGCCCAATAGGGGATCAGAAAGAGAACGCAAATATGAACGATAATAGCGCCAATGATTGCAAGAAGTGCGGTGTGAATGAATCTAATCACAGTTCATTTGTCCTGATGGAATTTGTTCTACAGATGGCATTTTAAGCTTTTGTAATGCTGTTGCAGAGATGGTTGAGGTATCGTATAAGGTAAGAATAAGCCCAAATTCTTTTTGACCAACCGTTGCAAGCCAATTTCCGGTTTGGGGTGTTTGTGAGATATGGATGCGTAATGAACCATCACGTTCATAGGTAATATTGTTGGTATAGAGTTCGAAAGGTATATCCTTGGATGAAGTGTATGGTTTGAGTGATTTGTCAGCAGTATAAAGTGTAAAGAGGCGAGCGTCAGGGATATCGCCTTTAAGTAAGTAATGGCAGTAAGGGCGTAATGGACGCCCATAGTTATCTTTCCAAATTTGAAACACAAGTCCTTCTGTGCGTCCGAGTGAAACAATGCCTTGTTTAGCGGTGCGGGCGCGGGTATAAGGATCCATATTGGCGGTTCCCATTTGTGGATAAGCACTCCATTTTCCAATTCTAAAGAGTCCAAAATGATGAAAGGAATTGAGCACATAATCGACACTCAGCGTTCCACATAAAATGGCAAAAGCGAAGATAAAAAAGGAAATGGTGATATTAAAAAACATGATAGGATATCTTGAATTCAAAGTTTTGTAGCTCCGATAAATTTCCGTTTCAAAGAGATAGCAGGTGGCTTTTTCAGAGCATTGTTAATCAGACGTACAATATCCAATGTTTCAGAGGAGAGCATATAGGGTGTTGGGGGGACAAGTTCAGGCTCATTATTAGAAGGATGTGTTGATGGTTGATAAGGGAGGAGAGAGTGTTCAACACCATAGAGCTGTTTGAGCATGATATTTTGGTGTGCAGAAAGCATAATACGGTGCCATATCATGGCAGGAACACCGCCACCAAAAGCACGATTCATTGGTGAAAAATTATCATTGCCCATCCATACAGCTCCAGTATAATTACCGGTGAAGCCAACAAACCACGCGTCGCGATAGGATTGTGATGTTCCAGTTTTCCCAGCAACAAGCGTCATGGGGAGAGCAGCACGTTTACCTGATCCTCGTGTGGTAACACCAACCATCATTTGGTTCATATAAGCTGCTGATTGGCTAGTAAGGACTCGATGTGGTTTATTGCCGTTATGTTCAAAGTCCCATATCACCCGCCCATCTATTGTCCTGATTTGCGTGAAGCCGTGGCGATTTCCAGCCATTCCTCCATTAGCAAAGACATTAAAACCGGTAGCTTGATCCATGGGAGTCATATTGGATGTACCCAAAATCATTGTTTTATGGGATAAAATATGTGCCTCAATTCCCATATTTTTGATAAGTTCTATGATGGGTTTTGTATCGCGGTTAAGATATTGATAGGTAAGATAGACAGGAACTGTATTGATGGAAAAGGCTAAAGCCGTTGCCAAATCAATTTTACCAAGATAACGACCAGAGTTATTTTTAGGTGACCAGCCTCCCCAATTGATAGGAGCATCTAAGACGATTGTTGAGGGAGACAGACCATGTTCCATTGCGAGTGCATAAATATAAGGTTTGAATGAAGAGCCAGGTTGTCTGCCGCCTTGTGTTGCTCTGTTAAATTGGCTTTTATTATAATCTACTCCTCCAACCATTGCACGTACAGCGCCGTTATTGTCGAGTATGACAGTGGCGGCTTGTGTGACACGATATTGTTGACCATATTGCTGTAAATGATATGTGATTGATTCCTCTGCTGCTTTTTGAATATTCGGATCAAGAGTGGTTTGGATAATTAAATTGTGACTTGGCAGTTGATCACGCATTTTTTGGACTTCACCAAATACCCAATCAAGAAAATAATCAGGTTGAGTATTTTTTATTTTTGGAAGTGCCTTAGCAGGATGACGATGGGCGTTGATAATTTGGCTCTCAGTCATAAAACCACTATTCACAAGATTAGCGAGTACCACATTAGCACGTGTTTGGGCAGCAAAGAGGTGACTATGAGGAGCATATTTGGTCGGGGCTTTAAAAAGCCCAGCTAACATAGCGGATTCGCTAAGGGATATATTGCTGATGTTTTTTCCAAAATAAAATTTTGCAGCAGCAGCAATACCAAAATTATTTCCTCCCATATATGCGCGATCAAGATAAAATTGCAAAATCTGTTTTTTGCTAAAGTTTGCTTCTAGCCAAAGAGCAAGATAGGCTTCTTTGATTTTGCGTGTTATGGTTCGCTCATTGGTTAAGAACAAATTTTTAGCCAGTTGTTGTGTAAGAGTTGAGCCTCCCTGAACCACGCTTTTAGCTTGCATGTTTTGTAAGATTGCTCGCGTCAATCCTTGCAAGTCAATACCCCAGTGATCAAAAAAATGACGGTCTTCGGTTGCAAGAACAGCTTTAACAACATAATCAGGCATTTCTTCAACGGGGACAAACACAGTTGGTAAAGCACCACGCTGACCGATAGGGTTTCCATAACGATCTAGAAAAAGAATAGAAAAATTTTTCGGCAAAGACCAATCTTTTTTTGTTAATTCAAAAACGGAAATACCAACAGCAGTGAAAAGAGTAAAACCAATCAATCCCAATGTGAGTGTTTCATCAAGAATTTCTACTATAAAGCGTTTCCAGCCATGCATACGCAAAGATTGTGAGATGATTTTTGCCCTATTCCAGAAAAAACGATTAGCAGAGCGGAGTCGATAAAGGGTTGTATCAAAGAGTGCATCTAATTCAATGAGTGCAGGACTATGGAATGGTTTATGATGTTTTTTTTTCTTTTTTTTAAAAAAATAAAACATTTAAAAAGAGCCTATGGCAAAGCAATGCAACAAAATAAATTGAATAATAATTATATGGAGCAAAAGCCATTTTTTGCTATAGCGCTAATTAGAAAAGTATTTATTTTAGAATAATGATTATTTATTCTCTCGTAGAGAATGTATTAAGATTTTATGATTTGTTTAAAAGTTTTGTCTATTCACTATTTTACCATTATTTAAAAGATTTTAGTTTAAAATTTTTTAAATTGTGGATACCATAATCCTATATTCTGTTATACAGAGGATCAATCATGACTCCAGTGTAATTTTTTGAATACACAAAAAGCCATTATTCACCCTATATTCATCTAAAATAGATTATGAAATACTTATGATGAAAAAACATTTCTTATTCATGATCATAGCAATTTTTGGGGGGGCAGATTTTGTTCTGGCTTCTGAGTGTGCTGAGGTTGGCAAAAAGGTTTCCACCCAAGAAAAAGGGGTATTAGTACGTTCAAAACCGGTTGTTCAGGATGGAAAAGATATGTGTGACATTGTGGTTGTTGTACCTGCGCGAAATGGTGAAAAGTTGCGCCGTATTGAAGTTTTTGTTCCCGTCGATTAGTATTTTTTAGATGTTATCATGCGTATTTTAATTGCCGAAGATGATAAAAATCTTAACCATCAATTAGCAGAAGCGGTAAAAAATGCAGGATATGTTTCAGATAGTGCTTTTGATGGTGAAGAGGCTTATTTTTTAGGGAGCACAGAGTCTTATGATGCTGTAATACTTGATATAGGATTGCCCCATATAGATGGAATTCGTGTTGTTGAAAAGTGGCGCCACGAGGGATACGCCATGCCTATCTTAATACTAACGGCGCGAGATCGTTGGTCTGATAAGGTACGTGGCATTGATGCAGGCGCTGATGATTATGTTGTGAAGCCATTTCATTTGGAAGAGGTCATGGCACGGTTGCGGGCTTTAATTCGTCGTGCAACAGGGCATGCAACGAGCACGTTATGCTGTGGTAGTGTTGTGTTAGATACCAAGACTTCTCGTGTTTTTGTTGCTGGTCAATTGATGAAATTAACATCCTATGAATTCAGACTTCTTTCATATCTCATGCATCATGGTGATAGGGTGGTTTCAAGAACCGAGATTATCGAACATCTTTATGATCAGGATTTTGACAAGGATTCGAATACAATTGAAGTTTTTGTAGGCCGCTTACGTAAGAAGCTTGGAGTAGATTTGATTGAGACTATTCGAGGAATGGGCTATCGCGTGAGAACGCTAGGTGATCAATGAATGTGTTTAAAAAGAATAACCGGTTGAAAAGGCTCTTTTTTTTCATTAGTAGATCTCTCAGTTTACGCGTTATGGTCTTATCAACATTATGGGTTGTTATTTCACTTTCATCCATTTCTGCAGTGAGTATTTTATTTTATCAGCGTTCAAGTGAACAAAATCTAGAGCGTATTCTTTCTACTCAACTTTATAGCCTCATTGCAACGGTAACGGTTTCACCAGAGGGAAATTTGAGAGGCAGTGTTGGGATTGATGATATTCGTTATTCCGATCCAACAACAGGATGGTATTGGGAAGTTGTGGCGATATCAGATAATCTAAAAGGAAGATTGACATCTCCATCCTTAGGAACAGGGAGTATATTTTCACCAAGCGATATTGATATACCTTTTGACAATAAATTCTTTCGCTCTTATTGGATAAAAGGAGAGAGTGATCAGAATCTACAAGTCATTGAAAGCGATGTTGTTCTTGATGATCAAAATCATATTGCACGTTTTCGTCTCATAGGGAATATCGATGAAGCACATGCACAAGTACAAGAATTTAAACGGACTTTACAAATTTTTCTTTGGAGCTTTGGTATAGGAAGTGTTCTTATCAATATTGCTCTTATTTTCTTTAGTTTTCAACCGTTGAAGCTTATTCGACGCGCATTGAATAATATTCGCCAAGGTAGGGTTCATTATGTAAATACAGATTTAGTCAGTGAAGTGATGCCGTTAGCACAAGAGATGAATGCTCTCATCAATAATAATCAACGTATTATTGAACGGTTTCGCACACAGGTTGGAAATCTTGCACATTCATTAAAAACGCCATTATCAGTGATGATGAATGAAGTTGATAAGATGTGTGGAGAACAGGCTCTTTTATTGAGAGAACAAACGCAAATCATGCACTCCCAAATAAATCATTATCTTCAGCGCGCGCGGATTGCAGCACAACGCGATAGTATCATTTATCATACCTCTGTTCGCAGAGTGGTTGATCGTTTGGTACGGGTGATGGAAAAGCTTAATCCTGAAAAACAGTTTCAATTTATCATGGATGCTGCTGATATTATTTTTTCTGGTGAAAAAGAAGATTTAGAGGAAATTGTAGGGAATTTGATTGAGAATGCTGCGCAGTGGTCTCGTACAAAAGTTCTGGTTTCTTGTGGTTTAGAAGAAGATCTTGAAAAAACAGAATATTTTAATATCTTCGTAGAAGATGATGGCTCTGGTTTAACAGAAGATAAAATTGATGATGCTTTAAAAAGAGGGCACCGGTTTGATGAAAGTAAGCCAGGAACAGGACTAGGGTTAGCAATTGTTTCAGATATGGCCAATGAATATGGTGGAAAGCTTTTTTTATTGCGTTCTACCTTGGGAGGATTGTGTGCGAAAGTTGTATTACCAAGACGGAGATAAATATTTTTTGCTTAAGAGGCATGTATATTGGAGTTTATAAGTGTACAGCAGTGTTTTTATATAAAAGCAAAGAGTCTTTTCAGAATTTAAAGAGTATATCTGCTTATAATAGAAGAGCAAAAATAATTTTTTTTATGTTATTGATCTCTATGAGAAAAATGAATGATAAATTTGATAATATAGTTCATGGAAAAATGAGCTTTTATTATTTTACGTCAATGTCTTTGTGAATAAGAGGGAGAGTAAATTGGCTTGTTTTTTAATTTTTGTCTTGGGTGCACAATGATATGCTCTTCTTAATTTTGATAGCATTTTTTTTCATTTTTTTAGCGAGTATTCTTTTTCTTTCGCTCCCTTCCTATGGTGCAAAAAGAGGATTAAGCGTTCAAGGCAGTAAGAGTGAAAGAAACCGTATGTATTCGGTTAAGTCTGATAAAGCTTTCGCATATTATAAGAGTAAACATATTAAGGCCTTCAGTATTTTATTTGTCTTTCTTATCACTTGGAGTATTTATGGTCTTACAGGCAATCCAGAAGTTAAGAGTTATTTTTTTAGCGAACTCATGGATAAGGATCCCAAAACACTTAGCAAGCGTGAACAACTTGTTCGCCTACAAACCCTTTTTTTTCGTACACCTCATGATGGTAAGTTAGCAGATGCATTAGCAGTAGGGTATCTTGAGGAAGGTCAATTTCAGGATGCTGTGAATGCTTATTTAGATGCGCTGCACTTGAATGGAGAAACAGCTCCAAGACTAGTTGGGTATGGGGTGGCTTTGGTTGGTTATGAAGGTGGAATAATTACGCAAGAAGCACAAAATGCTTTTCAAAAAGCAGCAGATTTAGCACCAAAAGATTTTTATCCTCGTTTATTAATTGCTGAAGCGTTGCATCAGGCCGGTAAGTCTGTACAGGCAGTGCAATCTTTACAAAATTTTCTTGATACAATGCCTAAAGATTTTACAGGACGATCACGTGTTGAAGCCATGATTATGCAATTACGGAACGCATCCAATTAGAATCTTAAGAAAGGTAATTTGAGACAGTTTAGAGGATTAAATCAGAAGAGATATTTGAAAGTAGTAAAGATCTTGGATAAAAAGTTGCGCCCGTATACAAGATATGACAAGCTTATTTCGAAAGATAAGGCATGTTAATAATCAATGTTTATACACCGTATTTATAAAAGAATTTCCGTAGACAGTTTATGAACAGTTCTCCGTTCCATACTTCTTCATTAACAGTTATTTTAAAGCAGCGGAAAAAAAATCGATTGCTGATCATTTTATCATGTTGTTTGGTGATAACAATTGCAATAAGTTTTATTATTTATGCAATGCGTCATACGGTAAGTTTTTTTAGAACACCATCTGAAATTACAAGAGAAGATATTCTATCGGGACACCCTTTGCGTTTAGGCGGTTTTGTTGAAAAGGGGACTGTTCAATACGTTGGAGAGATGGGTGTTGTTTTTTTTGTAACGGATAACACAAAACATGAAAAAGTGATTTTTAATGGTATCTTGCCAGATCTTTTTCGTGAGGGGCAGGGGATTATTGTAGAAGGATATTTTGATAAACAGGGTGTTTTTATAGGCACGCGTATTTTAGCAAAACATGATGAGACTTATATGTCAAAAGAAACAGCTGATCGCTTGAACAAGCATCACAGTGTGGAGAAGTAATTCGATTGTGCTTGTCGAACTGGGTCATATTTTTTTATCTGCTGCCTTTGCAGTAAGTTTATTAGGGGCTTTTTTACCCGCTTTAGGTTTTTTGTGGAGGGAGCGTTCACTAATACAAGCAGCTGTTTCCCTAACATATATCACTTTTACATTATTATTCTTATCGTTTTTGATTATTGTTCATGCCTACATTGTCTCTGATTTTTCTGTTTTGAATGTGGTGGAGAATTCTCATTCAGAAAAACCAATACTATATAAAATTGCTGGTGTTTGGGGAAACCATGAAGGATCCATGTTGCTATGGGTTTTAAGTCTTTCTTTTTTTAGTACATTGGTGACATTGTTTAGCCAACATTTACCTGAGCATTTTAAGGCGCTTATTCTCATATGCCAAAGTTGGATTACAAGCGCTTTTCTTTTATTTATCCTTTTTATGTCCAACCCCTTTTTACGTGTTAATCCACCGGCATTACAGGGAAAAGATCTCAATCCTCTTTTACAGGATATCGCCTTAGCAATTCATCCACCACTTCTTTATTTAGGGTATGTTGGTTTTTCACTTTGTTTTTCTTTTGCAGTGGCTGCATTGATAATAGGATATGTTGATAGATTTTGGGCGCGTTGGCTTCGTCCTTGGCTTTTACTTTCTTGGTGTTTTTTGACATTGGGTATTATGGTTGGGTCCTATTGGGCGTATTATGAGTTAGGATGGGGTGGTTATTGGTTTTGGGATCCCGTTGAAAATGTTTCATTTATGCCTTGGCTTTCAGGAACGGCTCTTTTACATTCTGCTCTTGTTCTTGAAAAACGGGAAACATTGAAAAGTTGGACTTTATTTTTGGCTATTGTTACTTTTTCCCTTTCTCTTATAGGAATTTTTCTTGTTCGCTCTGGTCTTTTAACCTCTATTCATAGTTTTGCTGTCGATCCAGCACGAGGACGAGCAATTCTTGCACTTTTATTCTTCTTCACGGGAGGTGCTTTATTTCTTTTTGCTTTGCGCGTACCTGTTTTGACAGCAGGAAGATTCTTCCAACCAATTTCACGTGAAGGTTTTATTGTTTTAAATAATTTGTTGCTCACAACGATAACAGCGACAATATTGATTGGTACACTTTATCCTTATTTGATTGAAGCATTGACGGGACAAAGAATTTCTGTAGGAGCCGCTTTTTTCAACCTGACCTGTGGGCCTTTAATGATGTTATTGTTATTATTGGTTCCATTTGGATCCATGATGACATGGAAACGGAGTGATTTTTTCGCAGTTCTTGAACGGCTTTGGTTTGTTTTTGCATTAGTTTGTATAGCTTGTTTTATCGCATTTTACACAGTTTCTTTGCACGATATTTTTGTCATTTTAGGAATTGGGCTTTCAGCTTTTGTTTTCTTAGGCAGTTTAGCAGATCTTTGGGAAAAGAGTGGACATCACAAGATCACTTTGAAGGTGCGGGTTAAGAGATTTATTGGATTACCATGGTCGGTGTTTGGTGCGGCAATGGCGCATATGGGGTTAGGCGTTACATTATTTGGTATTGTTTGTGTATCAACTTTTGGGCAAGAGCGTATTCTAACCATGCAGATAGGAGATATGGTAACGATAGCGGGTAAAACTCTTCATTTAGATGAAGTGCGCGATGGCGTTGGTCCGAATTACTCAGCAATGGAATTTTATTTTACAATATATGAAAATAACAATGCTGTGCGTAATCTAACAGCATCAAAGCGGTTTTATTCAAGTCAAAATACATCGACAACGGAAGTTGGTATTCAAAGTTATGACTTATCTCAGCTCTATATTGTGCCAGGACGTATAGAGGGGCGGGGAGTCGTTGTGCATATATGGTGGAAGCCTTACGTAATATGTGTTTGGTTAGGAGGATTGATGATGGCTATAGGTGGATGCCTTTCTTTTCTGGGATATTGGTTTCGCATGAGGGTGCATAATAGGAAACTTACTTTCAATGTTCTGAAAAGACATTAAGATGAAAAATAGATTACTTTGGATTTTAGTTTTTTTAATCGTGATTTTCTCTTTACGATTAGTCATGGCAGTAGAACCGGATGAAATTTTGAACGATACAGTGCTTGAAGCACGTGCACGAGATATTTCATCACATTTGCGCTGTCCAGTTTGCCAAAATCAATCAATTGACGATTCAGATGCTCCCCTAGCACGTGATTTACGACTTTTGATTCGAGAAAGATTAAAAATGGGGGATACGAATCAACAAGTTATTGATTTTCTTGTTGAGCGATATGGTGCGTTTATTCTCTTGAAACCGCCATTTAATAAAACAACTTTGTTTTTATGGCTGTTTCCTTTGATAATGATAATCACCATTGCAAGTGCTCTATTTTTTCGGATAAAATATCACTCCTCCAAAAAATAATGATCTTAAAGACTGAGGCATAGAAACAGTTTAAAAGACTGTTGCGTTAAAAGAGATATTTTATGCAGAGAAATTTAAGTCGTTCCAATTGGTTCTTTATCCTTATTGATAAGGATAGGTAGTTATATACTGAAACCTTACAAAACTTTAACAATTTAGACAGAAAACGGTAAGGTCTGCTATTTTATAAGGGAGCGGAATTGGGATAAAAATATGATTGAATAGGAGCATATACCAAATGGTTAAAAAAACTTTCTTTAAAACATTAGCTGCAGTAAGTTTTTCTGCTGCGTTGGAAAGTGCGTTGTTTTTTAGTGGTTGTGGATCAAGTTTGTGGACAACGACGGCTCATGCAAATTCTGTCTTTAGTTCATTAATGCAACAGCAGGGATTTGCCGATATTGTCGCTCAAGTAAAACCTGCGGTTGTAGCAGTGCAAGTAAAAAGCAATAAAAAGAAAGAAGAATGGTTCTTTAATAACTTTTTTAGTGGTCCTGGTTTTGACCAATTACCAGATCAACATCCTTTGAAGAGGTTCTTTAAAGATTTTTTTGATAACGATAAACCTAAAAATAAGTTTTCACAACGTTCAAATAGACTGCGTCCTATAGCTTTTGGATCGGGTTTTTTTATCTCTTCTGATGGTTATATTGTGACCAATGATCATGTGATTTCTGAAGGTACAAGTTATTCTGTTATTCTTGATGATGGTACAGAATTAAATGCAAAACTCGTTGGGAAAGATCCGCGAACTGATCTTGCGGTTTTGAAAGTAAATGACACAAGAAAATTTGCTTATGTTGACTTTGGTGATGATTCAAAGCTTCGCGTTGGTGACTGGGTTATTGCCATTGGTAATCCATTTGGTCTTGGTGGAACTGTGACAGCAGGTATTGTTTCGTCACGTGGACGTGATATTGGTACGAGTGCTTATGATGATTTTCTTCAGATTGATGCTGCTGTTAATAGAGGAAACTCTGGCGGTCCAACTTTTGATCTTAATGGTAAAGTTGTGGGAGTTAATACCGCGATTTTCTCTCCTTCTGGAGGAAATGTTGGGATTGCTTTTGCTATTCCGGCAACAACAGCAAAACAAGTTGTACAACAACTGATCGAAAAAGGTTCTGTCCAGCGTGGTTGGCTTGGGGTTCAGATTCAGCCTGTGACGAAGGAAATTTCCGATTCGATAGGTTTGAAGGAAGCGAAGGGTGCTTTGGTTACTGATCCATTAAAAGGACCAGCAGCAAAGGCTGGCATCAAGGCAGGTGATGTCATTCTTTCCGTGAATGGTGAAAAAATTAATGATTCTCGTGATCTAGCGAAGCGTATTGCCAATATTAAACCTGGAGAAACCATAACCTTGGGAGTCTGGAGATCTGGTAAAGAAGATAATATCAAGGTTAAACTCGCTTCGATGCCTGAAGATGAAGATAAAAAAGAGAGTGCAAAATATTCAAATGAGCGAGCTGATAGTGATTCAGATGAGACATTGGAAGATTATGGTTTGATTGTTGCTCCTTCTGATGATGGTTTAGGGTTGGTTGTAACAGATGTGGATTCGGATTCAGATGCGGCAGATAAGGGAATACGTCCTGGTGATGTGATTGTAACAGTTAATAATAAATCTGTTAAAAAGGTTTCAGATATTACCAATGCAATCAAGAATGCTCAAAAGCTAGGACGAAAAGCCATATTGCTACAAGTACGAACAAATGAGCAAAATCGTTTTGTTGCTCTTCCAATTTTCAAAAAATAACCCTTTGTTGCTAGTAGGGCAGAGGTTTTGTAGACTTCTGTCCTATAAGGCGATTTTATAAAAATAACGGAGATGCGTTTTATGAAGATACTCGTTATCGAAGATGATCGTGAGACGGGGCGTTATCTCGAAAAAGCTTTTTTGGAAGCGGGGCATTCGGTTGATGTTGCCTATGATGGGGATACTGGATACGCCTTAGCTGAAACGGAAAACTACGATGTCATGGTTATTGATCGAATGCTTTTACATCGTGATGGTCTTTCTATTATTTCTGAATTGCGTGCTAAAGGCAATGAAACACCAGTGCTCATCCTTTCGGCCTTAGGGCAAGTGGATGATCGTGTGGCGGGTTTGCGTGCAGGTGGGGATGATTATTTGACAAAGCCTTATGCTTTTTCTGAACTTCTTGCCCGTGTTGAAGTATTGCAGCGTCGGAAAAATCCTAAAGAAGCAGAAACAGTGTATTGTGTAGGCAATCTTGAGCTTGATCGGTTAGCACATACAGTAAAACGGGGTGACAGAAATATCCTCCTGCAACCACGAGAGTTTCGTCTCCTTGAATATTTGATGCGATATGCTGGTCAAGTTGTGACACGTACTATGCTTTTGGAAAATGTCTGGGATTATCATTTTGATCCGCAAACAAATGTCATTGATGTTCATATATCTCGTTTGAGAGCAAAAATTGAAAAAGATTTTGATGTCCCCCTTCTCCACACTGTGCGGGGAGCTGGTTATATGCTGAAAGCACCAGATAAAAAAATATGAATCGTCTGCTCAATATTATGCGTACAACAGCGTTAAGGCTTTCAGCACTTTATATTTTATTGTTCGGGTTGGTTGCAACAGGACTTTCTCTTTATATGACGGATTTTTCCGCTTCGTTGTTAACAGAGCAAACAGAGCAAGCCTTACATGAAGAATTAAGATATATCGAAGATTCTTATAATTATGGTGGACTTCCTTTATTAATCCGCACGATTGATTATCGTTCTCGTCAACCAGGGGCTTTTCTTTATCTTGTTGCTGATCCTATGGGGCGTATTTTAGCAGGCAATGTTGCACGTATTGAATTAGGACTTTTGAATCATAATGGCTTGATTGCCAATTCCTTTTTATATTCACGTTTTGGAGAACATGGCAAAACAAGTGAACATCGCGCTTTGGCAATTGTTTTTGATTTACCCAATGGTATGAAGGTTCTTATAGGACGAGATTTAGACGAGCCAGAACGTTTTGCGGCGGTTATTCGTAAAGCAGTTATGATTGCTCTTGTTGCAATGGTTGGAGGGGCTTTACTCATATGGTTTTTTGTTGGGAGGCGAGCATTACAAAGGATTGATCATGTCACAGCTGCCTCACAGCGTTTGATGGAGGGAGATTTCAGTGGGCGGCTACCTGTTTCTGGAGTAGGGGATGAGTTTGATCGATTATCCGCTAACCTTAATGTTATGTTAGATCGCATTGAAGAATTGAATATTGGTTTGCGTCAAGTATCTGACAATATTGCTCATGATTTAAAAACACCACTAACGCGCCTTAGAAATCGGGCTGAAGAAGCGCTTTCTGGGCAAAAGACAAAGCTTGAATATCGTCAAGCACTTGATACTGTTATTGCTGAATCAGATCAACTTATTCGTACTTTTAATGCGATTTTGATGATCTCGCGTATTGAAGCCAGCAGTGCAATTGAACATCTTGAGGTTATGAATATGAAGCTGATCCTTGAAGATGCCGTTGAACTTTATGAACCTTTTGCTGAAGAATCAGGTGTTGTGCTTCGGTTAGGGGATACATTTGATAAAGAGCTGAAATTAAATCGTGAGCTTATTGCACAATCGATTTTTAATCTTATTGATAATGCGATTAAATATGCCCCTAAAGATGGAAGGGAGGCAAAGGTTTTCTTATCGATGGAATATCGTGGGGAGCGTTTGTTGGTTGTTGTAAGCGATAATGGTCCAGGAATTGCAGCGGATAAATGTGAAAAAGTAACAGAACGCTTTGTTCGCCTTGAAGAAAGTCGTACACAGCCTGGTTTTGGTATTGGTTTAAGTATCGCAAAAGCTGTTATGAAACTTCACGGAGGTGAATTGTTACTTGAAAATGCAAATCCAGGGTTGAGGGCTGTTTTATTATTTCCTTAAAAAATATTTCTGTTTCATAATTTGATATATCGATGACTATTTTCCCCTAGAGTATAAAGCAAGAGAAAGAAGCGAAGATGTTTTTCAAGGGAATAGATGAAAAATGCTTTTTTAAAAACACAGCTTCTCCCCTTATAGACTCTTGATAACAGAGGTTTGCGATGGATGAAAGAAATTGAAGAACAAGCAAGAAAAGAAAATTGAGAGTCACTTGTTTCCTTTATTGCAGATAAGGAAAAGCAGATTAAATTTATAAGTGCGGTGATGATCTTATCATCTTTGTTATGTGAAGTTTTAATGGCCAATCCACCTGATCTGAGGTCCTTATTGATAGAGAAACAAGGCTAAACGAAATTATAGATGACATTGTGCTTATTGATAAGAGTGAAACTATACACGAAACGTCACCAATGATTGCTTTAAGGCGCAAAAGACGGGAAGCACATGTTCTCATTTCTTTAGCTGATTTAAATGTGGTGTTTACTTAATATAACATATTGATTTATAATGATAATTTAGCGTTATTCATATTGAATTAGAAGCTTGGATACAATAAGATTCTCTCATTTCAAATCTGTTTATGTTGCATCAAACAAAATCATTCGCTTGCACGTCAAAAGCGGGATCAGTATGTGGATAAAATTTGTATAAGAAAGGACTAAAAATAGCCCTTATGAACCGTCTTAATGCAAGGGCTGTCGCAACATTGGGGGCTGGCAAATATAACGATGGTGCCGGCTTGTTACGAAGCCTCGTGCGTTTGGTTGACAGGTTTGGAAGAAGCTGCATTAGGTGTAGCTCTACGTTTTCTTTTAAGTAAAGTACATGAACATGGTAAAATAAATTTGTTAAGCCGTAAGAGTGTAGAAAAAGATTGTGGCTTAATCGTTTTAGGAATGGAAAAGTTAGGGGCAGAAGAATTTAATTATTCTTCTGAGATTGATCGTATTGTTTTCATTGATGAAATGTCATCTCGTATTGAGAATCTTTCTGAGAGCATAGATTTATTTTCTAAAATGCTACGTCTATTAATCCGTATCATTGAAGAATGTGCTGGAGAAGGATATGTTTTTCCTCTCGATTTTAGGCTTCGATCAGATCTAAATTGAACTCCTTTGGCTTTACCAGTAAGGACTGTATTGTGTTGTTATGAGGGGCGTAGTCGAAATTGGGAGCGAGCAGCTATGATGAAAGCACACCCAGTTGCTGGAGATAAGAGGGTAGGGTTAATTTTCTCAAGGAGCTTTTTTCTTATGTATGGCGGAAATATTTGGATTACGCTGCTATTGCTGATATCCATTCAATTAAACGCCAAATCCATGCGTATAAAATTACAGTCAAATTGCGGCTTATGGCCATCATATACAGTTAGAAAGAGATAGTATTCGTGAGATTGAGTTTTTTGTTCAAACACACAACTCATTACAGGTGAACGTTTTCTTCAATGCCGGAGACGTCAGACAGTTTCAATGTTAACAGAATTTTGCACGTTTGATTGAAACAGGGATAAAACGAGAAGTGGCCTTATAAAAAATTACAGTTTTTCATGAAATGTGGAACACCGTATTTAGATACTTACCAATCAATAATAGCATCTTCTCTCAAAAGACGTTTCTCAATTTACCAGTGTTGCCTAATGAAGAGGTAACCAAGAGAGGAACAGTTTTATCCGCAATTTATTAAAAGCGCTTTAGGTTGTTGAAAAACATTATGTGGTGTTGTTTGAGAACGAGCAAGAACTTGGTTTTAAAATTGGCAATAAGCCCTTTAGGTTTTGAAAGAGCGAGTGATATTTTTCGTATTATGCGCATACTCCGTTTTAGGTTTTATAAAGCAACACAATAGACGCAAGTGCGTGAGAAATTGACGTAATCAACATCTGCACTTTTGAAAGCTTTTAGCGCGACAAAACGGGCGAATGAAGTGATGTTATGTTTTGACAATTTTTTACAAGAATTGCCTTTAGAAATTCAGCTTTTTAGTCTTTTACAGTCTAATCCTTCTCTTTTAGATATGTTGGTAATTATCATGGGAGCTTCTCCACGTCTTGCAGAAATTATTATATGTACATCCCATGTTTTTGATGAAATGTTAGATACAATCATTTTTTCAGAATTGCCAATAAAAACTTACTTAGAAAAAACTTGAATGTTTTCTTGAAGATATTTTTTCTTATAAAGAAATTCTCGACCACTTAAGAGTTTTTTTCTGATAAGCAACATTTTTTGATGGGTATTCGAATGTTAAACGGTACAATGACAAAGCTGAAAGAGTTTCTATGGTAAATTCATTCTATGTTTTATAGTTTATTGAGAAAGGTGAAATGCGCTTTTTAAAATTTTGTGTAAATGATATTATTTATTAGCTTTTCCATTGAATGCGTATTGTGGCACGAGAGTGCTTATTCACCTAGAACGCATATTAAATCAAATACATTTCATGAATTTAAGCAGAATTTAAAGGAGACTACAAAGTTTTTTCAAAAGAGATTGAGCAAGTATTTTTACGACATAAATTGAGATAAAATATCATGAGGTTATAAGTATTGTTTTCTACCACACTGATAATGAAACTATACTGGGAAAAAGTAAGACAGAAAGCTTGATGAATGATCTAGCCAACTTCTTTATCAAATTTCAAAAATTGAGACGAAAACCTCTCACATAATATAGAAAATAAATCTAAATTATAATAATGGCTTAAAAAGAGCCATTACAACATAGTTTCCTAAAAAATGCTTGTTGTTTTCAAAAGAGATTTAATTTTTTCTATGACTGTATCATTTTTACTACAGATTTTTTGAAAAAAATATGAAAATATTTCATTATTACATGTCACATTAGCTTTTAGGGGAGCAATTATGACTACAAAATACTTAATCACAACTTCTCTTTTTTCTTTAACTTTAATTTCTGTAGTACAGGCAGCGGATATTAGGATACCAGAACAGCCGGCATCTGTTGTACCTATTATTGCAGCTCCATCTTTTTCTTGGACTGGTTTTTACCTTGGAGGTCAAATTGGTAATTTTTCAAGTAAAACCCGTGCAAATTATTTAAGAGATGAGAAGACAGGGCAATGGTTTCCGATTGACAAGGAATATTTACCTAAACTTTCCGGTTTTATAGGTGGTATTTATGCAGGTTCCAATATTGATGTCGACAATGGTTTTATTGTAGGTATTGATACGGATATCATGTGGGTTAATAAAAAGGATACAAAGGAGGTAGGTTCACCAAAAGGGAGTCAAACTGAGGAAGCAGCACAATCTTCAGAAAAATCAATGAGAGCGAAAGGTTCTCGAGAAGACCCTTCTCCTCCTCCTCCAGAGACATCTTCTGAAATTATCTATCATACTCTAAAACAAAAATGGACTGGTGCTACACGGGTGAGATTTGGTGTCTCTATTGATCGTTTTATGCCTTATGTGGCCGGAGGTATTGCTTATACGCAGCTTCGTAGTATTTTTTCCAAGGATTCTGATATAGAAAAGAGAGCAATTAACCTTTCTGACTGGTTGGAAGATGAGAAAAAGACCATGATTGGTTATACTCTTGGAGGCGGTGTTGATTTTGCAATGACCGATAATATTGTTATGCGTGCGGAATACCGTTACTCAGATTTCGGCAAGAAGAAGTTCGTACATGATAAAGTTGAAATGCGCTATAAAACGAATGATTTCCGTGTTGGCGTAGCATATAAATTTTAAACTGTTTCACAATGAAATGATTTTAAAGTCCCATTTTCGAATGGGGCTTTTATTTTTCAGATATATGCTGGAGAATATTTCTAAAAAGAAAAATATCATCTTATTTTGAGTAATAGTCTTTTCTCTTTTGTATGTCATAAATATTTTGTTTAGATAACGAAATATGTTACAAATATAGAGCATTTTGCAATAGCAAACTCGATGAATAGGATAGTAAATAGAGTTTGTAAAAACAAATGAATCGAAAAAATCTATATCAATATATTTTAAAATATTATCGAATACCTAACTTTTGAGTGTTTGATGATGAGTAATAGAAATCAGCTTCATTATAAAATCTGGAAAATGCTTCATCTGAAATATTATTATCAGCTGTTATAAGAAATAGCACTATGAGTATAAGAATAGCCAGATACGGTAGCAACAAACAGCGGCATTATTAAATACACAAAAGATTTATTACAGATGCGAACAGCGCCACTTATTTTTGCACTGTCATCGATAGGAGCATCATCAGTGATATGAGCACGTTCATTCACACAGGCATTATCATAAATTTGTGCATTATCTCCAATAATCACAGCATTGCTAACATATACATTGCCATAGATGTCAAAAAAAGCTTTTTACTTTTCCATACACCCGTGCATTTTGAAACACACGAATTTTATCACAAACTCAGCAATGACGTTTATATGATAGTTTTCTTTCCTTTTCGATAGAGTTATTAAGATCGCCTTTTAAACATTTTCAAATTCTTTTAAAGCGCGAAGGCGGTATAATAAATAACCGTCTCATGAAAGTTTCATTTATTCTTTTTTTGAGAGATTTTTTTATGTTTCTCATGCTGTGCGGAATAATGTTTTGCCAAAAGATAACAATTTTTTGCGTTTTAAATAAAAAGATCTACGGAATTCGTTCTCATATACTAGAATTCCACGCTTTAAGGTGATTATTTGGTTTCTTGCAGTCATAAGGACAAAGCCGTGAAGAGAATCCAGTTTTTTATTGTTTTATTTTATGATTTCATTTTTCAAATGATTAAAGTATAATTGAAAATGAATGATTGAGGAGACGAATTTCAGGTGGCTTCTCTTTTATCGCGTAAAGAGTGTGATAAGAAAATTCTCTTGCTTTATTTCATTGAATCTATTCAAATATTAAAAAATATCAAAAAAGTAAAATGTTAAAAATTCTGCAACAGAGAATATTTTGTCTGAAAAGCACATCAATAGGAGTGCTTTTGGTGGCAAAGTCTCATAAAGGAATTTGTAATATAGCATTAGGAGAGAGTAGAGAACAATTATTACGAGAATTTACGGCATGTTTTTCTGATGTACGAAAAGTGGATGATGATAGTACATTTGAGAGGGAAGTTACACGTATTGTCGCAATGATAGAAACACCGAAGTTAGCAAAGAAACCTGATTTTTCTTTAGATATAAATGGTACAGTTTTTCAAAAGAAAGTATGGTCGCTCATATGTGAAGTATCTTGTGGTGAAACAATTTCATATAAAGCATTAGCGCAACGCATTGGTATGCCAAATGCTTTTCGTGCAGTTGCGAATGCATGTGCAGCTAACGAGTTAGCATTAATCATTCCTTGCCATCGTGTGGTGTGTAAGAATGGATTTATTTCTGGATACCGCTGGGGTATTGAGCGGAAGAAGATTTTGCTACAACGAGAAAAAGGTGAAGGCCTTTAAAACACATTTAACTTTGTTGAATTGGCATTGTAATGATGACGGTTGTACCTTTCATTTCTTTAGAGATAATTTCAAGTTTCCCTTTATGTAGTTCTAGCAAGGAGCGTGAAATGGCTAACCCGAGACCTGATCCAGTATGGGTTTTTGTGAGTTGATTTTCAACTTGTTCAAAAGGTTGCCCAAGTTTTTTTATTGCTGATTGAGGAATACCAACACCTGTATCTTTAATCTTAAAGATAAGATTATTTTTTTTCTTGAAAGCACACACATCAATACGTCCACCAGCAGGTGTGAATTTAACCGCATTAGAGATAAGGTTAAGGAAGATCTGTTTCATGGCACGTCCATCGATTTCTGCGTGGAGTTCTGGGGCAATATTGGTTGTGATAGAAATATTTTTTTCTTGTGCTTGTGGTGCGAGTGTTCGTGTTGCTTCGCTAATAATTGGCTCTAGATCACTATTTTTACAATCAAGGGTAAATCTTCCAGCTTCAATTTTGGACATATCAAGGATATCATTGATAAGGGTTAGAAGATGGGCTCCTGAATTGTAAATATCATGCATATATTCTTTATAGCGTTGCGATCCAAGAGGACCAAAGGTGGATTGCAACATGATATCTGAAAAGCCGAGAATAGCGTTAAGTGGAGTGCGCAATTCATGGGACATATTTGCTAAAAATTCTGATTTAGCTTTATTAGCACTTTCAGCGCGCTCTTTTTCTGCTTTCAGACTTTTATTCAGTTTTTCCACTTCTGTTGCACGTTGTTGTGCACTGCCTCGAGCACGTTTGAGTTCTTGAATGAAAGAAAAAAGCCTTCTTTCACTGTCTTCAAATTTTTCTTGTTGTTGTTTAAGTTCAGAAATATCTGTACCAATGCAAACCAGTCCTCCATCTTGAGTACGCCGTTCATTAATTTTAAGCCAACAACCATCTGCAGTTTGGCGAATACTGGTTAGATTCCCAGCGCCATCATCTTTGAGAGGATATTCATTGATTGCTGGACGAGCCATGGCTTCAACGGTTGCACGTTGGATTCCTGATTGTAAAACCTGTTTAGGGATAGCGGCATATTCGCAAAATTTGCTATTTGACATAACTAAACGCTCTTCTGCATCCCATAATACAAAAGATTCTGAAATATTTTCAATAGCATCACGGATACGGAGATCAGCTTGCGCTGTTTCTTCTGCCAGTTGACGCTGTTCACTAATATCAAAAGCAATACCAACCAAATGGGGTTCTTCTTCATCTGTTACTTCCGCACGAATACGCATCCATACATAGTGACCATCGGCATGTCGCATGGGGACATTAATATCGATATGCTTTTTCTGACCACTCATCAATTCTTGCGCAAGATCGAAAAAATTAGCATCATTTGGGTTGATAATGGCGGTAATTTGCGAAATTGACAGCAGTGCATCTTGAGGCACATAGCCTAGCATTTCATATATTGCCTGTGACCAATAAACGCGCCCGCTCGCCATATTCCAATCCCACAGCCCACAGCGTCCACGCATCATTGCCATATCAATGCGATTTTGAATTTTTTCTGAAATTAAATCTGTCTTGCGTGCTCGCACAATTTGATTGTAATAAGTATAGAGGAGCGCTAGAATAACACTGCTAGTTCCTATAAAAAGAGTTATATTTAAAGAGAAAACTTTGCGCCATTCCATATAGGTATGTTGCTTCTTTTCGCTGATAAAGACGCCATATTGTCCATTTTCTGTTTGGTGAAATGAAGCAAGGGCAGGAACATCTTTTCCTATGGTAATTTCCATAATTCCAGCATGTTGTCCAAGAGATTGTAAAGCAATACTTTCAGAGGTAAAATCCTGTAAGGGTTTTTCTAAAATGATCTCTGAACTAGATGAAGCTAAAACAGTGCCTTTTTGATCCATTATAGCAATAATAGTATTGGGGCTAACAAGACCTTGATTGTATAAATTGGTAAGGATATTTTGCAAATGATTGTGAGAAAGAGGGGAGTTTTTTCTTTTCTCAGGAGTTGCAAGCAGGTCACGATCAATTGTATTGCTGATATGAGAGGCTAACAAAGTAAGGGTAGAGCGTGTGTTGTTCTCAAGAGCATGACGCCAATCATAGATTGATACAAAACGAATTGTTGCCAGCACAACAAGAAATGCCATAATAACAAAGAGAACTGAACGTCGCAGCCACGGTTCAATCAAGAGCAGTTTTTGATAGGCTAAACTCAAAAGTAGAGGGATACGCTTTGTTCGTGCTTTATGATTTTGAGCACTTGACTTTGAATCAGCACACACCTGTGTTGGTGCACTATATGCATCCAGTTCAGCCATTGCTCGTTCCTTTAATTATGGAATAATGCGTTTTAAAAACTGTTTCAATATTCATAGTAAAACCCCATAGGGTGCAATGAATCAAAACAGGAGTCCTCTGTCCAGTCTTTTTTTAAAAAAAGCTATTTTACTTTTATGGAATGTGGATTATGAAAAAAAAGAACTTCAAAATAGCCTATAAACAGGTGGAAGTAACCTGTTTATAGGCTAATTATTTTCGCGTAATGCGTTGATATTATATTATCAATTATATTATAACATACTGATTATAAAATATTTTTATACTTTAAGCGAGCAGACGAGAGATAATCTCAGCCACATCACTTGATAATTGGGGGGCTTCTGCAATTTTTTTTAATGCGGTCTCAAATTTTTGTTGCCGAATGGGTTCTAATTGTCGCCAAGAACGCATCATGGTGAGTAATCGTGAAGCAAGCTGTGGATTTTTTCTGTCAATTTCCAAAATGATTTGGCAAAGAAAACGATAGGAGGCACCATCAACTCTATGAAAACCCGTGAGATTGTAAGAGGCAAAGACACCAATCAAAGCTCGTACCCGATTAGGATTATCTTGTGAAAAAAGCGGATGCTGCATGAGTTTTTGAACATGGTCAAGTGTTGATGCTCCTGCAACCATTGCTTGAATAGAAAACCATTTATCCATAACCAAAGGGTCATGTTGATATCGGGTTTCAAAATCATTTAAGGCGCTTTGCGCTTGCTCACTTTCGTTAAAGCGCCGTACTAAAATGGTTATACTAGCCATGCGGTCAGTCATATTATCAGCTGTTGCATATTGTGTGGCAGCACGGTGTGGCTTGGCTTCTGCTATGGAAAGATAGTCGAGTATTATATTGCGTAATGCTCGTTTTCCAGCTTGTGCAGTATTAGGTGAATAGGGTTCATTGTTCTCCATTTGCATATAAACTTTTGTGAAAAGCACTTGATGTGTATGTGCAAGGGAAGCTAAAAACTGATTGCGTACATGGTGAATATGCTCTGGATCAACATTTTTACCAATTATATGGGCAAGCTCAACTTCGCTTGGTAAACTTAAGCAAAATGCACGAAATTCTGGCTCAAGGCTTTCATCTGTAAGGATGTTTTCGATCAATTTTAGCAAAGCAGGAGGCATATCCTGTTTTCCTTGTGTTTTATCTTGAAGAGCTTGAATCAGAGCTTGCGTCATCAAATGGTTCAGCGATTGCCAACGATTCAGCTGATTGTCATCTTTTTGTGCAAGAAAGATGAGTTCGCTTTCATTGAATGGAGTTTGTAGATTGATAGGTGCAGAAAAATCTCTTAGCAGTGATAAAACAGGTTTTTCGCGCAGTCCCCTTAATATAAAGGTTTGCTTTTCCTGGGATAGAAGCATAATGCCTGATTGAATATCCGCATCAGCTTCATAGCTGAGAGATTGTCCATGATGTCCTAACAAACCAAATGCAATAGGGATAAGCATTGGCTTTTTTGTGTTTTGTTGTGGTGTTGCTGGAATATGCTGTTTTGCATGAATTGTTAAAATGCCATCGTTATAATGGTGATCAATTTCTACATGAGGTGTTCCCGCTTGTTCATACCACAACATAAATTGTGAGAAGTCTTGATGAGAAACTTCAGCAAAACAGGCAATAAAATCTTCAATTGTACAAGCCTGTCCATCATGACGTTGAAAATAGAGATCCATTCCTTTACGAAAGAGAGTAGGGCCTAAAAGAGTATGCACCATGCGAACAACTTCTGCACCTTTTTCATAAACGGTCGTGGTATAAAAATTATTGATTTGGCTGTATTGACGAGGACGTACAGGATGGGCAAGAGGACCAGAATCTTCAGTAAATTGCATAGCTTTCAATGTTTTTATATTTTCAATGCGCTGTAAGCTACGAACATTTTGATCCGAGGAAAATTCTTGATCACGATAGACAGTTAAGCCTTCTTTTAAACAGAGCTGAAACCAATCACGGCAAGTAATACGATTACCAGTCCAATTATGGAAATATTCATGCGCAATAACGCGTTCAACATTTCTATAATCCTGATCAGTTGCTGTTTCAGGATCGGCAAGAACATATTTGTCATTAAAGATGTTAAGCCCTTTGTTTTCCATTGCACCCATATTAAAGTCGGAAACAGCAACGATATTGAAAACATCAAGATCATATTCGCGTCCAAAACGTTGTTCATCCCAACGCATGGAACGTTTAAGAGCATCCATTGCATAGGCTGCACGTTTGGTTTTTCCTTTTTCAACATAGATACCAAGTTCGATACGTCGACCAGATACAGTTATAAAATGGTCTTCTAACTTATCAAGATTACCACCAACAAGAGCAAAGAGATAAGATGGTTTGGGATAAGGATCTTCCCAAATGGCAAAATGATAATTATCTTCAAGAGTACCTATTTCGACGAGGTTTCCATTGGAAAGTAAAATAGGGATAGTGTGAGAATTTGCTTCAATTTTTACCCTGTAGGTAGAAAGAATATCTGGACGATCATAAAAGTAAGTAATGCGACGAAAACCTTCCGCTTCACATTGTGTACAATAAACACCATTTGAAAGATAAAGCCCCATAAGTTGGCGATTGCTTTCAGGATTCAGTTCGGTAACCAATTGCAATGTAAAAGGAACAGCTGGTGGGGTGGTAATTTCTAAACGTGAAGGAGTAGCTTTATAAGCATTCTCAGATAATTCCTCACCATTAAGAGCGACAGAAATTAAGGTAAGATCATCACCAGAAAGGATAAGAGGTGTGAATTCTTTTGTATTTTGACGAGGTTCAATAGACAATATCGCTGTAACAGAAGTTTTTGTTGGTGCTAAACGGAAATGCAATTGTATTTTGGGAATAGTATAAGGGGTTTGTTGATAATCTTCTAAACGATAAATGGGGACGGCTGATTGTGGCATAATTTTTCCTGACGAGTATTTTAAAAATTAAAGAACTGAAAAAATGTTAATATTTTAAGAAAAGGTAAAGCTTAAGGGCTTACAAAAGGCTATCTAAACGGTTTTTTACTTCTAAAAAGTCTATCCATGTAAGTTTTTTTTGACTAGGCGTTCGGAGAAGATAAGCAGGATGAAAGGTTGGCATAACAGGGATTTTTATGTTGTCTTCGCTCTCATAGGTGTGCCATTTCCCTCGAGTACGGATAATTCCATTTTGCGCGCCTGTCAAAAATTGTGTGGCAATACCGCCAAGTGCGACAAGAATGCGAGGTTTAGCTAAATGAATTTGCCGTTCAATAAAAGGGCGACATAACGTGACTTCTCTTGGCGTTGGTGTGCGATTTCCTGGTGGACGCCAGGGGATAGTGTTGGCTATGTAAACATTATTTCTTGTTAAGCCAATTGATGCGAGGATTTTATTGAGTAACATTCCTGCTTTTCCTACAAAAGGAAGTCCTTGTATATCTTCCTCTCGTCCTGGTGCTTCTCCTATGAGCATAAGCGGGCTTCCCGCTGTTCCATCTGAAAAACAGGTATTTTTTGCTGTTAATTTTAATGAGCAGCCGTTAAATGCGAGAAGAGCGGATTTTAGTTCGTCAAGTGTATTTGCACTTTTGGCACTTTCTATAGCGGAAAGTTCACCTTGCATAATAGTGGGGTGAAGCCATGTCTGTTTCTCTAACTTGATCGTTGGTGATGTTTGTTGATTATGAGAAACATTTACTGCTTGTGTTGCTTTTTTTTCTAAGCAAGCAGCTTGATTAAAGCGATCAATAGGTACATCTGTTAGAACAGCATCCGCACCACTTTCTTTATAAAAGTTTAAAAGTTCTTCATATGAGATTGAATATGATGTTTGATTTAGCATTTTACCTTTTCTAATGATCTATAAACAATAGACCAGACAACCTTATTCTTCAAGCTTTTGATGTGTCCTTTGGTAAATTTATATCTGAAACAATGATAGCCTTTTTTTGACAAAAAAGAAAAACTCTAAAATAGGGAAACTCGCAGTTTTGTGTATTCTTAATGGGTTATCTTATCAGTTAAGACAACTGGAATACTCTGTACTATTTCTTTACTTAATGCAAGGGGTATAAATTCAGACAATAGCATTATAACTCTGTAAGCTCATAAAAGAATTCTTACATTGTTATATTTCTCAGACTTTAATCAAAAATGAAATATTCTTTTATCTTAACAGAAATAATTCAGTATCTCTACAGACATATTTATAAAAAACAATCTATATAAAATGTAAAAGTGAGCAACAGATTATGACATCATACTGAATTTTTAAGAATATTTCTGATGATGATTTAACAGTAATGTGTGAATATATGCTTTTGCATTTTTTATGGCTTGAATCATAGATTCATTTAATGCTAATTGCGCTGTAATAGCACTTGAAAGGATACAACCTGTTCCACGCATTGTGACTGTTAGGCGCGGAGTAGAAATATTGATGATTGCATTTTTATCAATGAAGCTATCCGTTGCAAGGGGACCATCTGCATGTCCACCTTTTATCAAAAGAGAGTGTGGTCCAAACGACAGAATTTTTTTCGCTTGTTGTATTGCTTGCTTATCATGAGATGCCAATGGGCTTTGGCTGAGAAGAGCAAGTTCTTCTCTATTGGGTGTTAAAAGATCAACATGAGGGAGAAGTCTATTGATCATAACGTCTATAATTTTTTCTGTTGTTAATTGTCCCCCTGATGAGGCAACAAGTACAGGATCAAAAATAACTGGAATATGGGGATAGTCTTCGAGCACATTACAGATTGCTACTATAATTGCTTTTGTACCTGTCATGCCGATTTTTATTGCACTGATTGGATAGGCTTCTAGAGCACTGCGCATTTGTGCGGCAACGAGTTTTTCACTCATTGGAACAATTTCAGCAACGTGATTATCATCTTGGACGTTAACACAGGTAATGGCTAAATTGGCTTTTACTTGAAAATGTGCTGCTGTTTCTATATCACGGACAATACCGGCCCCTCCCGTTGGATCGGTGCCTGCCACAATAAGAATAGAAGGCTTTAACGCCATGCTTGCGTCACCTTTATCCATTGCTTTACACGCTGTTCAGGTTTTTTATGGAGGATAATATCGGTGACAACAGCAGCACTATTGGCACCTGCTTTCAAAACACCAACAGCACGTTCTGGTGTTAAACCACCAATGCCCACTAAAGGTAAGGTACCAATCCGTTGTTTCCATTGTTTGATTTTTTCTAGCCCTTGAGGATTCCATTTCATTTCTTTTAAGATTGTTGGATAAATAGGACCAAGAGCGATATAATCAGGATGAACAGAAAGTGCGATGTTCAATTCTCGGTTATCATGGGTACTAAGACCAAACTTTATACCATTTTTACGAATTGCGGCAAGGTCAGCATTGCTTAAGTCTTCTTGCCCAAGATGAATAAAATGGCATTTTTCATCAATAGCTATTGTCCAATAATCATTAATAATGAGTTGTGCTCCCCATTTATCGCATATGTTTTTTGCACGCCTAATATGTTGAGTGATTGTTTCAAGATTTTCATTTTTCATACGCAACTGTACGAGTTTTATGCCAAGAGGAACCAAACGTTCGACCCAATCCGCACTGTCAACAATGAGATAAAAAGGATCCAGTTTCATGAAAAGACGGCTTTTCCAATAACGGGTGTTGAAGGAACTGCGACATTGCGTGCTTCGAGAAGTCCTGCTTTATATCCCATACGTCCTGCCTGAATCGCTTTAGAAAATGCTTCAGCCATTAAGACAGGATCACCTGCTTTAGCAACCGCGGTGTTAAGAAGCACTGCATCATATCCAAGTTCCATAGCAATAGTAGCATGTGATGGACGCCCAATGCCGGCATCAATAACAAGTGTAACATCAGGAAGGTAGGCACGAATAGAACATAGTCCATCAGTATTGTGAGGACCTTTGGCAGATCCAATAGGAGCACACCAAGGCATAATAACTTGGCATCCAACGTCGAGAAGTTTTTCAGCAACAATGAGATCATCGGTTGTATAGGCAAAAATTTTGAAACCTTCACTGTTTAAAATTTGCGCTGCTTCGATGAGGGAAAAGACATTTGGCTGTAGGGTATCGGGATTGCCGATAATTTCGAGTTTAATCCAAGAGGTTTTAAAGAGATCTCGTGCAAGTTTTGCCGTTGTAACAGCTTCTTTAACAGTGTAACAACCAGCAGTATTGGGAAGCACTGTTATATCCAGTTCTGTCAGAAATTGCCAAAATTGTCCACCTTGTTTGCCACCGGCTGTTTCTCGGCGCAATGAAACTGTTACAATTTCTGTACCCGATTTACAAATAGCATCACGAAGGATTGCGGGTGAGGGATATTGTGCTGTACCTAACATAAGACGAGAAGAGAATTT
This sequence comes from Bartonella sp. ML69XJBT, assembly GCF_028618515.1. Taxonomy (GTDB): domain Bacteria; phylum Pseudomonadota; class Alphaproteobacteria; order Rhizobiales; family Rhizobiaceae; genus Bartonella. The sequence continues at coordinate 30,176 of NZ_JAQITB010000006.1, forward strand.
ACGTCCATAAAGATTCAGCATCGTTTTAGCCTCCTTGCATTGGGCTTAAAATTTCAATTTTATCACCTTCATGCAAGATAAATTTGCTTCGCTCACTTACAGGAACAACTTCTGCATTAACAGCGGTAGCGAGCCAATTTCCCTTATAACCCAATTCTTCAAGTAAAAGATTGAGAGTGATAACTTCTGTTTGAATTGTTTCACCATTGACAAATATTTGCATGTTTTATTCCAATGCCAATTTCACCGTGCGTTTTGCCATTTCTGGAGACAAAAGAAAACCATGTCTATAAAATCCATTAATAAAAATACGATTACCATGTTTGCATACTGAAGGGAAGTTATCAGGATAACATGGTCGTACACCAACACCAGTTTCAATAATTTCAGCTTCAGCAAAAGCAGGATGCAAGGTATAAGCTGCATTGAGCAATTCCATCATTGATCTTACCGAAATGGCACCATCAAAGTTACTTTCAATCATTGTTGCACCAATCATAAAAATGTTTTCTTGCCGTGGGACAATGTAGAGAGGAAACCGTGGATGAAGAAGACGAATTGGACGAGAAATTTTAATATCTCTGCTACGTACGAGAAGCATTTCACCACGTACGCCGCGTAACTTTTTGTCTTTTCCTAAACGTGCTATTCCAGTTGCATCAATGATAAGATCAAAATCTGTTTCAGATATTTCCACATCAACAAAACATGTTCCATTTTTTATAAGATCTTCTTTTAAAGTGATAAGTGCTTTACGAGGATCAAGATGTGCTTCATTTTCATAAAAAAGTGCGTTATTAAAACGTTCTGCAAGATCTGGTTCAAGATGTGCTATTTCTTCACCATTTAGAATTTTATGGCTATGTGTACGCGCTGAAAATCGTTCAAGTTCTCCCTTATCTCGTGCGGGTGCAACCACTAAAGTACCCTTTTGTATAACAAGATGAGGAAGCATTTTATGCCACCATTCTATAGCTTGTATGCCGATGTCTTCGACAATTTGTGCAGCGTTTTCTCTTTCACAGTAAGGCGCTAGCATTCCTCCGGCATACCAACTGGCAGTCCCTATAGGAGAATGAGGGGGTGCTGAGACAGTAACAGAAAAACCCCTTTGTTGTAACATACAGGCAGCTGTTAACCCTCCTACACCTGCACCTTTGATAAGAATATTTTTCAACTGTTTACTCTCTTTTTTTGAAGAGGCGCGACTTCCATATAAAGGTCACCATTCTTTTGATATTTCTCTGCCATAGCAATCATACCTTCATCTTTTGTTTTTCTCACGACTGTATCGCGAATATCATGGGAAATACGCATAGAACAGAACTTTGGTCCACACATGGAACAAAAATGTACCAATTTATGAGCTTCTTTAGGCATGGTTTCATCATGAAAGGTACAGGCTGTATCTGGATCAAGAGAAAGGTTAAATTGATCATGCCATCTAAAATCAAATCGTGCACGTGAAAGAGCATTATCGCGCAATTGTGCTCTAGGTAATCCTTTGGCAAGATCTGCGGCATGGGCAGCAATTTTATAAGTGATCACGCCAGTTTTAACATCATTTTTATCGGGGAGTCCTAGATGTTCTTTAGGTGTTACATAACAGAGCATAGCTGTTCCAAACCATCCGATCATAGCTGCTCCAATTGCTGATGTAATATGGTCATAACCAGGAGCAATATCAGTGGTAAGTGGGCCTAAAGTATAAAAAGGTGCTTCATGACAGAGTTCTAATTGTTGCTCCATATTTTCTTTGATTTTATGCATGGGAACATGTCCAGGTCCTTCAATCATAACCTGTACGTCTTTTTCCCAAGCAATTTTTGTCAATTCTCCCAAAGTCTTCAGTTCAGCAAATTGAGCTTCATCATTGGCATCGGCAATGGAACCAGGGCGCAATCCATCTCCTAAGGAAAGAGAGATATCATAGGTGCGTGCAATATCACAAATCTCATCAAAATGTTCATAGAGAAAACTTTCTTTATGATGATGGAGACACCATTTTGCCATAATAGAACCACCCCGTGAAACAATACCTGTTACGCGGTTAATGGTGAGAGGAATAAATGCTAATCTTAAGCCCGCATGAATAGTAAAATAATCAACACCCTGTTCTGCTTGCTCGATAAGGGTATCACGAAAAATATCCCATGTTAAATTTTCAGCAATACCTTGTACTTTTTCGAGTGCTTGATAAAGAGGAACTGTCCCAATTGGAACAGGTGAATTTCTAATAATCCACTCACGAATATTGTGAATATTTCGCCCTGTTGAGAGATCCATTACTGTATCAGCTCCCCAACGAGTGGCCCAAACCATTTTATCAACTTCTTCTGCCATAGAGGATGTCACGGCTGAATTACCAATATTGGCATTAATTTTAACACGAAAATTGCGTCCAATAATCATTGGTTCGCACTCTGGATGATTAATGTTTTTAGGAATAATAGCACGCCCATGGGCAATTTCATTGCGAATAAATTCGGCAGTATAAAATTGGGGTATTGATCCATTAAATTTTTCATTTGAGAGCATGTTTTTCTGATCTTTTATTATGCTTCCTTCATTTTCTCGTATAGTGACATATTCCATTTCTTCGGTAATAATACCAGCACGTGCATATGCCATTTGTGTAATTGCTTTGCCATTTTGGGCTCGCAAGATAGGACGCTTTTGTTCAAAGCTTGGTGTGGAAGGCGTATCATAGGTTAATCCGTTATCTTCAGGTTTGATGGATCGTGCAGGATAAGATTCAGTATCAGCGCGTTTAGCAAGCCAAGGTGAGCCAATTGCGGGCAAGCCTTTTGTAATATCAATGATGATATTTTGATCGGTGTATGGGCCGGAAGTATCGTAGATGTTTAAAGGTTCTTCACCGCTGTCATTGGTCAGGGAAATCTGTCGTAATGGAACACGCACATCAGGAAAAAGAGGGCTTTGTTGATACATTTTACGTGAAGCTGGAAAGGGGCTGCAACTAATTGATGGAATCTTTTTCTGCATAATTTTTTTCCTTATAGACACAAAGTTCAAAAAAGGTTGCAGTATTAAGGGTGATATATGCAAATTATTAGCACGCACATTTGAATAAAGGAGAGATATAATACTGCTTTTATATCGAGATGCTGCAAATAAAAATGAAGAAACTTGATTGAAGAAATTGATTACAATTATAACATTTGCGTTCCCCCCATTTAAAGAATTTTTATTCGCAAGGATATGGTTGGCTTAATTGTTTGTGTTGTCAATCGCAAAGATATGTTTTTAACGATTTTTCTATATTTGTTAGAAATGAAAGCAGCTACTATGAAGTAGAAAAAAATATTAAAGGCTTGTATAAACAAAAAGTCAATTCAATAATTTATTATAAAATAATAAATGCTTTATTATTAGTAATTATAGAAAAATTATTTTTTCTTCTTAAGATTTATGAATAATTACCAAGACAGTAGATATTATTTTTAAATTAGTATTATTTTTATAAAAATATATAATACTAATTTCTTATTATCTATGATCAGTAATAAAAATTTTATTAATAACTATATTTTTGAGTTTTATTGTTTATATCAATATGTAGTACATTTTTCTTATATACACTAATTATGAGACGTTTTAATATAAAAACACAATATATAGATTTTGTGTTGACAATTAATAACTACATTTTTTTGAAATATTCTTATAAAGCATAAAATTTTTAATTGAATTCTCAAAGTGATGTATTATCTTTCAAATTTCAAATCATGATCATAATACTGTCAGTTCACTTGATGGAAGGTATGTTTCTATATTGGTTTGTTAAAATATGATTAGTTATTAAAACAGTTTGGTGAAATATTTCTATGAGGAGGGAGAATGCTTACAATTGTAAGGTTCTGTCCAGATGGATTTATTGCTCTTGCAAAAAAAAACTATATATAATAGAATAATACAAATAGGTAATCGTACTAAGTATGGGGAGCGAGTAGGCGGTTACAGCGGGGTGTTTTCAAAAGTCAGTGATGCGCGTTTTACAAAGGGTGAGGCGCAGATTTGGCGCTTTCCAATTTATGTAAAGATATTTATCCTTCAGGTTTGATGAAGGTATTTGATACATCATGAGTATATTGAATATATATTTTTCCAAGTTAAGTTGAAACATGGAGAATTTACAATATTGAATGCCATATACATCTATGAGGTGTTAGACTATGAACAGGAGGCGCTCAAAAGAGTGCTGATGTTTATTTCACAAACATTTTTAGGAACAAACTTAATGGAACAAAGTGTTTAAAAGAGGTATTTGCATGTCAATACAAAATGATGAGGTATGCAAAGAGTCCAAAGCAGAATTTTAAGTTTTCTTGATATAGATAACAATACAGTTGCGATGAGAATGAAGAAAAACAAACTTTGAAAGTTTTACAACTACAGATAAAAAACAGAGGTTGTTTGTTCAAAGCATAGCGAGGAAACATAACGAGAGATAGTATAAAATATTTTTTTATGAAAAAACATAAAGCTACTAAAAACAATAAAAATTGAATGTATTTTCAAATACGTCAGTATTTTATATAAATTTAACAAACCATGACATTTTTAAGATGATCGTATGAAATCCACGATAAGGGATTTTGTGAACAATATTTACACATTTTACAAACACGCAAGACTGACAAATGAAGCTGTATAACCACAGTGCAACAACAGTGGTGATGCCTAAGATGTCATCACGTTGCAAGTGAATGTATTGGTATTAGTGTTATAAAAAACTGTGGTTGATTTGATTTTTGAATTGGAGGGCAGAAAGACAAATAAATGAATAAACACGGATAGAGCAGCAATATGTGATGTATCAACGAATGGTAGCAGGAGAGCTGCATTCTGATGCAAAAGACGAGAAAGGTTATTAAAATAATGGGGGGATATAATGTCTAATATTTATGACTGGTCGCTAAAGGCTGATGAAAATGCGCATTCAGATAGCATTATTAATTGGGCGGAAGGTCAACCACCTAGTTCTGTCAATGATAGTGCACGGGCGATGATGCAGCGTATACGTGAATATCTTGCGGATAATGGTGGCTCTATTGATTCAAATTTTATGATTAATGCAGAAGACAAAACAACATTAATCACGTTGAAGACAGTTTCACCTATAGAGAAATACAAGAATGATATCATCATACGTTTTAAAGCCCGTGGTGTAAACATTGGCATGACGAAAATAATCGTTAATAATATAGGAGAAAAGCACATCTATAAAGCTAGCGATACAGGTATTATACCATTAGAAGGTGGAGAACTACAAACGAATGGTATTTATGAAATGGTATATAATGGCAACATTTCCATAAAAGATCATGATGGCTGGTATCTCCTAAACCCTACACCTCTTCCGCCACCAAAGGTAGAAACTTTTCCCTCAGGATTTATTGCGACATTTGCTATGCAAGAGGTACCAAAGGGTTGGCTTTTATGCGATGGTGCAACCTATGAGCGTAAAGATTATCCGCAATTGTTTAAGGCAATAGGCGATAAATGGGGAAAAGACAGCAATACAACCTTTAAAGTTCCAGACTTTAGAGGGTTGTTTTTACGTGGTTTTGATGATGGTCGTGGTCTAGATACAGATCGACAGTTTGCAGATGAGCAACAAGATAGCATAAAATCACATACGCATATTTGCACCATTGAGGAAGCAGGTGGGCATACGCATAACTTTCAATATAATGGAGTTGGATGGAGTGCCAATGACATTGGTAGAAGGAATCCCTTTTATCACTATGAAGTCATGACAGGCAGGACGCAGTCGGCTGGTGCGCACACACATAAGGTAACCATTTCTTCGACCGGTGAAACAGAAACGCGACCTGTTAATGCAACAGTTGTTTATGCTATAAAATCATGAGGTTTTTGGATAATTAATAAACTATCCGCTATTGATGATAGCAAATGATGCGGAGCAAATCGGCGTCATTTGCTATGCAAGCCCTAAATGATTCATATGTCATTCATTGAAATATTTGAGAATGCTAAAAACGATATTTAACGATTTTTAGGTTGGTCATTTTAGAGGTTACGTGGTGAGATGTGGAACCTATTACAAGAAAAAACACTTAAAATTACGTTTTTTTGTCAATACGAGCGTACGAAAAAGTTCATAAAAGCCCTTGGAATTTATGGCAAAGGGAATGATCCGTATAAAAGCGCATTTTTCATTATGGTATTTTCATAAACTAAAACATTATTACCAATTTAGCTATTATTATAATAACTTTAGTTATTATTTTTCTTGACCAACCCACTACGATTATCTCTATTTACATATCAGAAATAGCCTCAGTAGTTTATCATCTGATAAAGCACGTAACTAGCAAATACAATTGTTTTATTTGTTAATACAAATTGCTTTTATAAAAAGATACAGATTTAAATGAAATATTTTAGAAAGGAGAGCTCTCTGCGTTCAAGAATTTAATTAGCAATATGTTTTAATTTTAAAATTCAAGGTTCAGATCATGATAAAGGAATATTATCAGATGATAAAGATGCGTTAATGATGTGAGACTCCATGGACTTCTTATTACCATAATGTGGATATCATTATAAAGGATAGCATTACCATATATGAGCTTGATTAATTTATCCGCACACCATCATAAGTTTGTGTAGCGTTTTCAGTTAAGTTTTTAATTTTTATATTGTCAAATATATGGAGTTTTTTCAAATGCGCAGTTTATCATGAATCGGCAATTATTCTTATGTGATAGATTATTTTCTTTTTTCAATTTCTAGATGCGTCTTAAAGACGGTTCATAAGAGGGTAATATTAAGTACTTTCTCAAAAGTTTTTTCGCACACATTCTTTTCTTGTATGATGTGTGAAGTGATGTCTTTTAATTATGAACAAGGATAAAAACAAAGAAACATGCTGATATTTGATGCTCTCATTCAATACAAAAAGCAATCATTTTATAAATCAAAGTATTAATGAAAAGTAGTTGCTAATTTAAAACAAAATGACTTCTTAACGGATCTGTATATTTCAACTTGTCATATTGTCATATGGCTTAATTTTTTAATTAAAAAAATTGAACATTTTGTCATAGGCAGGATGCAGTTTGAGGGAGTATGAATGGTACATCTGCTTTAGGTAATTCAGAAACATTTAAAGCACAGTGATAAACCTCACGGAGGTTTTGTGTTGTCAAAACAGTAGAGACACTTCCCTCGCAATGAATTTCTCCTTGCTTTAGCAATATCATTTTATCTGCATAATGTGCGGCAAGATTGAGATCGTGGAGAACAGCAAGAACGCCACCACCACAACGGGCAAAATTCTTGGCAATATCCATAACGACAATTTGATGTTGAATATCGAGGCTTGCAATAGGCTCATCTAAGATCATCCAACGAGGAATTCCACGATAAACCGGTTCCCATATTTGGCAAAGGACACGAGCCAATTGCACTCTAGCCTGTTCTCCTCCCGATAGTTGGTGATAATATCGGGTGCTATAGTCAGTAAGACCAACACGGTCTAAAGCTTTTTGGGTAAGATTTTGCAATTCAACTTTGGAAATAGTACATTGGTTTACAGAGAGACCAAGCGCAACCACTTCATGGACTAAGAATGGAAAGGCAAGCACTGTTGATTGTGGTAACACGGCACGCATCTTTGCCATTTCAGACGTTTTTGTTTGGCTAACATCATGATCATTTAAAGTCATTTTTCCACTGTAGGGAATCTCTCCACTCAATGCTTTAATGAAAGTACTTTTGCCAGAGCCATTGGGACCGATAATAACAGTGAGAGCACCATTTTTTGCTTGAAAATTGATGTGGTTGAGTATTTGTTTTTTTCCGCGTTGAACGCAAATATGTGTTGCTTCAATCATGAAAAATTTGCTCCTCGTTTGCGTATAAGGATCCACAAGAAGAAAGGAGCGCCAACAAGTGCTGTAACGATTCCAATTGGCAATTCTGCTGGAGCAACAATTAAACGCGCAAAGGTATCAGCAAAAATAAGCAATGCTGCTCCCAAAAGAGCAGAGCAGGGGATGAGGTAGCGGTGATCTGGACCAATAAGTTGACGTAAAATATGTGGAACAACAATACCAATAAAACCAATACCACCACTGACAGCAACAGCGCTACCACACATGAGAGCAACAAGGAAAATGGCAATGTTTTTAACGCGCTGGATATGGAAACCAATATGACCAGCAACGGCTTCTCCAAGTGCAAGAGCATTAAGTGCGCGTGATAAAAGGGGAGAAAAAAGCAGACCAACACAGATAAAAGGGAGAATAAGCCAAACTTTTAGCCATGTTGCACCCGCAAGAGAACCAAGATTCCAAAAAGTAATATCACGTAATTGTTGGTCATTTGCGATAAAGAGCAATGTTCCAACAACAGCACTGCTTAAAGCACCAAGAGCGATACCGGCAAGAAGCATGGTCGCAATAGAGGTACAACTGTGATGTGTTGCTATTGTATAAAGAACAATTGTTGAGAGAAGTCCGCCACAAAAGGCACCTATGATAACTTTATAAGGCTCTAAAAAAGATGCTAATGAAACTGGGAAGGCGATACCGATAACAATTGCCAAAACAGCACCAAGACCAGCACCTGCTGATACACCTATAATTCCAGGATCTGCGAGAGGGTTGCGGAAAAGTCCCTGCATGAGAACGCCAGAAACAGCTAGAGATGCTCCAATCAATAACCCTAAGATAACACGGGGAAGCCTAATATCAACAAATATGAGATAATCACGCGTTTTACTACTTACTGAAAAATCTTGTGTAAGCATAATATGAAAGAAATTAAAGAGAGAAACCTTTGAAGCACCATTCAAAAGTCCACCCAAAATACTTAAAAGAAGGAATATAATGAGACCTAGTAAGACAATCGCTCTCAAATTTGTATAGTTGATTTTTTTACTCTGTTTTGTCTCAGGTGCATACATTATGGATGTATCATCTAACATTTCTATCAGCTCTTACCATTTTGTTTTGCACCATAAAATATATTAATAAGTTCTCTTGATGCATCTGCAGTACGCGGACCAAATCCTAAAAGATACATAACATCCATCTGTGCGATGGCATGATTTTTCGCAGCAGTTGTTGCTTGAACTGCTGGTATAGCTAAAATCTTTTCAATGTTAGTGGATTTTCCACCGTGCTTTACAAGTAAGATAACGTCAGGGTTTGCTTTCAATAACGCTTCACTATTGAGCAGTTTGTATCCTTTATAATCGGAGATGGCATTGATACCACCTGAAAGCTTTATCATACCATCGGCTGCTGTATCTGTTCCAGATGCCATAACGCGGTCATTTTGTACAGATAGAACAAAAAGGACACGCTTTGGTTTTGTTACTTTTGCTAAAAGTGCATCATTATTTACAAAATCACGGCTTATTTTTTCAATTAATGCAGTTGCTTGTTCTTCACGATGAATGGCTTTTCCAACAATGCGAACCTTTTCTATAACACTTTCACGAGAGTAGTTTTCTGGTACAATCACTATAGGGATAGAAGTTTTTTTAAGAATATCAATTGTTGAAGCAGGACCACTTCCTTCAATGAGCAATATGCCTTCTGGAGCAAGCGAGAGAACCCCTTCAGGTGATAAGGCACGCATATATCCAAGGACAGGAAGTTTGAGTGCTTCTTGCGGATAAACGCTTGTACTATCACGAGCTACAAGTTGATTTTGAGCTCCTAACGCGTAAACGATTTCTGTAAGAGAACCACCGATAGAAACGATTTTTGCATTTTCAGAAAAGTGCGTTGTAGGCTCAGCGATTACTGTTTGAGAAAAAACAGAAAAAGAAAGCAGTATCAAAATACTGAAGAATCTCTGTAAGAAAAGTATAGCCATCTTTGATTTTACCTTCCTACGCGATTATTGCTTCTTGACATGAGGGCAAACTATTCAATAATGAGCGCCAATCCTCACGTTCTTTCTGTCCCTCCTTGCGCATACCAAAGAATTGAACAATCATTTCACCATTTTTATCGAAAACTTCAAGTGAACTGACAGAACCATCACTGGTAGGTTTGCGAACACACCATACGTTTTCAATACCGGAAACAAGTAAATGCAGGTCAAATTTATGATCGAGAATATTAAGCCACGGTCCCACCTGCTTAATGTTTTTCACTTGCCCAGTGAAAATCTGAATACATCCCCTGTTACCAACAAAGCACATAATAGGTATTTCCTGCTCTGCAACTTTTTCGAGCATCATCTCAACAGCTTCTACCTTTAATTCATAAGCAAACTCACGACCTGCATATTTTACAGCATCATGTCGATTAATTTTAAACTCAGAAATAATCTTGTGAAGTTGGTGCACATCGGTCATATTCCTCCAACGATCTTGGAACTTCTCAACATCCAACTCTGTTGTGTTATATTGGATTGGAGTAGAAGCAGGAAGGACATCAAGAACAGATGATTGGTCCTCATGAAGCAACTGTTCAATAAGTCTACCCCATTCTTTCATATTCGTTGTGTCTTTAGCATAGAGTTTTAAAATAGCGACACCATATTGATCAAAAAATTGCAAACTCTTTGTAGGTTTTCCAAGAACAATCACTTCATACTCGAAACCGAATTTCCATTGTTTTGAAAAAATACGCAAATCGATTTCACCAAGTGTGATAGGGACGTGTTCATGTTGAACAACTTTTTCAAAACATCCTGTAATTTCGTGAACAGCATGTTCATTACGTGTCAAAGCCATAATCGTTCCAAGCTGAGGAGCGTTTTCTAAGAAAGTTGCAATATCAGCTTTGAGTCTTTTTGCTTTTCCAATTGTACAATAAGCAGCAACAAGTTCTGCTTCAGATATGCCAATAGAAACCGCAAAATCGCGGTTTCGCATTTCTTTTTTTTCTTCACGCAAACGAATAATCATTTCAGCTGTATATGACATAGACTTTCCTTAATATTACTTGTACAGAGTTAACTTTTTAAATTTCACAATTCTAAGGCAATGGAGTGAACCATTCTCAACGAATGGTTCACTCCATTGCAAATAAGCCCTTATTATCAACAGCAGAACAACCCCAAATTAATAAACCGAGAGGAGTGAAAGCGCTCCTTCCAAGTCTTTGTAATTTAAAGAACAATGAGAATAGAAACACAATAATTCATCCCTTTACTGATACAATTTCCCATTGATCTCATGGTCAACAGAAGCGACTAAAACTTTTGCATAAACGACACTTTAAAATTACGACCAGGCTGGCTATAATAGTCTTTTGGTGTCGAACTATCACCCGAGGGAAGATCCGATATATTCCAATATTTTTTATTGAAAAGATTATAAACACCCGCTCTTATAATTGGCCCCTTTTCACCAAAAGGTTTCCACCAACTTGATACATCAACAACTTCATAGCCAGGAACTTTCTGATAGTCAGATTTTCCAGAAACTTTGTCACGTTTGGCTACTACAGTAAGTACAGCATCCGTTCCCCAAGTTTCTTGCCCATATCCTAAATTGATAACCGCTTTCAAAGGCGAAATTGAGTTAAGGTACTCATTTTTATCAAGATCTTTTCCTTGCGAATAAGAAAGAGAGAAGTTGCTATGGAAACCACTATAAAGAGCCAAATGTACCTTTGCTTCAGCACCCAAAATACGTACACGTGAACGATTCATATAATGTCGACGTGCAAACATAAAATCTTCTGATGGACCTATATCGATAGCATCTATAAAGTCCTTATATTGATTAACAAAAGCACTGAGTGAACCACCAAAATTCGCATCTCCATACCGTAGTCCGACATCATACCCATTGCTTGTTTCCGCTTTAAGATCAGGATTTCCTTTTACATAATAAGCAGAAGGTTTGATATAAGAGACGTAAAGTTCTGAAACACGTGGTGCACGGAAAGCTTGTGCCCATTGAGCATACAATGTTACTTGATTACGAACATCCCATTCTACGCGTAACTTAGGAGAAAAATGTGCCCCATTTCTTTCAGGAGGAAAAGGATCTGAAATGAGAGCTTTCTCATAAGAAGAAGTTTTTTGAGGGATATATTTATACCAATCGTAACGAACTCCAGGTGTTACACGGAAATGATTATCCGCAAAACCAATTTCATTTTCAAAAGCTAAACCAAAATTATAGCTATGCGTATCTGGTGAATCTGATCGGTTAGCAGGAACAAAGAGACATCCGCGTTCATTTTCTTTCAAATGACAATTATCTTTGCCTAGCAAATAATGATGCCATTTTGATGACAAAGCATTTGTGGCAAGCTTTAATGTGTGGCTTACAGTACCAATATTGACTTGTTTGTGGGCATCAACATTTAAACCATAATTAGTATTATTGACAAGATTATCCCTTAAATAGTCTCCTTTTGGAGCTCTAACACGAACGCCAGTCGTAATATCATTATTTGATTGTTTTAGCCAATAAAGTTTCCCATGAAATGCATCAAAAAACGTATCCCCATTGCCATTGTAATTATAAGACAAAGAAAGACGTTCACGATGTTTATTGTCTTGTTCATAAGCAGAACCTGGAACATACCTTTTGCCTATATTTAATAAATGGGTGTTTCTATTATAATGAAAGCGTTCGGCTGTAAAACCAAGTCTATGATTGTCATTAAAGTATTGATGAACTTTAAAAAGGAAATTATTTTGGTCAAAATCAGTGGGATTTTTACGTGTGCGCTCATCATATCCCCCGACGGTCCCCATATTTTTGCGTTCATGACCTTTTGTATAAGAACCTTGGAAAAGCAAAAATGTTTGATAATTACGTACAGCAAAAGCTTGATTCACACGCCAACTATTATTAACAGAATCATAACCGCCCTTTACAAGACTACCCCAATTCTTTTCTTCAGTAATAAGATCTTCAGGATTAAGGGTACGCAAAGCGACAACCCCTCCCAGAGCACCAGATCCATAAAGACTAGAATCTGATCCTTGAATAATATCAAATGCGGAAAGAGCGCTAAAATCAAACGTTGTATTTCCACTACTTCCACGATTTTTACGCAATATATCATCAAGCCATGGAACAACAATACCATCCATTGTGGTAAGCACACGCTGTGCATCTAAACCACGAAGCACAAAACTATTCTTATCTGTGTTGTAAGTGATAGACGGATCAAGACGACTAATATCATGAACATCACTTATTTGTTTTCCATTAATATCCTTAGCGGTGTTACGACTGGTCAGAATACTTACTGAATCCGAAGCGTCTTTTTTCCCTTTAATAACAATTGGTTTAAGCTCAATCAGATCATTTTTATTGCTGTTTTGTGCAAAAACAAATGAAGGGATACAGACCGACAATGCACTTAAAATTATGCAGCTCTTATGGATATTTTTTCGTCTTATTCGCATAACACATCATAACCTTTTCTTAAAACGACCCCTCTCTGGTTTGAAACTTCACATACAAAAACGCTTGACTTACCGATAACAAATTAGCCTGTCAAGCAAGAGTGATTTGACTTCAGCACAAAACCACGGTGAAACCATATTAAACATGACAAAATCAGTCAAGAAAAAAAGTTGCAATTTCAAAAGAGCCTGTTTTAATGAAGGTAATACCGATATTAAGTTTAAATTATCAGCGGAAGAAACAATGATTTTTACAAATACAAGGCAGTTATTAACTCTTTGGATTGGTGGGTTTATTTGCGCCTTTTCTTTGCATATGGCATTGGGAGCACAGTTTTACTTTTGCGATACTGGTGTGGGGAAGGGTATGCTCTCACTCCCGATTATGCTGACGTTTGTTCAAGAGCCTCTTTATTCCGATATTGAAACGGATTCGCTAGATATTGATACAGATCTATCGAATGTTAGCACAGAGCCAGAAGAGTTGTCGTCTGATTTGTCAGAGCAGGAGTTAGAAATATTACAGGAGTCAGAAACATTAGAAGAAGTAGATGAGGTTCAACCGGAAGAGCTTCAGCATACTCTAGAAAAGGATGATTTTACGGTTCTCAAATCTTTGGAGGAGCCTTTACCTCAAAAAGGTGAGCATAAAGCGCATGATAAAAAAGCAATACCACAAAAGGCGGTGGTAAAACAGCCCGCTGTGAAGGCTATCAGCGCGTCTATCGCTGCTCAGGGCGGTGATACAACAGCGCGTGCAGATGCATTGTTAAGAGAGTGGTTGACAAAGGTACAGGCACAATTAGAAAAGCAAAAAAGTTACGTTGTAGGACAGCGTATCAGTCGTACAAAAGGGACAGTGACATTAGAATTTAGAGTGCATGAACAGGGAAGTGTTTTTTCGAGTCGTGTTGTCGCTTCTGCAGGTGATCCAGAACTTGATCGATTAGCGATGAAAGCACTTCAGCGTGTAGGCTCTTTTCCTCCTCCCCCTCCATCAAAAGTGAACAAAATTATAAGAGTGTCATTGATATTTAACTGATTTTCAAGGAAAGTGGGTTAATTCTCTTCATACCTTATGTTATAATTGCTACAATATTGTAACATATATGATGAAAAACGAGAGTAAGCAGTTTTGGGGCAAATTGGAGTTATTTCATTTCATCGGCCGGAAAGAAGATAGGCTTTTATGTCTGTTTTTCCCGTCAGCCTGGCTTTGTAAACCCCATAATTTTCCATGACACGCATGACGTAATTACGTGTTTCTGTATAGGGAATGCGTTCAATCCAGTCGATAACTTTATCAAGGGATTGCCCCCGAGGATCACCATAACGTTTTATCCATTCATCAACACGACGGGAGCCTGCATTATAACCGATAAGAGTGAGTATATAGGATCCATTAAAACGTTCCAATTGTTCATTGAGAAAATAGCCCCCTAATATAGCGTTATAACTGGCATCACTGCTCAATTTTTTGGGTGACCATATAATTGAATACTTCTTTGCAAGTGTTTTTGCTGTGGTCGGCAGCAATTGAAGTATACCTTGTGCGCCTGCTTTTGATATGGCAGTTGGATTAAATTCACTTTCTTGACGTGCAATGGCATAAACAAGCGCTTGTTCTGCACCAGAAACCTTAGCAGAGGTTGGTATAGCACCTATAGGATGGGAAAGTGCACCAACATTTTTCCCTTGATAAACAGCCGTTTTCCCGATTTTGAGGCTGGTATAATAGTCACCATTTTTTTCAGCCATCACAGCCAGAAGAGCTAACTCTCCAGGACTTTCTATTTTTTTACCAAGTTCTCTATAAAAGAATTTAGCTAAATGAGCATAGCCTGCTTCTTCAAGACGTTGAATTGCTTTAATAGCTTCTCGTGCACTAAAACGTTGTCGTTCAGTAGCTGTTGGCTTGGGAAAAGAAATGTCAAGCTTTTTTTGATTAAGCCATGAGGCTGCTAATTGACCATAATAAGTTGCCCCAAAATGTGCAGCACGATGAAAATAACTCTGGGCATTTTTATGTTCACCTAGGGTTTCTGCTGCTCGTCCCATCCAATAGTAGCCACGGGATACTGAAAGAGGTGCAGAAGATAATTGAGGAATACGTGAAAAATGGTGCATTGCCAATTTAGGATTGTGAAGAAACCTTAGTGCATACCACCCTGCATGAAATTCAGCATCCACTGTCAATAAAGATGTCATACCATGATGCATAGTAACGAGTTGATAAGCGATTTGAGGTTTGTTTAAATCAAGCATTTCTCGAGAAAGGGCGCGTTGCTCTTTCCATAATGCTTGAGAGTTCATCAGGTTTAATGCATTCTTTGATATTCTCATCATAAGTGTTGCAGCTATATCATATTGTCCAGTTCGTCTAAGATGGCGAATTTGAGCAAATTGTAAAAGAGGGTCTTTTTGCCATGCTCTCTCCACAGCGCGTAATTTTTGCGTGGCTTTAGGATCATTTTTTTCAACGGCTACAAAAGCATTAAAAAGAGATTGAGCACGAGCTAATTTTGCAACACGCTCTGCTGAATCAAAGCGATGAGCATAAAGCATAAATTGCATACGTTTTAAATGATCGATAGGTTTTAGCACAACACTGGCATTTTTAAGAATCAGCTCTTCTTCTTTTGCATTGAGTTTTGTGTTATGCCACCATGGGGCAATAATTTGTCGCGCACGAGTGCTTTGTCCAGTTGCAATAAGCGCTTTAGCAAACCGAGCCATGCCTTGTGCTGTTAAGGGGGGATGATGAGCAAATTTTTGAAGGATGGCGTGGGTGAAATTATTTTCATTAATAAAAGCACGTTCAGCATTACGTTGCATAATATCTATACTAGGCCATCCTTTTAGCTCTTTTATTGCATTGAATATTTCAGAGCTTGGTATATTGGCTTGACCTGATATAGCGATCGCCCATGTCATAATATGACGATCAAGGCTATTCTTTACCAGTGAATTACGCAGATTTATTGTTTTTGCAATATTATTGTTTAAAAGTGCATCTAAACCAGCTTTAAGTTGTTGAAGATTAGAATTATTATTAGGCGCAGGAAAATTATGGGGTGCCGTGTGTAATTGTCTAAGAGGTTTTGCATTTTCTTTTTTGGAAACAAAGGGGGTGGGGCGCCCCAAAGGGATTGGTACTTTTCTATGCAAAAGGGGTGTTTGTGCCCATACACTTGAAAATGAAACAGTGGTTGCCAGTATAAGTACAGTAAAGGTCTGTAAAAAAAAGAGGGCAAAAAGGGTACGCATAAAGAAAAAACCTTGAAACCTTGTTTTTGAGAAACGCTCAAGATTTTTAGAAGAGAAGCGTGAAAAACGAGTTAACATAGGCTGATCTTTTATAGAGGTATCAGAATTGAAGAAGATACATATTAAACCGAGTGAGCGCTATTGTGAAATTCATCTTGCTTCAATAACAGAGCCAGATTATGTTCTATCATGGGATAATTTAAAAAGGCTATTCAAAAAATAACAAGAGAACATGAGAGGGAGTTTATCATGCTCAAGGGAGCCGTAACTGCGCTTATCACACCGTTTGATGATAACGGCGCTATTGATGAGAAAGCATTTTGCAATTTTGTTGAGTGGCAGATTGTACAAGGTATTAATGGTGTAAGTCCTGTTGGAACAACCGGTGAATCGCCGACTTTAAGTCATGAAGAACACAAAAGGGTTATAGAATTATGTGTTGAACAGGTTGCTAAGCGTGTTCCTGTTGTAGCGGGAGCAGGATCAAACAGTACCAGTGAAGCTGTAGAGCTTGCGCAACATGCTGAGAAAGCGGGTGCAGATGCTGTTTTGGTTGTCACTCCTTATTATAACCGGCCTAATCAGGTTGGTTTGTACACGCATTTTTCTTCCATTGCGAAGGCTATTTCTATACCTATTATAATTTATAATATTCCTGGTCGTTCTGTTATCGATATGAGCGTGGAAACGATGAGAGATCTGTGCCAAGATTTTAAAAATATCATTGGTGTCAAAGATGCGACGAGCAAAATTGAACGTGTGAGTGAACAACGAGAAAAATGTGGTAAAGACTTTATACAGCTTTCTGGTGATGATTGTACAGCATTAGGTTTTAATGCACATGGGGGGGTAGGGTGTATTTCGGTTTCTTCCAATGTTGCTCCAAAGCTGTGTGCAGAGCTTCATGCGGCTTGTTTGCGTGGTGATTATGAGACAGCACGCGAATTAAATGATCGGCTCATGCCTCTCAATCGTGCAGTATTTATTGAACCAAGTCCTGCCGGTATTAAATATGCTGCTGCAAAATTAGGGATTTGTGGTAGCATAGTTCGTTCACCGATTGTTCCACTTGCCGATACCACAAAGAAGATTATTGATGCAGCTTTACAACATGCAGGTTTGCTTAAAGAATAAAGTGTAGCCATGAACAAAAAAAAGAACGCGCCAGTACGAAAAATAATTGCTGATAATCGTAAAGCTCGTTTTCATTATGAAATTCTCGATAATCTTGAGGCTGGTCTGGTATTACAGGGAGCAGAGGTAAAGTCTTTGCGTTCTAACCATGCCAATATTGCTGAAAGTTATGCGAGCTTTGAAAATGGAGAATTATGGTTAGTAAACAGCTATATTCCTGAATATACGCAAGCTAATCGTTTTAATCATGAGCCTCGTCGTTTGCGTAAATTATTAATTTCAAGACGTGAAATGGCACGTTTTTTTAACGCAACTTCTCGTGAAGGAATGACACTTGTTCCTCTCAAACTCTATTTTAATGAAAAAGGACGTGCTAAGTTAGAAATTGCTCTGGCACGTGGAAAAAAACTTCATGATAAACGCGAGACAGAGAAAAAACGGGATTGGGGACGTGAAAAAGCAAGACTTTTAAAAAGCTATGGATAACAGATTTGTTTGTATATTCTTTTTGTAGCATGACGAAAGAGATTTCAGCATTGATCCAGATATGTTCTTACTGCTTCGAAAACCTGATGGAACATAGCATCCGTTAAGCGACCAGTGTTGGTATTATAGCGTGAACAATGATAGCTTGAAAAAATGCGCAATCTACCAATGTTGTTTATTTCTCCATGTCCAAAGGGATGAGCTAGAATTTTTGCATTAAGGGCACGAAGTGTTGAGTGGTGTGCAATGGTACCAAGGGTGATAACAGCTTTAAGCTTGGGAAGATTTGTTAAAAGAGGTGAAAAGAAATATCGGCACGTATTAATTTCTTCACCAGTAGGTTTGTTTTCTGGTGGAACACAACGAACTGAGTTAACAATTGCTGCATCAATTAATTCAAGACTGTCATCGGCTCTTTCTTCAAAGTCTCCTTGGGCAAAACCAAATTTTTTCAAAGTGGAATAAAGCAAATGTCCAGCATAATCGCCAGTAAACGGGCGTCCAGTTCGATTTGCTCCACGTAATCCAGGAGCAAGACCAACAATGAGAAGGCGCGTTGTAGCAGCACCTTTATAAGGAAAGAATGGACGCACCGGTGCATTATGCCAGCTTGGTTCTTTTATGCGCCAGTCAGAGATGAATTTATGCAAGCGTGGGCATAAATTGCAATTTTGTGGCGGTTCTGGGCACAGCAATGTTGATTGACAATTCATAGGGAGCTATTCATCACTTTTTATAAAAATTCTTTTGAGTTATTTATAAGGTATATGACGGATCTTATCTTTGTGAACAACTATAATGAATACAAATGCATGATTTAATAACAAACTTGAATATGAAATCTTGCTTCTAGCTTTCAAAGAGTCATAATCATTTAAGTGATTTATCCGATAAATAAGAGAGGGATAAATACGACGCGAATGGAATAAAAGTTCAGTTTTTAATGAATACATTATTATGATGTATAAAGACAACTATCATGAGAGCAAAAGACTTTTAATAATTTGAATGGCTCGTATAATTCTAAAAGATGTACTCCCAAAAGGAGAGAATCATTTGAACAAACAAGTATAGTTTTTGTTTGAAACCAGCATTCTTTAAGTTTCTTATTCTAAAATGATACTTATAACAAAGTTAGAGAGGTTGTGCATTTTTATAAAGCTTTCAAGAAGTTTTAAATGAGCTCTTTGAGCAAAAAATATGAAAACCTGCATTGTTTTTCTTGTGTTTTATTTTGTTTATTGTATATACTGTATACACATTATGAAGTTTTTTAATATTAAGAAAGAAGCATAAATGGCCCGCGTAACAGTAGAAGATTGTGTTGATAAAGTCGATAATCGCTTTGAGCTGGTGCTTTTAGCTGGGCATAGGGCACGTCAGATTTCACAGGGTGCACAAATTACGGTTGATCGTGATAATGATAAAAATCCAGTGGTTGCTTTACGTGAAATAGCAGACGAGACATTATCGCCTGCCGATTTGAAAGAAGATCTTATTCATTCATTGCAAAAGCATGTGGAAGTGGATGAGCCAGAAATGGCGAGTGAGTTTATTACGCATTCGGGTGAAGCTGAGAGTATTTTTGGAGCCTCAATGGAGGAAGAGGGGAATTCATTCGACCATATGTCTGAAGAAGAGCTTCTAGCGGGCATTGAAGGTTTGGTTGTTCCAGAGAAGAGTGACGATTATTAATTGCGGCAGTTTGTATTACAAAAGCAAATATACTTGTGTCATGCGGTAGCGGTTATTTTTCTTGTCTTTTATTGACAGAATATTCATATTCAATAAGGATTAAATTGTGAAAATATAAAGGATATACTCGTATGATGCGTCAGTGTGAGCTTGTTGGGCGTGTTCAACGTTACAAGGCTGACGTGGATGAAGCTCTGTTAAAGAGAGCCTATGATTATGCAATGCGAAAGCATGGTCATCAAAAACGTGCTTCGGGTGATCTTTATTTTTCTCATCCTTTAGAAGTTGCTACTATTTTAACAGATATGCGGTTGGATGAAGCGACAATTGCTGTTGCTCTTTTGCATGATACTATTGAAGATACAAGTGCTACCCGAGCAGAAATTGACCAACTTTTTGGATCTGAAATTGGTAAGTTGGTTGAAGGGCTTACAAAACTTAATAAGCTTGACCTTGTATCGAAGAAAGCCGTACAAGCAGAGAATTTGCGTAAACTTCTTATTGCTATTTCTGATGATGTCCGTGTTCTTTTAGTAAAACTTGCTGATCGTCTTCATAATATGCGTACCCTTGGTGTTATGCGTGACGATAAGCGCCGACGTATTGCTGAAGAGACGATGGATATTTATGCGCCCCTTGCAGGTCGTATGGGTATGCAGGATATGCGCGAAGAGTTAGAAGATCTCTCTTTCTTTTATTTGAATCCAGAAGGTTATCGTACGATAACCAATCGACTTTCTGAATTATCAAAGCGTAATCGTGATTTGCTTTCTAGGATTGAAAATGAACTAGCAAAGCTCTTTTTCGAGAATGGCATTAAAGCAGATGTTAAAAGCCGTCAGAAAAAATCTTATTCCGTTTTTCGTAAAATGGAAAGTAAGGCATTATCTTTTGAACAATTATCCGATATTTTTGGCTTTCGCGTTATTGTTGACACAGTAAATGATTGTTATCGTGCTCTTGGTGTTATCCATACGACATGGCCCATGGTACCTGGTCGTTTTAAAGATTATATTTCTATACCAAAGCAGAATGATTATCGTTCTATTCATACAACAATTGTAGGTCCCTCAAGGCAACGCGTTGAACTACAGATTAGAACTGCTGCTATGGATGAAATTGCTGAATATGGCGTTGCAGCACATTCCATTTATAAAGATCATGGTTCCAATTATTCAACTGCGAAGTTATCGAACGAAACCAATGCCTATGCTTGGTTGCGCCAAACGATTCAATCTTTGTCAGATGGAGATAATCCAGAAGAATTTTTAGAACATACCAAGCTTGAGCTTTTTCAAGATCAAGTTTTTTGTTTTACGCCGAAAGGTCGATTGATTGCCTTTCCCAAAGGCGCTACCCCTATTGATTTTGCTTATGCAGTCCATACTGATATTGGTGATTCTTGTGTTGGGGTAAAAATCAATGGTCGCATTATGCCTTTAATGACAAAATTAAAAAATGGTGATGAAGTTGATATTATACGTTCACAAGCTCAAATTCCACCAGCAGCGTGGGAATTTCTTGTGGTAACTGGCAAAGCACGCTCAGCCATTCGCCGCGCAACCCGTGCGGCTGTACGGAAGCAATATTCAGGTTTGGGATATCGTATACTTGAGCGTTCATTTGAGTATATGGGAAAACAATTTTCAAAAGATATTCTTAAACAAGTTTTGCCACGTTTGGCACGCAAAGATGTGGAAGACGTATTGGCTGCTGTTGGACGTGGTGAGTTGCCGTCAACAGATGTGTTTAAAGCAGTTTATCCTGATTATCAAGATCACCGTGTCGTACAAAAGTCATCTTTTAAGCCTGGGGAAGAAGGTTGGTTTAACATTGAAAACGCTCAAGGTATGATTTTTAAGGTTCCGGAAAATGAAAAGGATGCAACTGCAGAAAATCGTCAATCTAAGGCATTACCTATTCGAGGAACCCGTGGTGATATTCCTGTACGTTTTTCTCCTGAAGGAGCTGTTCCAGGAGATCGGATTGTTGGCATCATGCAACCAGGGGCGGGGATTGTCATTTATCCAATACAGTCTTCGGCTTTGATGGCCTATGATGATCAGCCAGAACGATGGATTGATGTTCGCTGGGATATTGATGCCCAAATGAGCGAACGTTTTCCAGCTCGAATTAATATTTTGGCTGTTAATAGCCCTGGTTCATTAGCAGAAATTACCCAAGTAATTTCTGCTAATGATGCTAATATTCAAAATTTATCTCTTATTCATACAGCACCAGATTTCACAGAAATTATGATGGATCTGGAAGTTTGGGATTTAAAACATTTAAATCGTATTTTTTCTCAGTTAAAAGAGGCAGGTTCGGTGAGTGCAGTACGGCGGGTTCATGGATGAAAAAGAGAGATTTTGCGATGAATACACAAGATGTGATTACTATTTTTAAACAAGCAGATGCTATTTTGGAAGGACATTTTATTTTAACTTCAGGCCGTCATAGTGCTATTTATATGCAGAAGGCAAAAGTATTTATGCATGCTGATTTGACAGAGAAGTTATGTCGTGGATTGGCCGCAAAAATCAGAGAATCGATTGAGGGGCATATTGATTATGTTGTTGGTCCTGCGATTGGTGGTCTTATTCCCTCCTATGAGACTTCACGTCATCTTGGTATTCCTTCTCTATGGGTAGAGCGTGTAAATGGCGTATTTGAGTTGCGTCGTTTTGAAATAAAAAAGGGAGCACGGGTTGTGATTGTTGAAGATATTGTTACAACGGGTCTCTCTATTTGTGAGACGGTTGAGGCTTTGGTTGCTGCGGGAGCAGATGTTTTGGCGAGTGCGTGTATTCTTGATCGTTCTGGTGGTAAAGTTGATGTTGGAGTTCCCTTGATTGCACTTGCTGAATATGAGATAGCTTCTTACGCTCATGATGCGCTTCCTGCTGAACTTGCAGCACTCCCAGCGATCAAACCAGGAAGTCGAAATATTTAATTGTCTTTCTATTGTTTTTTAGGCAAAAAAACTAAAAGAAATCCGTTTGAATTGTACAAATTGTTTCATTGTCATAGGATGTATATTGAGAATCATATGCTTTTTCGTCGTCGAGAACCAATAGATTTTATAAAGCGTATTCGACTCTGGTTATGGCCACGTCGTTCATTTTCTCGCTCATTTAGCTACATACGTAAACGTATTTTGCGTATATCAGCAACGCCACATAAGGTTGCCTTAGGATTTGCTATAGGGATTTTTTTAGCTTGTTCGCCTTTCTTTGGTATGCATATTGTTTTAGCAATATTTTTTTCTTGGGTTTTACGGGCAAATTTTGCAGCAGCAATCACTGGAACGGTTTTTTCTAATCCCCTTACATTTTTGCTTATTGTTATGGCCGATTATAAGATCGGCTATTTCTGTTTATCATTTTTTAGCAATGTAGATGAGATTTCTCTTTCGCAAATTCGCGCTCTGTTTGATGGTTTGACACTGTCAAATGTATCTTTGCTTTTCAAGGGTGCATGGGTTTCAATCATGAGACCGATGATTTTAGGTGGTACTCTTTTAGGTGTTATTTTTAGTAGCTTATCTTATATAGGTGTTTATAGAGCCATTGCCCGCTTTCAACAAAAGCGATACAAAAAAATTATCAAAAAAAGCATTTATAGCAAAAAAAAGTCGAGCAATCTTTTATGATCATTGGTCTTGGAAATGATCTGGTTGATATAAGACGCATTGAGAAAATGTTGATCCGTTATGGTGATCGTTTTGTTCAACGTATTTTTACCGACATTGAACAGATCAGATCTGAAAATCTTCAAAAAAGATCTTCTTCTTACGCCAAAAGATTTGCGGCCAAAGAAGCATGTGCTAAGGCTTTAGGGACGGGAATCGCTTGTGGTGTGGGGTGGAAAGATATGGGGGTTATTAATTTGCCATCCGGCAAACCGATTATGAAATTAACGGATCGTGCGCAACTGCAATTACAAAAATTATTGCCTCCTTCTTATGAAGCTGTCATTCATCTAAGTATAACAGATGATTTTCCTTGGGCTCAGGCATTTGTTATTATCGAAGCACTTCCGCGTGGATAGATAGTATGAGAGATTGTGCTTTTTTTATTTGAACATTATGATAGAGAATGAATTATATTTGTGATGGGAAGGTGATCTGTAATGATCCAGAAAGAGAAAATGTATACAAAGGAAGAAAAAGGCGGGCTTCTTGAATTTATTTGGGTTTTGATACAGGCTCTGTTTTTAGCAGCGCTTATTCGGACACTTTTTTTTCAGCCTTTCAGTATTCCTTCCGGTTCCATGCGTCCTACGTTGCTTGTGGGAGATTATCTATTTGTTTCTAAATATGCATATGGATATTCTCATTTTTCCATACCTTTTTCTCCCCCTCTTTTCTCGGGGCGTATTTGGTCCTCTCAGCCTCAGCGTGGGGATGTTGTGGTTTTTCGTTTACCGAGTAATCCGAATATTGATTATATAAAACGTGTTGTTGGACTACCAGGTGATCGTGTACAAGTTCGTCAAGGTGTTCTTTATATTAATGATGAGGCTGTTTCTCGTCGTTTTATGGGGAAGATTGATAATTCTGATATAACAGAGGTGAATCACCCTGTTGACGTCTATCGTGAGACACTATCGAATGGTGTCAGCTACGATACACTTGATTTAGCTTTTATTCCGCAAGTTGATGACACGAAAGTTTTTGAAGTGCCACAGGGGCATTATTTTATGATGGGTGATAACCGTGATAATTCCGACGATAGTCGTTTAGATGTGGGCTATGTGCCAGAGGAGAATCTTATTGGGCGAGCAAGTGTGATTTTTTTCTCTATCAGGAATGGTTCAAGTGCTTGGCAGATTTGGCGTTGGCCATTTGATATACGTTGGAATCGTTTATTTTCTTTTATCAATAAGGTTCGTGATTTACCGCTTGTACAGCAAGGAATCAATAATGAAGCGTCCAATGATTGATCAGCTGGAGAAGCTGACGGGGCATCGCTTTAGAGATGAAGAGAGATTAAAAAGAGCATTAACACATTCTAGTGTCCAAGATTCGGAACAGGGAAATTATGAGCGGCTGGAATTTCTAGGAGATAGGGTTCTGGGGCTTTTGATTGCAGAAATGCTGTATCAATTTTTCCCACAGGCAAGTGAAGGTGAATTATCGGTACGTTTAAACGGTTTGGTGAATGCACATACATGTGCCGATATTGCACGAGAAATGGGTTTGCCTGAAATGATTTACGTGGGTTTCGAGATGAGAAACTTCGAGGGGCGTCGACTCATCAATATGCATGCTGATGTGGTAGAAGCTTTGATTGCTGTGATGTACCTAGATGGAGGATTGGAGAGCGTTCGCCCTTTTATTCAAAGATATTGGCAAAGTCGGGCAAAACAGATGAATGCTGGTCGACGTGATGCCAAGACAGAGTTACAGGAATGGGCTCATATGCAGGGCAATGCACAACCACATTATCAAATTATCAAACGTTCGGGTCCAGATCATGATCCTGTTTTTATGGTAGAGGTAAATGTTGCTGGTTTTGCTCCAGAAATTGGGCAGGGTAGTTCTAAGAGATATGCCGAAAGAATGGCAGCGGAGAAGATTTTACGCCGTGAAGGTGTATGGAAAACAATAGGAAAAAATGATCATGGGTGACGCTATGAAAACGCGTTCTGGTTTTGTGGTACTTATTGGGATGCCTAATGCTGGCAAATCGACATTAGTAAATCAATTAGTTGGGACAAAGGTTTCAATTGTAACGCATAAGGTACAAACAACACGGGCTTTGGTCCGTGGTATTGTCATTCATGAGAATACGCAAATTGTTTTGGTTGACACACCAGGTGTTTTTCGTCCTCACAAGCCATTAGAGCGTGCGATGGTATCGACTGCTTGGGGAAGTGTTAAAAGTGCTGATGTTCTTTTAGTTTTGATTGATGTTCAAAATGGTCTATCAGATGATGTTTATACAATGTTAGATATTATAAAAGACATTAAACAGGATAAAATCCTCGTTCTTAATAAAATTGATACAGTTGCTAAAGAATCTCTTTTATCGTTAACTGCCAAAATTAATGAGCGTGTTGCGTTTTTGCAAACATTTATGATTTCCGCTCTCAATGGTTCTGGTTGCAAGGATTTGCTTCACGCGTTGAGTAACATGATGCAGGAGGGGCCATGGTATTATCCAGAGGATCAAATTTCAGATATGCCCATGCGCCATCTTGCTGCTGAAATAACGCGCGAAAAGCTTTTTCTTCGCCTTCATGATGAACTTCCATATTCTTCAACAGTTGAAACAGAAAACTGGGAGGAACGTTCAGATGGTTCCGTTAAAATTAATCAAGTCATCTATGTAGAGCGTGATAGTCAGAAAAAAATTGTTTTAGGAGCAAAAGGCGATACAATTAAAGCAATTGGTCAAGCAGCACGTAAGGAATTAATGGAAATCATGGATCAAAAAGTTCACCTTTTTCTCTTTGTGAAAGTGCGTGATAATTGGGACAGCGATCCAGAACGTTATCGTGAAATGGGATTGGATTTTCTAAAATAAAATGAAATGGAAAGAACAAGCCATTATACTTGGCACACGCCAATATGGTGAGACAAGTGTTATCCTTGAAATTATGACACGTCAGCATGGCCGTTATATGGGGGTGGTAAAAGGTGGACGTTCGCGTCGTATGGCAGCTGTACTTCAACCTGGGAATTTTGTTGAGGCTGAATGGTGGGCACGTTTAGATGAACATTTGGGACTTTTCCGACTTGAAGCGCTTGACTTACATGCGGCACGATTAATAGTTTTACCAGAAGCACTTTATGCTTTGCAGTTGATGGCGTTTCATTTGCGTCTTCTTCCTGAGCGTGATCCACATCCCAGCTTATATGATCTTTTACATCTTTTTATGCAAAATTTTGAGGAATCATCTATCATTGCAGAATTGCTTGTACGTTTTGAAATGCGTCTTCTTGAGGAACTTGGCTTTGGTCTTGATTTATCTCGTTGTGCTGCAACAGGAAGTCTAGAAAAGCTCTGTTATGTATCACCAAAATCAGGACGAGCTGTTTGTGAGCAAGCAGGGCACCCTTGGAGAGAAAAACTTCTCATTCTTCCCCAATTTCTTGTACAAAGAATGACTCGTCCAGTAGATTTTAGTGACATAATAAATGGTTTTATTCTAACGGGCTTTTTTTTAATGCGTCATGTTTGGGAACCACGAGCTGTAAAACAGCCGTCGGTGCGTATAAATTTGATACAATTGTTTGAACGTCGGTTTCATACGCAAGCATTAATTTGTTAATTGAATCAATATGAAGAGAATATGAAGATGCAGATTCTAACAACAATTACTGAAATGCGTCAATATATCGCTAAAGAACGACGTTTAGGCTCTTCAATTGGTTTGGTTCCCACTATGGGAGCATTACATGAAGGTCACCTTGCATTAGTAGAGAAGGCAAGAGCAATGTGTGATCGAAGTGTAGTTTCTATTTTTGTCAATCCCAAGCAATTTGCTCTCCATGAGGATTTTGATCAATATCCAAGAGATTTGCAGGGTGATTGTGCCTTGTTGAAAAAAGCAGGTGTTGATTATGTTTTTGCACCTTCTACCGATGAGATGTGGCCACTTGGAAATGATACAATTGTGAAGGTGGAAAAACTATCACGTATATTAATCGGGAAATTACGTCCAGGGCATTTTTGTGGTGTGACCAGTGTTGTTGCTAAGCTTTTTAACATTGTTCAGCCAGATAAGGCTTTTTTTGGAGAAAAGGATTTTCAACAGATTTTCATTATTCGACGTATGGTTGAGGATTTAGCTTTTCCTATTGAAATTATTGGCGTTCCCATTTTACGCGAAGCAGATGGTGTAGCTCGTTCCTCACGGAATCAACTTTTAATACGAGAAGATCGCAAAGCAGCAAAAATTATTCCTGAAAGTGGTAAAGCTGCTGAACAGCTTTACCACCAAGGAGAACGATCGGTTAACAAATTATGCAAAATTGTTCGCGATATTTTACAACAAGAATCGCGCGCAATTATTGAATCTATAGATTTGCGGGATATGGAAACATTATGTGTTGCCAAAGGAAAACTAGAAAAGCCTGCGGTTTTACTCCTCACTGTTCGTTTTGGTGCTGTGAGGCTTATTGATCAATATATATTGCAAGAGAAGGTTGACAAATGAGTATACATAATAAAACCATAAAACGTATAACTTCTGCTGAGATACGTTCAAGAAAAGGGCAACAACCGATTGTTTCGCTCACGGCGTATCAGGCTTATACCGCACGGATTGCTGATCCCTATTGCGATTTGCTTTTGGTTGGTGATAGCGTTGGTATGGTCGTCTATGGGTTTGAGACAACACTTCCTGTGAGTTTAGATATGATGATTTTGCATGGGCAGGCAGTTATGCGTGGCTCTCAAAAGGCCCTTATCGTTGTGGATATGCCTTTTGGTTCTTATGAAGAAAGTCCAGAACAAGCTTTTTTGAATGCATCGCGTATCCTTGCCCAAACCGGATGTGGGGCAGTTAAGCTTGAAGGTGGTGTTTATATAGCAAAAACAATCGATTTTTTATGTAAACGCGGCATTCCAGTGATGGGACATATCGGGTTGACTCCACAGGCTGTGAATCGTTTTGGTGGTTTTAAGACGCAAGGGCGCAACGAGAGTGATTGGCAAAAGATTAAAACTGATGGAGCAGCGATTGAAGAGGCTGGTGCTTTTGCTGTTGTTGTGGAAGGAGTTGTCGAGCCTTTAGCAGCAGAGCTTACAGAAAAACTTGCTATTCCAACAATTGGTATTGGTGCATCTAATCAGTGTGATGGACAAATATTGGTTATGGAAGATATGTTGGGTTATGGTAGTTATGTGCCAAAATTTGTACGTCGTTATGGTGCTCTTGAACAAGCAATGGAAACCGCAATCAAGAATTATGCAGAAGATGTTACATCTCGTGCTTTTCCAGCGGATGAAGAAGTTTATAAACTGCAATAAAATCCCATTTAATATGAAAAAGATAATAATATTTATTATCAAATGTCTGTGAAGCTATGCAAACGCAAAGCAAGTTATGTTTATTATTTTACAGAGGATTGATAGAAGCTAATACATCTTTCCAATCTATGTTCATTCTATTGATCGTTTTATGAGGTTATTGGGTTAATAAAACTTGTGCTGTTTTTGTAAATCGATATCTAAATTTAGCATAGCCACATGTTTGAAATAGTGGTTAAGGAGAATGAAAGCTCCGCAGTTCCAGTTTTGTATGCCAGATTGGAAGGTGAGTGCATATATCTGTTTAGGCAAACTGTAAAACAGGAAAAAACTCACTTGGAAAAAATATGAAGGCATAAAGGTAAAATCAGCGTCTATCTTTCCAAATAACGAGATTACGCATTGTCTCGCGCTTTTATTTATTGCGTTCTCATGGGGACACACTCCTCACGCAACATAGAGCCCCACTCTATTGACCTTTATACATTTATTTTAAAGAAACATTTCTTAATGTTCTTAAACCCATTTCACGAGTATAGCCCATGAATGGTATAACGGTAAATCTATGAGGCACTATCATCTTTATGCTTATGAAAAAGCCAGCATCATCAGACTATTTTCTAGCTCCTAATATTATGCCAGACCTTGCATCTAAGAGTATTCATAAGAAGTATTTTCCTTCTTTTTTAAGTATTTTTACCCACACACCATTCTCATTTATGATATGCAAGCAAGGAACTTACATTGGTTTTATATAAGAGGATTTGAGACAAGAAAATTTTACTATACTCGAAGCTATTGTTGAATATGAGAAATGATGATTTATGAAGATAAATCAATATGTGATTTATTTTTAGTCATACATATCGATTTTTTCATATATTACTGATTTATGTTCAAAATTGGCTATAATTGCCTCATAAACACACAATTTTTCGAAGGACTTGTGAATAATATATTACAAAAAGCTGAAACTTAAAGAATGGCTACTTTTGTTGGTTCTAAACGACTTTATCAAGAGGCAAAAATTATAAAGTATCAAATATCTATAAGAAGAATAGGTACGATGAGAAAATTTCTTCGTATAGTGATTGTATTCAAGAAGCTGTTCAGTGAAAAAGGCTGTAAGCTCATTATTTTTTTCAGCTAAAACAATAAGATGAATGAGGCAAAGAGAATTATGATGACTTCTGAGTATCAAGATTATTAAAACGTGTTAAAAAGGCGCTTTCAATTTGTTGTGTAGAATAGGGTTGTAAATTGAGATCATCGCATAAAATATGATTCGGAGAACCAAAATAGCGAAGGGCTTCTTCTGTATTAAATCCAGCAAGCGTGATAGCTTCGTAGAATGCAGCGATACGGTCGGCTTGTTTAATTTTTTTTGAGAGCTTTTGAGAAGGATTAATAGGGAGAGAAAAACGCATATGGATAGCGTCTTGTATACGTTTTTCGATGGTTTCATATTGTTTTCCGATGACAGCTTTAAAGGGCGAAATAATATCACCGATAACGTATTCTGGCGCGTCATGTAGAAGAGCACACAAACGTTCATTACTGCGCGATTGAGGACAAAGCTTTTGAAATATTTGTTCTACCAAAAGTGAATGTTGTGCAACAGAATAGGCATGATCACCTTGGGTTTGACCGTTCCAACGTGCAACGCGGGCAAGTCCATGAGCAATATCTTCGATTTCAATATCAAAGGGTGAAGGATTGAGGATGTCAAGTCGTCGGCCAGAGAGCATTCTCTGCCAAGCACGTGCTTCTCCATTTTTTGATAATTCAGCTTTAGCCATTAAGATGTTTCCACAGTGTTTTCAAGAAAGGTAAAATTCATATTTTCAGCAATGCTTATGGTGACAGGAACATCATTTACTGTAAATGGGATATTATGCTCCATTGCATCTTTGACATGGTCAATACGCGTTAAAATGAGAGCTTCGTTTGCAGCGCATGTTCCCAAGGAACCAAGTACTTTGCCTCCTACTTTAACGCTAGAACCTAGAGTTAATTCACGCTGACTTTTTACGATTAAAATGCGGCGGCGCATTGTGCGACGGTGATGCATTCGCGAAACAATTTCTTGTCCAATATAACACCCCTTGTTAAAGGAAAGTCCATTAATTTGATCATAATTAATATCATGAGGAAAGACTTTTCCGATTTCATAATCTTTATCACTTTCTGCGATTGCATAACGGATACGCAATTGATTCCAATAATCATGATATTCTGAAACCAAAAACGGTGTTGTCCCATAGGTCCGTATTATTTTTTGTTTTTGTGGAAAGCGTTTATCAATAAAACTTGAATCAAAATTTAAACTATTTGATTCATTATCCCAAGAAACTGTAACAAGTTCTTGTAATGGTTTTATAATTTCTACTTTTTTATGTAGTTTATAGAGGAGCAGACGTTTATAGAGAATATCAGCTAAAGAGAAAGTGGTATCAATGAAATAACCGTCTTCTCTTTTTCCGATAAGAAAATCAGCAATAACTTTTCCTTGTGGTGATAAAAGAGCTCCAGGGAAAATTTCTTGAGAGCCGATTTTTGTCACATCTGTTGTGATAAGAACCTGCAGAAAATCTGTTGCTTCTTCACCCGTAATTTCAATAATCTTACGTTTTTTTAAGAGAATGGCATTTTGTTTTTCAATCATGGTTCTTGCCTTTCTAGCCAAAGTTACCTAATCGATAAAGAAAGGATATGTAAGGAGCACGGCTATGTTTAAAACATTTGATATAATTTTAAAAGGTGCAACAATTGTAAATCATGATGGAAGTGGTAAGCGTGATATTGGTATTACAAATGGCCGCATTGCTGAAATTGGTGATCTTACATGTGCATCTGCTGGGGAAGTCATTGATTGTACAGGACTCCATATTTTGCCGGGGATTATTGATAGCCAAGTTCATTTTCGCGAGCCTGGTAATGAACATAAAGAGGATTTAGAAAGTGGCTCCTATTCTGCGGTGTTAGGAGGTGTTACATCAGTATTTGAAATGCCTAATACCAATCCATTAACCACATCGGAAGAAGCATTGTCTGATAAAGTAAAACGTGGATTTCACCGGATGCATTGTGATTTTGCATTTTGGGTTGGAGGAACGCGTGAAAATGCACATCAATTAGCTGAGTTAGAAAGGCTGCCTGGTGCTGCTGGAATTAAAGTGTTCATGGGTTCTTCAACAGGCGATCTTTTGGTAGATGATGATGAAAGTGTGCGTCTTATTTTGGAAAATACACGCCGTCGTGCGGCTTTTCATTCTGAAGATGAACAAAGGCTTAGAGAGCGCAAAATGTTGCGTATTGAAGGGGATGCATCATCGCATCCGATTTGGCGTGATGAGATTGCAGCATTAAAATGTACACAGCGTTTAGTAACAATTGCGCATGAAACGAAGTCACGTATTCATATTTTACATCTTTCTACTGCCGAAGAAATTGATTTTCTAAAAAAACATAAGGATGTGGCAACAATTGAAGTTACGCAGCATCATTTGACGTTAACGTCAAATGATTATCAACGCTGTGGTACATTAATTCAAATGAATCCACCGATCCGTGAGAGCCGACACAGTGAAGCTCTTTGGTATGGTGTTCAGCAAGGTATTGTTGATGTGTTAGGTTCTGATCACGCTCCTCATACCCTTAAAGAAAAACAGCAGCCTTACCCAGCTTCCCCTTCCGGCATGACAGGTGTGCAAACAACAGCAGCAATTATGTTAACACATGTCAATGCAGGAAAGATATCTCTTGAACGTTTTGTTGATCTCACCTCGCATGGTCCTAGCCGCATTTTTGGTATAAGCTGTAAAGGACGTATTGCTGTTGGATATGACGCTGACTTAACCATTATTGATCTTAAGCGGGAAGAAATAATGACCAATGCATTGATTGGTTCACGTGCAGGTTGGACGCCTTATGATGGTAAAAAGGTTAAAGGCTGGCCTGTTGGGACCATTATTCGTGGTATGCGTGTTATGTGGGAAGGAGAAATTGTTACACCTTCGCAAGGCGAACCTATTAAATTTGTAGAAACTTTGGTGTGACCAAATAAAATTGGTGCTTTTTATGAAATAACTTTATTTGCATAAAGGGCGCACGTGGTAATTTTATCGGACGAAGATAAAAGCGTATGGAGGGGGCATTCTCTAAAAATGACGATATTTATATAAAGCAGGTTTATGCCTCTCTTTATTTTTTGTCAGTAGGGGAACTTAAACCAAGGGTTTGATAATTTTTGGGAGGTTGAGTACCATAATGCATGAGAAGGCTTTCGGATAAGGATCTTCCTTCTTTAATATACCTTTGATTTGCTTCAATTGCCGATTGGGTACAGTGATGATAATTTTCTGAAAAAGCACGATAAGCTTCATTAAACGCTGCATAAAAATAAGAGCGTCTTTGTTGTATTGGTTGTTCTGCTTCAATCAGTGCATTCATATAGTCATACCATTGGTTTGTTGGAGTACCACAAAGATTTTGTAGAGAGTGTAGGGCTCCCAAAATTTCTGCTAGCCGTAACAATTTTGTCTCATAGGGTGGCGATTGTTGTGCAAAAGTGGATGTTAAAGCGAAAAAAAATATAAAAAAAACAATTTTTATCAATATATTATGCATTAATTTTTGCCACCTTTGAATAAGTTCCTATGCAATTACAATTGCAAACAAAATGGTGTGGATAAAAGAAATTGTGCATCATTACCAAGAGCAAACATATTATAAATTTAGGGCATGAAAGAGAATAAGGAAAGCCTCATAGGGCTATTGAACATTCTAACAAAGTTTTGTGTAGTTAAAAATTTCAGATTTTATGTATACAATCTATTTTTTGTATAAATTTACAGTAGATTGTTCGTTGTAGTTTTTTTCTGTGATAATGTTCTCATCAAAAAAATATGTATCAATAAAATACTCCAATCAAATAAAATGGATTGTTTTTTTCACAGATGATAGATACAGCCTACATGAAAGGGGGAGCTATGAGAATTTTACGTAACTTATACAAAAGTTTGAGCTTAAATCACATAATGCAATAATTTTTTGCAAGATTTACTTGGATGAGCGATGAGTGTTATCGCTAACGGAGTATAATAATGAGTAAGTTGCAATTTTATAATACGCTTACACGTAAAAAAGAAATTTTTACACCGATAGATGCGACAAAAGTGCGTCTTTATGTTTGTGGTCCAACAGTTTATGATTATGCGCACATAGGAAATGCACGCCCTGTAATTGTTTTTGACCTTTTATTTCGCTTATTGCGTTATCTTTATGGTAATGAGCATGTTATATATGCGCGCAATATCACAGATGTGGATGATAAAATTAATGCACGAGCAGCCCACGAATATCCAGAATTAGCACATAATGAAGCTATTCGCCGATTGAGCGAGCGTACCTCTTCTCAATTTCAACAAGATACGGTAGCACTTGGGTGTCTCTTGCCGACCAGCCAACCACGCGCAACGGATCATTTAGAGGAAATGCGCTGTTTGATTGAAAGGTTGCTTGAAAAAGGGCACGCTTATAAAGCAGAAAATCATATATTATTTTCTGTCAGTAGCATAAAAAATCATCCCCATTATGGGGCATTTGCTAAACGCTCGTTGGAGGAAATGAGAGCTGGTGCACGTGTCGATGTTGCGGCTTATAAAAGGGAGGAGATGGATTTTGTTCTATGGAAGCCTTCTGTGGAGGGAGAACCAGGGTGGGCATCACCAGCAGGAATTTCTGTTTTAGGACGTCCAGGTTGGCATATTGAATGTTCTGCAATGTCAATGGCAAAGCTATTAGAACCATACGGTGGTGGTTTAAACTGTGATGATCCGTCAGTAAATATTTTTGATATCCATGGTGGTGGCATTGATTTGATTTTTCCCCATCACGAAAATGAGATTGCACAAAGTTGTTCAGCTTTCGGGACTGAACGAATGGCTAACTTTTGGATGCATAACGGTTTTTTGCAAGTTGAAGGCAAAAAGATGTCAAAAAGCCTTGGCAATTTCATGACTATTCGTTCTATTTTAGAGAATGATTTTTTTGAACTTAATGATGCGTTAACCAATGAAATGAAGCAAAATTGGGCTGGCTTATCTGCACGTTTTTCAATGTTACAAACGCATTATCGTGAACCATTAAATTGGACAGCTCAGCGTTTAGCGCATTCTAGTAATGAACTTTATCGTTGGTATGAATTGCTTCGCTCTGAAAGAGAGAAGGTGAATAACAATGAAATGGTTGATGACTCTTTGATAAGTGCACTAAGTGATGATTTGAATACTCCGAATGCATTTGCTCTTTTGCGAAAGTTTTATAAAACAGGGGATAGTGTGGCTTTATCAAATGGGATGAATTTATTTGGCTTATTGCACCAAGAGTGGATAACAGATGTACAGTGCCCATTGTTTGTGAAAAAAGCTTCTCTTGATGTAAAGTTTATCGATCAATGCATTGCCGAAAGACTACGGCTTATCCATAATAAAGAGTGGGGGGCTGCGGATACAATTCGTGATGAGCTGGCAGCTGAGGGGATTCTTTTAAAAGATAAAAAAGACCCACAGACTGGTGAGCGTATAACGATGTGGGAAGTAAAGCGGTGATTTTCCTATTCCAGCAGCTCTCATAAAAAAGGGAGAATGTGATGGAATTTATATATAGTTATGGATATGTTGCACTTAAATTAGCCATAGGTCTTTTTGCTTTTCTATTGATTTTAAGAACGACGGGGCGTGGTAGTCTTAGTCAAATGACCCCTGTTGATTTGGTCAGCAATTTTGTAATGGGGGGTATTATTGGTGGCGTTATTTATAATCCAAATATTAGTAGTGTTCAGCTGTTGGTTGTTTTATGTATTTGGCAAGCTTTGGTGACATCTCTTAATTTTTTTGCACACCATTCTGTTTTTTTTCGTCGCCTTGTTGCAGGACGAAATGTCACATTAGTTTTAGATGGTGTATTTCAAATAGATAAAATTGAGAGTTTGGGTCTCAGTGTTAATGATTTAATTACAATGTTGCGTATTAAAGGTTGTAGTTTACATGAAGCAGCTTTTGTTCGTTTAGAAACCAATGGCGATTGCACCATTATTAAAAAGGAAGAAGGTAAGAAATCTACTATTTTAGTAGAAAATGGTGAAGTTATTGAGGAAGGACTTAAAGAAATTGGTAAATCAAAAACATGGCTTCAAGCTGAATTGAAAAAAAAGCGTATCAAGGTTGAAAGTTTATTTGCAGCAGAATGGTATGAGCATACGGATCAAAATAATAAACTTTCTAAGGGATTCTTTCTTGTTCCTTTTTCCAAAACAGTCTAACTTCAAATGCTTATAGGTAGAGCTTATTGGAAGCGATAGAAGAGAGACTATGATCAATAAGCCGCAACAGGAGAGGTTTTATAGGACCTGTGGAGTAGATGATAGAGAAGTAAAGGCTTTATGAAACGCAATAAAACGATAAAAACTGTATCGTCAGAGACAGGTCAGACATTTCGCACACTGTACAATTTATGGCCTTATATGTGGCCGGCAGATCGACGTGATTTGAAAGTGCGTGTTCTATGGGCAATATTTTACCTTATTTTAGCTAAGCTGTTTCTTATCTCGGTGCCCTATTTTTTTAAATATGCTACGGATACGCTTAATGCTAGCTTTCATTTACCAGTATGGCTTCCATCCAGTTGGATTATTCCCATCATGCTCGTTTTAGCATATAATGTTGCACGTATTGTTCAGTCTGCATTAAATCAGTTACGCGATTCTCTGTTTGCAACCGTTGGTCAACACGCTATTCGTCAGCTCGCTTATAAGACTTTTGTACATATTCATGGATTGTCTTTGCGATTTCATTTAGAAAAGCGAACTGGCGGGCTTTCTCGTGTGATTGAGCGTGGTACAAAGGGCATTGAAGCTATCGTTAGATTTTCAATTCTCAATACAGTCCCAACGGTTTTAGAGTTTCTTTTAACAGCATTTGTATTTCAAATAAGTTATGGATGGCATTATGTATTCGTAGTTTTGATAATGGTTGGTTTATATACTTGGTTCACAATTAAGGCGAGTGATTGGCGTATTCGTATTAGGCAAGAAATGAATACAGCAGATACAGAGGCCAGTACGCGAGCTGTGGATTCCCTTTTGAATTTTGAAACAGTCAAATATTTTTGTAATGAAAATCTGGAAGCACGTCGATTTGATTCTTCGATGGCAAATTATGAAAAATCGGCAACAAAAATTTGGACATCATTAAGCTGGCTTAATTTTGGTCAGACTCTTATTTTTGGTATTGGAATGACTATTCTGATGTTGATGTCCGCTTATGAAGTTTTTCATAAAACACAGACTTTAGGAGACTTCGTTTTTATTAATACACTTTTAATACAGCTTTCTATTCCACTCAATTTTATTGGTTCAATTTATCGTGACATTCGGCAAGGGCTAACGGATATTGAAGCCATGTTTGATCTTTTAGATGTTCAGCAGGAAATCACTGATAAATCAGATGCTAAGCCATTGGTGATAGAGGGTGGTAACATTCGCTTTAATCAGGTAAATTTTTCCTATGATCCGTCTCGCCAGATTCTCAAAGATATCAATTTTGAGATTCCCAGAGGTAAAACCGTTGCCATTGTTGGTCCATCAGGTGCTGGTAAATCGACTATTGCTCGATTACTTTTTCGTTTTTATGACGTTAATGCAGGTTCTATAACAATTGATGGACAAGATATCCGTGATATAACGCAAAAAAGTTTGCGTGAAGCTATTGGTATGGTACCTCAGGACACAGTATTATTTAATGATACAATAGCCTATAATATTTGCTATGGGCGTCCAAGTGCTACAGATGAAGAGATGCGTAAAGCTGCTGAAATGGCACAGATATCAAAATTTATTGAGATGCTTCCGGAAAGCTTTCAATCTATGGTCGGTGAGCGTGGGCTTAAGCTGTCAGGTGGTGAAAAACAACGTGTGGCTATTGCTCGGACATTGTTAAAAGCTCCTCCACTTCTTATTTTAGATGAAGCAACCTCAGCTCTTGATACGGCGACGGAACAGGAAATTCAACAAGCATTGGATATTGTTAGCCGTGGGCGTACAACATTGATCATTGCGCACCGTCTTTCTACTATTATAAATGCTGATGAAATTTTGGTTCTCAAAAATGGTCGTATTATTGAAAATGGGACACATGCAGAGCTTCTACGTAAAAAAGGTCTATATGCTTCCATGTGGAATAAACAGCTTGAAGCATCGCAAGCGGAAGAAAAATTACGTAAAATGCGTGAAGAAGATGAAATGGGTGTTGTTAATCGTAAAAAATAAGCTGCGCAAAATGTGATTTATGACTTTATATGGAGTGATTGGTTCAGTACAGAAAGGAATAGTGAGGAACAAAAGCGTTTATGACTTATTTAGGTTATACTATGAATAGGAAATTATATGAGTATTCTACAATCTATCCATAATGGTTTTACACCAATTCATAAAGAAGGTTACCCTTTTATTGTAGCGTTTTTTATTATTTCGCTCATTCTTGGTTGGATATGGAGTCCGTTGTTTTGGTGTGGTCTTGTTCTCACTGTGTGGTGTATATATTTTTTCCGTAATCCAGATCGTGTGATTCCTTTGAACTCCGATTGGATTATATCTCCTGCGGATGGGTGTATCTCATTTGTTGAGCCATGTGTTCCACCAGAAGAATTGGGATTAGGTAAAGAAGAGATGATCCGTATTTCTGTGTTTATGGATATTTTTTCATGCCATATTAACCGTATTCCCATAAGTGGTACAATAGAATCTATCGTTTATCGTCCAGGTCGGTTTGTAAATGCTGAGCTTGATAAGGCTAGTCAATTTAATGAGCGCAATGGGATGGTGATTGACAGTAAACATGGTAAAATTGGTATGGTACAGATAGCTGGAATGCTTGCTCGCCGTATTGTTTGTTGGGCGAAAGAAAGTGATTCTGTTACGGTTGGAGAAAGATTTGGATTGATTCGTTTTGGTTCTCGCCTTGATATTTATATACCAACTGCAGTGAAATTACGTGTTGCTGTTGGCCAGATAGCAATTGCTGGAGAAACAGTATTAGGTTCTTTTGATGAGAAGAGTGCTACCACTGATTTTAGATTTGATTAGGATGAATAATGAAAAACTTTTCGCTATTTTCTTCATTTAATCCTGAGGGACAACATGATGACGTTGCAAATCGGTGGCGTTCACCTACACCGATGCGGTATATTGTTCCCAATATCATCACTATTTTAGCAATTTGCGCAGGAATGAGTAGTATTCGTTTAGCTTTTGAGCATCGCTATGAGGGGGCTATTTTAATGGTGCTTTTAGCCGCAGTTTTAGATGGTGCGGATGGCCGTATTGCTCGTTTGATGGATGGGAGTTCATCTTTTGGAGCACAGATGGATTCTCTTGCTGATGTGGTTAATTTTGGTGTTGCACCTGCACTTATTGTTTATTCCTTTGTTTTGACTCAAGCACACCAAGTTGGTTGGGTAGCGGCACTTGTCTATTGTGTTGCTTGTTGTTTGCGATTAGCACGCTTTAATGTGATGTTGGATAATGCTGATACACCAAAATGGAAGGAAAGTTATTTTGTTGGTGTTCCTGCGCCAGCGGGAGCATTATTGCTTTTATTACCTATGTATTTAGGAGCTCTTGGTTTGATGCCAAGTTGGAGTTGGGCATTATTTTTTAGCCTTTATACTGTGATTATTGCTTTTCTTTTGGTGAGCCGTTTACCAGTATGGAATGCAAAAACAATAGATCAAAATCTGAGGCGTGATATTGTTGTACCGTGTATGTTGGGAGTGGTTATTTATGTAGGTTTTCTTGCAACTTACACATGGTACACTTTATTGATCACAGCCATTGGCTATATGATCTTTCTTCCTTGTAGTTTTGTGGCTTATAATAAACGGGTTGTTTTGGAAGGAAAAAACAACAATGTTAAAACTATCCAAGAGTTATAATGTTTTTTTAAGAATAGAAGAAGTAGAGAGAAATTTAATTTAGATTGGACATTTTTCTTCTATGTCTGTGATTGTAGCGTGTTTCTCACATAAAACAGAAGGCTATTGCGTTGCATATTTCACAGGCTTGTTTTAAAGAGATACTCTCAAGGCGCCAAAACCCATCTCACGACAGCGCCCGTGAATGGTGTAACAATAAAGCCATTGAGCACCCCCATCTTTGCGCTTATGCCGCACCATTATTATATTTGCAAGTTCCCAACGTTGAGACAGCCCTTGGCACCTAAGACGGTTCATTAAGAGCCATTTTAGTCCTTTCTTGTACGGTTTTTATCCATACGCTAGCCTCGCTTTTGATGTGCCAGCAAATGATTTTGATTGATTCAACAATGGGAGAGACTTGAAATGAGAGAATTCTACATTATTCGGGTCTCTCATTCAATATACAAAACAGTAAACGATCATTATAAATCAATATGCTATTGGAAAAATAATCGCCATCGCGTGTTTCATTCATGAATTTATTTTAAAAAGACTTTCCTTGTTACGGCTCATCTTATTTCGCAATGATGATTGTAAAGGATCTAATGCCAATATCTATTTTGCGTATTATCTTTACGCTTATAAAGATACAAGCTGGCATCGTCATTCTATTCATCAGTTTTCAATGTCATAATTTATTTTGTTTTTAAACGGTTTATGAAAGTTATGCTATTTTTCTCTTTTTGAAATAATTTCTGTTCGCACATAGCTTCCTTTTATGGCTAAAAAGAGATTTTTTTATGTTATAACTTAAGAAAGCCTAAAATGAGAAAGTTTTAACTGTATTTGAAACTTTTATTGAATCTAAAAAATAAATTACTTTTACAAATCAGTGTATTAGGTTAATCAGGCGCATGATAATCCATAAAACGATTTTTACGGACATTAAAGAGTTTGCCTGTTTCTTTTAAATTAGGTGAGGATAAATGTGCTATTTTTGCGGCGACTTCTTGTGGTGAAGGGAGGGTTTGAGGATCTTCACCAGGCATAGCTTGTGCACGCATGGCAGTGCGTGTTGCACCAGGGTCAACACAATTAATCTTGATAGGGGTTTGTTTGAGTTCTTCTGCCCAGCAACGTGCAAGAACTTCTAAAGCTGCTTTAGAGGCTGCATAGGGGCCCCAGAAAGCGCGTGCAACATGAGCAACGCTTGAGGATAACAAAATTGCTCGTCCAGCATCGGATTGACGCAATAAGGGTTCAACAGCTTTCATTAAACGCCATTGGCTGATGAGGTTTATCTGAAAAACATCTTCAAAGACCGTATTGTCGGTATGAGCTATTGGTGAGAGTGTTCCAAGAATTGCTGCATTTACAACCATAATGTCGAGCTTCTGCCAGCGTTTAGCAATTGAAACACTAAGAGTATCGATGTTTTCCATATGATGTAAGTTGAGCGGAACAAGTGTTGCGTGAGCCCCTTTTTTTTGGATTTGATTGTCAAGTTCAGTAAGTCCACGAATCGTTCGTGCAAGGGCGATAATGTGAGCACCACGTTCTGCGAGTTCTAAAGCTAAATGGTAGCCAATACCCTTCGAAGCACCAGTAATAAGTGCAACGCGACCAACAAGACTAAAATCAAATTTTGTCATTATTAATTTCTTGTTTTAAGGACCGATGCTTGATGAATTTGAGGGATATTTTCTTGATCAACTAAATGTGTCGGATAATGTCCGGTGAAATAATGGTCAGTAAATTGTGGATCAGCGTTATTACGTTTTTCTCCTGATACAGCAAGATACAGTCCATCTGTTGAAAGAAATTCTAATGAGTCAGCTCCGACAAAATGACACATAGATTTTAAGTCAGGATATTTATTAGCTAATAAGCTTTCAATTTTAGGTGTATCAATACCATAAAAATCGGGATAGAAAATCATAGGGCTAGAAATACGCATATGAACTTCTTTTGCACCTGCATCGCGGAGCATTCGCACGATTTTGAGGGAGGTTGTTCCGCGTACAATGGAGTCATCAACCAGAATGACACGTTTGCCTTTGATGATAGAACGATTTGCAGAATGCTTTAATTTTACTCCAAAAGCACGAATTTGCTGTGTTGGTTCTATAAAAGTGCGACCAACATAGTGATTTCGAATAATACCAAGTTCAAAAGGAATTCCAATTTCCTGTGCATAACCAATTGCAGCAGGTGTTCCGCCATCGGGAACGGGAACCACAACATCACCCTTACAAGGGGCTTCCCGTGCCAAATGAATTCCCATATTTTTACGTACCGTATAAACACTCCGCCCTCCAACAATCGAATCAGGGCGCGCAAAATAAACATATTCAAAAAGGCAAAGCTTTTCTGGTTTTTCATTCTCTGGTTTTATAACTTTTTTAGTAATTTCCCCATTTTTTTGGATTTCGCATATGATGATTTCTCCATTTTTGACATCGCGCACATATTTTGCTCCAATAATATCAAGGGCACATGTTTCAGAACAGAAAATTGGTTTACCATCAAGTTCACCCATCACGAGAGGTCGAATACCTGTTGGATCACGTGCCGCAATGAGCTTCGTACGTGTAAGCGCTAACATGGCATATCCTCCTTCCACTTGCCGAATAGCATCAGCAAAACGGTCAGAAGACGATTCATAGCGTGAACGAGCGATAAGATGAAGAAAAACTTCTGAATCTGACGTTGATTGACAGATGGCACCCGAGGCAATGAGCTCGCGGCGTAATGTAAGACCATTGGTAAGGTTGCCATTATGGGCAATAGCAATACCTCCAGCTTTTAATTCTGCAAAAAGAGGCTGAACATTGCGTAATGCTACTTCTCCAGTTGTTGAATAACGAGTATGTCCGATAGCTCGATCTCCCGGTAAACGAGCAAGGGTTGCGGGATTCGTATAGTGATCACCAACAAGGCCTAGATGCTTTTCTTGATGAAACATTTTATTATGATAAGAAACAATCCCAGCGGCTTCTTGTCCACGATGTTGAAGTGCATGAAGCCCCAGAGCTGTCAATGTTGCTGCATCTTCATGCCCAAGAATACCAAAAACTCCACATTCTTCATGAAGGGTATCGTCATCCAATAAAAAATCCTCACAGGAAATGTCGCTTTTTGTCATCATGTTCTTTCAATTCTGATATCAGCAATAATAATATCATATTCATGTGTTATTTGAAACGTTGTATCCGTGATGAATTATTCTCTATTTTGCTGAATTACTTTTTTATGAGAGTGCTTATCTTGTGTATGAGCATCATCTTTTTTTAAAAAATTTTCAGCCTTTTCAAGAACAGTATCGAGATCTTTGGGAAGTTTTTCCCAGACTTTTTGTCCCAATGAATCTAAGATGGGTTTTGTTATTGCATTTTTTAACCAACTTGCTTGATTCTCAGGTTTCACAAGCGCATTAAGAAGCAACATGGCGATGACCACAATAAATAAACCACGAAGTGCTCCAAAAACGAAACCGATAATACGATCAAGGATACCAATGCGGCTATCAATAATAAAATCGGAGATTTTCATTGTAATAATTGAAGTAATAATGAGGACAATAATAAAAATTGAGACCAAAGTTGTGATCAATGCAATCATTTTATTAGAGAGATATTGTTCAAAAAAGGGCAAGACAGGCTTGAATAAAAACAATGTAGCAACAGCTGCGATTGCCCAAGAAACCAACGACAGCACCTCACGTGAAAATCCTCTGAGCATAGCAAGGAAAGCGGACAACAGGATGACTGCTACGACAATTCCATCAAGGACTGTTATGATCATTTGTTTGTTCCTTATACATAAAGTTGTATTGTTTTAATTTAGTATAAAAATGCGTTTTTTGTTATGCCATTTTTTATTCTTATAGCAAGGGTCTTTTTCTTTTGTAGAGTTTTTTCTATATTATGATAGGTATCACTTGGAGCAGTTTTTATCTGCGGTAAGTGCTGCAACCAGCTCAGGAAGGTCAGAGAATGTTTTTTGTTGAAAATTGAGCAATTTCATTGTTTTTTTTGTTGTAGTTGGTTGAACAGCTCCTTGAAATCCCAGTTTTTTTGCTTCATTGATGCGCTGTGCTGAATGCGCAACAGCGCGAGTTGCTCCTGAAAGGCTGATTTCACCAAAATAGACATAATCCGTTGGAAGAGGAATGTTTGCAAGAGAAGATACCAAAGCTGCTGCAACGGCTAAATCAGCGGCTGGTTCTGATATGCGATATCCA
Source organism: Bartonella sp. ML69XJBT (assembly GCF_028618515.1). GTDB lineage: Bacteria > Pseudomonadota > Alphaproteobacteria > Rhizobiales > Rhizobiaceae > Bartonella. The sequence goes on from NZ_JAQITB010000006.1 coordinate 74,345, forward strand.
CCTGCAACATTAAGGTAGACATCGTGTTGTCCAAAGCGAATACCGCAATGCGCTTCCAAAACAGCAAGAATCATTGAAAGACGATTTCCATCCCATCCCACGACAGCGCGTCGTGGTGTACCAAGCGAAGAGGGAGCAACAAGCGCTTGAATTTCTACGAGTATTGGGCGTGTTCCTTCCAAGCCTGCAAAAACAGCAGATCCTGGTGCTTTTTCATTTCGTTCACCCAAAAATAGCTCCGATGGATTGGCAACTTCCCGTAATCCTTTATCAGACATTTCAAAAACACCAATTTCATCTGTTGGGCCGAAGCGGTTTTTAACAGTTCTAAGGATTCGATAATGATGTCCACCTTCACCTTCAAAATAAAGAACAGCATCAACCATATGTTCGACCACACGGGGGCCAGCGATTTGCCCATCTTTTGTTACATGGCCGACAAGAACAACAGCTGCTCCTGTTTTTTTTGCAAAGCGGATCATTGCTTGAGCACTGATGCGTACTTGTGTGACAGTACCAGGCGCTGAATCGGCTGCATCTGACCATAGAGTTTGAATAGAATCGATAATCACCATATCGAGATTTTTATGTTCGCTTAAGGTTGCAAGAATATCTTCAACATTCGTTTCAGCAGCGAGTTTAACCTCCGTATTGGCAGTTCCAAGTCTTTGGGCACGCAGACAAATTTGTGCAATAGCTTCTTCACCTGAAACATAGATGACATTATGCCCCTTTCGCGATAAAGCAGCAGCAGTTTGTGTCAGTAATGTTGATTTCCCAATACCTGGATCGCCACCAACAAGGAGCGCTGATCCACGAACAAAGCCTCCACCTGTCACACGATCAAGTTCAGTGATACCAGAATGGATACGTGGAGCATCTTTAAGATCTCCAGAAAGAGATGTAAGAGGAATGACACGCCCTTTACGGATATTTTGCACTGGACCAGAGCCGATGCCCCCATTCAGATTTTCTTCGATAAGGGAATTCCATTCACCACAAGAATTACATTTTCCAGCCCAACGTGAATGGACGGTTCCACAATTTTGGCAAATAAATTGAATACGGCTGCGTGCCATGATAATTTAACCAATTTGTTCTGGAAGATAATGACTATCTGCCAGATCACTAAAGCGTGTGAAATCAGACTGAAAAGCAAGAGGAACAGTTCCTGTGGGGCCATGGCGTTGTTTTGCGACAATAACGTCGGCTTTCCCCATAATTTTATCCATTTCATCTTGCCATTTTGTATGTTCAAGGGTTCCTAATTTGGGTTCTTCATTTTTGAAATAATATTCTTCACGATAAACAAAAAGCACGATGTCTGCATCTTGCTCAATCGAACCAGATTCACGTAAATCTGAAAGTTGTGGTCGTTTATCTGTTCTATTTTCAACTTGGCGCGAAAGTTGTGAAAGGGCAATAATAGGAATATTTAGTTCTTTTGCCAATGCTTTTAATCCTGTGGTAATTTCTGTAATTTCCTGAACACGATTTTCTGAAGAACGTTTTGAACCGCTTGTCATAAGTTGAATATAGTCAATAAATAAAATATCCAAACCATGTTGCCGTTTAAGACGCCGTGCACGGGCAGCCAATTGCGTAATTGATATACCACCAGTTTGATCAATATAAAGTGGCGCTTTTTGTAAACGATTCATAGCACGGATAATTTTAGAAAATTGCTCTTCAGAGATATTTCCACGACGGATATCAGAAGAAGAGACCTCTGTTTGTTCGGAAATAATGCGGGTTGCAAGTTGTTCTGATGACATTTCCAGTGAAAAGAAGCCAACAATACCCCCCTCATTTTCTTGTATTTTGTTATCACGATTGTAAGCATTGGCAATATTAAAGGCGATATTGGTAGCAAGTGATGTTTTCCCCATACCAGGACGTCCTGCGAGGATAATAAGGTCGGATGCTTGTAGCCCCCCCATTTTTTCATCAAGTGTTTTAATATGAGTAGCTATTCCTGATAAGTGTGAAGAACGTTTTTTGGCAGCACTTGCCATGTCGATAGCTTTTTTGATAGCTTCATTGAAGTTTTCAAATCCTCCTCCATATTTTCCCTTTTCTGCCAATTGAAACAATTGCTGTTCAATAGTTTCAATTTGTTGGGATGGTGTAAATTCTACAGGAGCATCAAAGGCTGTATTAACAACTTGAGTTCCAAGATTAATCAAGGAGCGTCGGATAAAAAGATCATAGATGACACGTCCATAGTCTTCGGTATTAATAATTGTTATTGCTTCTTTTGCTAAACGAACAACATAATTATATACGGTGATATCGCCAATTTTTTCGTCAGCTGGAATAAAGGGCTTGATGGTAATTGGATCAGCAATTTTTCCTTTTTCGATATGATGGGATAAAACATCATAAATTTTTTGATGCAATGGTTCAAAAAAATGTTCAGGTTTTAGAAAATCTGAAACGCGATCATGCGCATCATTATTGATGAGAAGTGCACCAAGCAATGCTTGTTCAGCTTCAATATTATGCGGGAGTTGTTGAAAAGAAGAGGCTTCTTCTTTTTGCGCAGAACTGAAGTTAACAATGCTTGTTTTTTCCATAACAGTTTTTTCCACTAAAAGTTCACCTTTAGCTATTTTAGGCAATTAATTGAGTGTTGTATATTAAAAGGATAGAAAACTAAATCTTCCTTTTTAGCCTCTCTGCAATTGCTGATTCACCATTTGTATATTACCGATAACATCTTATTCCTTTATATTTTATTTTTATAATGTGGAAATTTTAGAGAATATATAAATTTTCCAAATTGCACTTTATGATGTAAAAAGGAAGTACAATACAATCTTTGGGTATTATAATATTATGTAATTTCAATACCAGTATGAGTAAAATAACTTCTTTATGGTCAGAATTATTTTAGATTATAGAGGGATATAATTCATTTACCGCTTCATTTTATGCAAATATCACTCTTTTAAGAAATAGAAACTTACACAATTTTTTGTTCTATTTTCACAAAACGACGGATAAGAATATTTTCTCGCAGCCTTTATAGTTTTTAGTATATTTTTATACCATATGCTAGACACTGCTTTTTTATAAGAATACAGTTTTTTGATGATAAAATAATAAAAGCACTCAATTTTTTTGTAAGTGCTTTTATAACGTATCAATCTCTTAGACAATGCAAAATGCAATATAGGTAAAAGGATAATTAAGCATCTTCATTAAGACTGTTTGTCTCATTCTCATTATTTTCTTCTGCTAATAATTCTTCCTGTTTTTCTTCTACCAACTCTTCTTGAATGTCATATATTGCTTCAGCAGAGGTTAAATTTTCACCTTCTGCTTGGCGTTGAGCTTCACTAGCTGAGCGTGCAACATTAATAATCACAGAAATCTGAACTTCAGGGTGTAAGCTAAGAGTGATGGTATGAAGGCCGATAGTCTTTATTGGATGGTGAAGTTCAACTTGATTTCTACTAATAGAAAAACCGTCATTTGTTATAATTTCAGCAATATCACGTGTTGATACAGAACCGTAAAGTTGCCCCGTTTCACCAGCTGAACGGACAGCAATAAATGATTTACCATCAAGTTTTTCAGCAACTTTCTGCGCTTCGCTTTTACGTTCAAGATTACGTGCTTCAAGTTGTGCACGCTGTATTTCAAAATGTTTTTTATTAGCTTCATTTGCACGTAAAGCTTTACCTTGAGGCAAGAGAAAATTACGTGCATAACCATCTTTAACTGAGACAATATCACCCATCTGACCAAGGCGAGGAATGCGCTCAAGTAGAATAATATCCATAGTTTTTCCTTTCGAACAAATAAATTTAATGAAGTTTCTTGCCTGATTGAAAGTTGTATTGAATAGCTGCCCAAATACCCATTAACAGCATCATGAAAGAAATTGGTGGAGCAAAAACGACGGTTAAAATAGCAATATAAACAAGAGAGAGTATAATAAATCGTCCGTTAATTCCTTTCGTAATATTATGGAGATACGCTAGACCACTGATTGATATGATGACAGTGTATGCAGTGCTAAAAACACGTGTGCTCAAATTAACAGGAGCGCTCAATTCAATCATTGATGCTACGCAAACAACAATGAAAATAAAAATTCCAGAGATTGGCAGGCGGAGAGTTTGACTCCAATCATCACGAGGCCTTTTAAGCCATTTCATATGTTGTGCCGTTATTATCGAAAAATAAAGATTTCCAATGAGAAAAATCAAACTATAAATAGTCAAAGCAATGGCAGTCAAAGTTGCTGCATGTGTCATTAACAACTCACTAAGAGCCTGTATATCAGTTTCCCTCATTGATCGAGATTGTTGCATAGCTTGTGCTATGTTTGCAGTGATTTTTTTTGCAATAAGGGGTGTGGAAGGACGGGTTTGGACATAAAGCCCGATGAAGGTTGCTATAAGCGCGATGAAGTTGGTTAAATGAAAAATGACCGATGATAACGGATACCATATCAGGGCGTTTTTCTTTTGTGTTGGTCGTGCAAGTCCAAGGAGCCAAGAAGCATAGACAGCCGGAAGGAAAAATAACAGCATAAAGCCAAAAGCAATATAGATATTAGTGGTGATGATAAGAACAACAGTAGCAATTATGAGTGCAACAATGCTGGCGAATGTTCCTTGAGCGAATGCAACAATGAAAATTGGCAATGAAAGAAAGCAACCAAGAATAAGAGGAAAATAGGGAACAATATTCGCGACACTGATAATTGCCATTCCTATTACAACAGCAAACAACCCCGCTAAAATACCGGTCATTATCTTATAAACATGAAAATTTTTCATTTGTTGCTGTCCTGCTGTTGGCAGTTAGAGGCATTCCAACGCCCCAACTTTTTGTGCTCTATAGATTTAATATAGTCTATAATCAGGCTATACTAAATCACACAAGGCAACTGGGGAGTGTCCCCAGTTTATAGAGTTTATCTTATAATGTATGGAAGCAAGCCTAGAAAACGAGCACGTTTAATGGCATTTGCCAACTCACGCTGTTTTTTCTGACTAACAGCTGTGATTCTTGATGGAACAATTTTCCCACGCTCTGAAATGTAACGTTGCAACAATTTGACATCTTTATAATCAATTTTAGGAGCATTCGCACCTGAAAACGGACATGTCTTACGACGACGATGAAAGGGACGACGCGCTGCAGTTTGATTCATATCAGTCATCATTCTATTCCTTCTATGGCATCTTCACGTTGACGACGCGAGGAGCGAAAGCGTTCTTCATCTTGCCCCATGTGATTATTACGATCAAGGCGTGAGAGCGCAATAGACTTCTCTTTTTCGTGTTTTTCGACGCGAATGGTCATGTAACGCAAAATATCTTCATTGATACGCATTTGACGTTCAACCTCAGCAATAGCTGCAGCTGGAGCATCAATATTAATCAGCACATAATAAGCCTTACGATTTTTGCGAATACGATAAGCAAGGGGACGAAGCCCCCAATTTTCTACACGCCCAACTTTCCCCCCGTGCGCTTCGATGACACCTTTGTAGACATTCAAAAGTTCATCAATTTGCTGTGGAGCAATATCTTGTCGGGCAAGGAACATATGTTCATAAAGAGCCATTATTTTGCCTTTCTTCAATTAAACTTTACCGGTTTTAGCGCAAAGCCTCTGCGACTTGTCTTTTTTGGAGACCCAAAGAAGAAAGGACGCGTTTACAATTCGAGACATTCGAGAGCGGAGACACGGGAGGTCGAAAACTTTGCACTTTCTACTGGTTACTTCCCAGTCCTCCGTTCAATCCCCAGCTAAAATGCCGGTAACAAACGTTTGACATTTACAACTTATCTTTAAAAATAGCAAGTTCATGTGCATAAAAAAATTGATTTATTAAATCTTGATATATTGTTTATCTTTACTAAAGAGACGATGGCGTAAAGTTGTAGTATAAATATGAAGGAAAGAAGAATGGATTTTTTAAACCGGATTGACATTGCACTTTTAGGAATACTTACAGGCAATCATCAATCTTGGTCATTTGTGGTATTGTTTAGTATTTTTTGTGCAAAGTTTTTAATTTATATTATCCCACTACATCTTTGTGTATTGTGGTTTTGCGGTGAACAGATGGAACGGCGTGTAGCGTTAAGCATTTGCGTGAGCATTTGTGTAGCCCTTTTAATAGGTTATCTCATTTCACTCACTTATTTTCACCCACGCCCGTTTGTTGTTGGTTTGACAAATCCACTCATTCAACATCGTCCAACAGCTTCTTTTCCGAGTAATCATGCTTTGACTATTGCATCTTATACAGCGAATCTATACTTTTACCGATACAAAGTGGCTTCTAAGCTTGCAGGAATGTTTTTGTGTTTAATCTGTTGGGGGCGTATCTTTGTTGGTGTACATTATCCTTTTGATGTTGTCGCTGGGATCATTTTAGGAAGTTTCATAAGTTGGGGTGTTATTCAGTTTATGGTACCGTATTTCCCTAAGTTTTTATACAAAATTCCACCATTAAAATATAATTTTAAGAAAACTATCCATTTCAAATAAAGCACTTTATCTTGATTTGTGCTGATGAATAAGATCAAAAGAAAATAATTGAATTGCACAATTTGAGGAGTCGATAAATGGCTACAGCTTTTATTTTTCCAGGGCAGGGGAGTCAGCTTGTTGGTATGGGCAAAGCGCTTACAGAGCAATTTGTTGCAGCACGGATGGTTTTTGAAGAAGTCGATGAGGCTCTAGGTGAGAAATTATCAGATATCATTTTTGAAGGGCCAGCAGATGTTTTGACGTTAACAGCAAATGCACAACCAGCCTTAATGGCTGTATCCATGGCTGTTATTCGTGTGATGGAACAATTGGGGCTGAATATAAAAGAAAAGGTGAAGTTTGTTGCAGGCCATTCTTTGGGAGAATATTCGGCTCTTTGTGCTGCTGGTACATTTAGTCTTACGGATACGGCAAAGCTCTTGCGCATTCGTGGAAATGTCATGCAAGCTGCTGTCGCTGTTGGTGAAGGTTCTATGGCAGCACTTATTGGTTTGAGTGAAGAAGATGTAGAAGAAATTTGTGAAACGGTTTCTAAGCAAGGATTATGCCAGATTGCTAATGATAATGGGGGAGGGCAAATTGTTATTTCAGGTGAAGCAAAAGCGGTTGAAACAGCGGTAGAGGTTGCATCAAAAAAAGGTGCTAAACGTGCACTTCTTCTTCCAGTTTCTGCTCCTTTTCATTCGCTTTTAATGCAGCCTGCTGCTGATGCCATGAAGAAAGCACTTTTAACTGTTAATAAAATGGTTCCCCTTGTTCCTTTGGTTGCCAATGTTTCTGTTGCACCAGAAACCGATCCAGAACGTATTATTGCGCTTCTTGTCCAACAAGTGACAGGGAGAGTACGCTGGCGTGAAACAATAGAATGGATGGGAAGTAATGGGATTGACACGCTGTTTGAAGTTGGTTCTGGAAAAGTATTAACCGGTTTAGCGCGTCGTATTAACAAGGATATAAAGGGATTAACAGTTGGAACAGTTGAGGAAATAGAAGCAGCACTACAGGTGCTTGGTGTTTAATCTATTAAGGAGTCTAAAAAATGTTTAAATTAACAGGTCGTAAAGCTCTTGTGACGGGGGCGTCAGGAGGGATAGGTGAAGCAATTGCACGTTGTTTTCATGCGCAAGGAGCAATTGTTGGGCTTCATGGAACGCGTGAAGACAAGTTAAAAGAAGTGGCCGCAGATTTAGGACAAGATGTTTTTGTATTTCCCGCTAATCTTTCTGAGCGTAAATCCATTAAGGAACTGGCTGAAACAGCAGAAAGAGAGATGGGTGGAGTTGATATTTTGGTTAACAATGCGGGCATCACCCGAGATGGTCTTTTTGTACGTATGCAAGATCAAGACTGGGATGATGTCTTAGCAGTCAATCTCACAGCTGCTTTTACTTTAACACGTGAGTTAACACATTCTATGATGCGGCGTCGCTATGGAAGGATTATTAACATAACATCAATAGTTGGTGTTATGGGAAATCCTGGACAAACCAACTATTGTGCTGCAAAGGCTGGTTTGATAGGCTTTTCTAAAGCATTAGCGCAAGAAATTGCTTCACGAAACATCACGGTTAATTGTATTGCTCCAGGATTTATTAAGTCTGCCATGACCGACAAGCTTAATGAGAAGCAAAAAGAAACCGTTATGGCAGCGATTCCAATGAAACGTATGGGGGGTGGGGAAGAAATCGCTTTTTCTGCAGTTTATTTAGCGAGTGATGAAGCAGCATATGTGACAGGTCAAACATTACACGTCAATGGCGGGATGGCAATGATTTGAGTATTTGCTTTATTCCACATTGATTTATAATCTGTATTATTTTAAGTAGTAATAAATGAAATGGGAAGATTGCCCATTTATCTAAATATCGTAGGTTGATCAATTTATGTCGGAATGTCAGGTTGTTTCATTTTGTAGGGGATATCCACAGGGTGTTTTAAATCTCTGCTAGAATCTTTAAGAGTAATGCATCTATTGCTTGATTAGATGATCCGATATAGCTAACCAATTATAGGAAAAATAAATTCGAGGATTTCAACATGAGTGATACAGTAGAGCGCGTTAAGAAAATTATCGTAGAGCATCTTGGAGTTAATGCAGATAAGGTAGTAGAAAATGCAAGCTTTATCGATGATCTAGGAGCAGATAGCCTTGATACGGTTGAGCTCGTTATGGCTTTTGAAGAAGAATTTGGTGTAGAAATCCCAGATGAAGCTGCTGAAACAATTTTCACGGTGGGTGATGCAGTAAAGTTTATTGATAAAGCGTCTGCGTGATAACAGAAAGGCAAAAGCGTAAAATACTTTTGCTTTTATTTTTTAGCTATTTTGAAAATAGAGCTTTGAGAGGTGATCTCAATTCAAGGTTAAAAGTTATGAGACGTGTTGTTATTACTGGTTTAGGGCTAGTATCTCCATTAGCTGGTGATGTCGAATATAGCTGGAAACGCCTTCTTGAAGGAAAAAGTGGTGTTCGGCGTATTACGGAGTTTGATGTATCCGATTTACCATGTCAGATTGCTGCTCGTATTCCTTTAGGTGATGGAACAGATGGTACATATAATGCTGATTTATATATGGATCCCAAGGAACAGCGTAAAGTTGATGCATTTATTGTTTATGCAATGGCTGCTGCTGGTCAAGCACTTTCAGATGCTGAGTGGTTTCCCAAGAGTGATGAGGATCAGATTAGCACAGGTGTATTAATTGGTTCGGGGATTGGCGGCATTGAAGGGATTGTTGAGGCTGGTTATACACTTCGTGATAAAGGTCCTCGACGCGTTTCTCCTTTTTTTATTCCAGGACGTTTGATTAATCTTGCTTCTGGCTATGTGTCGATTAAGTATGGTTTACGCGGTCCTAATCATTCTGTTGTAACGGCTTGTTCGACAGGTGCGCATGCCATTGGTGATGCTGCACGTCTGATTGCGTTTGGTGATGCAGACGTCATGGTTGCAGGAGGCACTGAATCTCCGATCAATCGGATATCTCTCGCTGGTTTTTCTGCTTGTAGAGCTCTTTCCACTTGTCGTAACGACGATCCTGAGCGCGCATCACGTCCTTATGATGCTGATCGCGATGGTTTTGTGATGGGTGAGGGAGCCGCAGTTGTTGCTTTAGAAGAACTTGAACATGCGAAAAAGCGTGGTGCTCGTATTTATGCCGAGGTTATTGGCTATGGTTTATCTGGCGATGCCTATCATATCACTGCTCCCTCAGAAAGTGGTGAGGGTGCACAGCGTAGTATGATAGCTGCTCTAAAGCGTGCACAGGTAAATGTGAGCGAACTTGATTACATTAATGCTCATGGAACTTCAACGATGGCAGATACCATAGAGTTGGCCGCTGTTGAACGTGTTTTGGGGCATTATGCGCCACAAGTATCCATGTCATCAACAAAATCATCTGTGGGGCATTTACTTGGTGCTGCTGGTGCTGCTGAGGCTATTTTTTGTGTTTTAGCTATACGTGATAATATAGCTCCAGCGACCCTTAATCTTGATAATCCATCAATTGAAACGAAAATTGATCTTGTTCCACATAAACCACGTGAACGAAAGATTAATACGATTCTTTCTAATTCCTTCGGCTTTGGTGGAACAAATGCCTCTTTAGTGATGCGGCGCTTTGGGGAAGAATAAGTTACATTTTTTCTATTTATGAGTTTTCTACTTTATTGTAAAATTATAAAAGTTTAAGTGAAAAATTATAACTGTAATACTTAAAACTTGTTGAGGGTAAGAATTGTGTCCGAAGTGAAAAACAACAAACCACCACAGGACATAAATGATTCCTTTTCAAATCATAGAATAGATAATATAGAATAGATAATAATGACATGTTAGCACATAAAAAACAAAAGAAGTCATTTGTCGTACGTAATCCATTGGTTATTCTCGGTCATTTTTTTTTGATGTTTATTGTGGTTATTATTTTAGCCATAAGTATTCCTCTTTATATTGGAAAAAGTATTTTTGAAGGAAAGGGAATATCGAAGGAAGAGCAAGTTGTTCTTATTTCTCCTGGAACAGGGATTCGTGAGATTTCTTCACTCCTTGAAAAACAAGGTCTCATTCGATCAGCTGATGTTTTTGTTTACGGGGTTGGTTATCATCAAAAAACAACACATCTTAAGGCTGGTGAATATTTAATTCCAGCTCATGCTTCAATGCAGGATATTATGGATATTCTTGTGAAGGGCAAATCTATTGAATATACCTTTACGGTGCCAGAAGGTTTGACGGTTCAACAAGTTTTTGATCGATTAGAAGCTAATGAAGTTTTAATTGGTGATCTTCCAAAAGTTTTGCCTCCAGAAGGCAGTTTAATGACGGATACTGTTCGTTTTATTCGTGGAACAACGCGTAAAGAAATTATAAACAGATTGCGCGAAGGACAGACAAAATTAATTCATGCTATATGGGCTACGCGCTCACCTGATTTACCCATAAAATCTATCGATGAATTTGTTATATTGGCATCAATTGTTGAAAAAGAGACAGGAATTGCAGCAGAAAGACCTAAGATTGCTGCGGTATTTTATAATCGTCTTGCAAAACATATGCGTCTTCAATCTGATCCAACAGTAATTTATGGTCTCTTTGGTGGGAAAGGCATGCCATCAGGTCGTGCAATTTACCGTTCAGATCTGGAGAAAGAGACACCATATAATACGTATAAAACTGATGGTTTACCGCCAACAGCTATTGCCAATCCAGGTCGAGATTCTTTAAAAGCCGTGGCACATCCCCCAAGCAGTGATGCACTCTATTTTGTTGCTGATGGTTCAGGAGGACATGTTTTTTCTAGAACTTTAGAGGAGCATAATATGAATGTTCGCAAGTGGCGTGCATTCAAGGCAACACATTGATTTGAAAAAACTCTATAGAAAACCTATTATTGAAGTTTTGAAGAAAAGTAGAACAGTATGATGACAGATTTTGGGGATGGATCGCGTGCTAAAAAAAACAACCAGCGTCGTGGTTTTTTATTGATTCTCTCTTCACCCTCAGGAGCAGGTAAATCAACTCTCTCTCGGTTACTTTTAAAAGATAGACAATTAGAGCTCTCCGTAAGTATGACAACACGGAAAAGACGTCCTAGTGAAGTGGATGGTCTTCATTATCATTTTATTTCAAAGAAAGAGTTTGAACGCAAGCGCGATGGTGATGAATTTATTGAATGGGCAGAAGTCCATGGAAATTATTATGGAACTTTACGTGAAAGTGTTGAAAATGTTTTGAGTGCTGGCAGAGACATGTTATTTGATATCGATTATCAAGGCACAGAACAGCTTCAAAAAAAGTTGCCAAATGATACCGTATCTGTTTTTATTCTTCCACCATCTATGAAAGAGCTTATTTCACGTTTACATCGTCGAGCAGAAGATAGCCAAGATATTATCAATTTACGCTTAAAAAATGCACGGACGGAAATGCAACATTGGCGTTCTTACGATTATGTTGTCATTAATCAGGATTTAAATCAGTCTTTATCACTTATTAAAGCGATTTATTTCGCTGAAACAGTAAAACGTGAGCGCTGTTCTTTTCTTGAGTCTTTTGTTAATGGGCTTATTGCTGAAAAGATTGACGAACGCTTTGATCATTTTGAAAAGAAGTAAGAAGCAAAAAGGTATGTTTTTTAGGTTACCAAATGCGCTAAAGTTACAAATTCAGCAATTGAAAGCGTTTCAGCACGGCGTGTCCCGTCGATACCAGCTTTTTCTAAAAGCTTTTCACCTCCAAGAGTTTTAAAATTTTGACGAAGCATTTTTCGTCTTTGTCCAAAAGCAATTTTTGTAACAAAACTTAATTTTTGGGCAGAGCAGTTGAGGGGGTGTGCGCGCGGAATAATATGAACAACGGAAGAAGTTACTTTGGGAGCTGGTGTAAAGGCTTGAGGAGGAACATCAAAAGCAATTTTAGCAGTGGTCCGCCAACCAGTTAAGACACTAAGACGTCCATAGTGGTCGGATTGAGGCTGAGCAGTAATGCGTTTTGCCACTTCACGCTGAAACATCAATGTCATTGATTCATAAAAAGGAGGCCATGGTTCAGTCAATAGCCAATTTAATAAAAGTTGCGTTCCAATATTATAAGGAAGATTTGCAATAATGCGTGGTTTTTCGAGAGATGTTTTAAAAAGTATTGAGAAATTTTGCTTCAATGCATCATTACAAAGAACTTTTAGTTTTTGTGGATAGTACTTTTCTATCTCTAAAAGAGCCGGTATACAACGCTCATCACGCTCTATCGCTGTTACTATGGCTCCCTGTGCAAGCAAGGCACGTGTCAAACCTCCAGGACCAGGTCCCACTTCAATAACAGGTTTTCCTTCTAAATTACCTGCTTGATGAGCAATTTTGGATGTTAAATTAAGATCAAAAAGAAAGTTTTGTCCCAAGGACTTAAGAGCTTGTAATCCATAGATTTCAATGACTTTACGCAGAGGAGGTAAATGATCTATTGGCATGCTATCAAACTATTTTCTGCAAGTTGATTTGCAAGTTTAAGGGCAGCAATAAAACTTGTCGGAGAAGCTATTCCTTGATCAGCAATATCAAAAGCAGTTCCGTGATCTGGAGAAGTACGAATAAAAGGTAGTCCTAATGTGACATTAACAGTGGTATCAAAGTCTAATGTCTTAACAGGAATAAGGGCTTGGTCATGATACATGCAAAGGGCAACATCATATGTTTTTCTTGCACATTCATGGAACATTGTATCGGCAGGCAATGGACCTACAATATTGAGTCCTTTCTTTTTAAGAGTTTCAATAGCTGGAGTAATAATTTCAAGATCTTCTTTTCCCATAGCCCCTCCTTCTCCGGCATGAGGATTAAGTCCAGCAACAGCGAAACGAGGAGAAGTGATTTTAAATTTCTTTTTTAAGTCATATTCTGTAATGAGTGCGGTTTGAACGATCAAATGATCAGTAAGTTGTGAAGAAACTTCTTTGAATGGGACATGAACAGTAATAGGTACGGTTTTTAATCGGGGTCCTGCTAACATCATAACCGGATGATAACATTTATTGGAGGCTTGATGAGCCAAATCGGCTAAAAACTCTGTATGACCAGGAAATTCAAATCCGGCATCGTAAAGATTTTTTTTAGCAATAGGACAAGTAACCAGTGCAGAAGCATATCCACTTTGAATCAATTGAACACTGCGTTTAATAGCCTCAATCACTCCAGCAGCATTGTTAGGAGAGGGGAAACCTCGTTGATCACTTTGTCGATTTTCCAATGGTATTACAGGAAGAGCAGCGTAAAAGTTTTTTCCAGGATTATCTGTTACAACAGTTTCTATCACAACATCCATCTGTAAAAAACGGGCACGCGAACGGATAATATCTGGATCAGCAAGCAAAACAAAAGGAGGAATTTGACGTGTAAAACGCAAATTCCACGCTTTTAGTGCTATTTCAGGACCAATTCCGGCAGGATCACCACCGCTAACAACAAGGACAGCCATTATGAGTTTTGAATACGCGCTACCTGACGCAATTCGTCTAAATATTTTTCGCTTAACTTTTCAAGTTGCTGTGGGCTTTTTTTCTTATTATCTTGAATGGAAAATATCAGCCGTGCTACGTAATCGTCAGAGACTCTTTTTATTTTACAGACAGCCAGTGCTTCAATTCCATCAGATGTTTCTTGAAATTTTGTCATTTTTCCAGCAGGTGTTGCAAGGATAGCCTGTTCCCACGCACTTGGAAGCTGGGGTTCGAGAAATTTTCCCAAGTGGCGGATAGTGACATCTAAAATGCCTCTTGCTTGATTTTGAGAATTTGCGCATCCACGGAAATGTGCGCGAAAATTATTGGCTTCTCTTTGGCGTCTTTCAAAAATTTCTGAACGGCGGTGTGCAGGAATGACAAAAATAATTCGTTGTAGTGTATATTCATTGGTTGAAGGTTTTACACCACCATTTTTCAATATTCTGCGTACGGCTTCCTGTTCGCTAATCATACCCGTTTCAGCTTGATAACGTGCATGAACAAGACGACCCCATCCTATTTGTCCACGGATATAATCTTTAAAGTGTTGTACTGTGATATCATTTTGAATCAAAATCTGATTGAGTTGATCAATAGCCATATTATTTTGCATTGCAAAATTTTCAAAAGCTTTATCCACCTCTTCATTGCTTACTTCAATATTCCGGCGCTTGATTTCGATGTTTTTGAGGGTCTCATTGATAAGTTCATTTTTGGCTTGCCCAGCAAGATTGCCTTGCTTTTGTTGCAATCTAAGAAAAGCAATACGTCTTTGAATATCGTAATTTGTGATAGGATTACCATTGACTGTAACGACAATGGCAGTCTGTGCGAAGACTGGTGAAATTAAAAATTCACTTATTATGAGGTTGCTGACACTCAAAGGTGCAATACACAATAAAGCAAGAATGCGCTTTTTGAATTTATTCATGTAAGTAGGCTTTCGCATTATTTATTAATCCTTATCAATTACTTTAAATATACGTTTTTTTTCATAAAAACAATGATAAGTTAAATGATCTATACATTCTCTTTATAAATTTGAGTTTATCTTTTTTCCGATATCTGCAATTGTACGCAATGAAAGAGAGAAATTAAAGTTTTGCAAAGGTGTCTTCTTCCCTGGGTCAGTTATCTGCTGATAACCAAATGTAAGTCCAAAACATTCATCTGTATAGTTTAAGCTGATTCCTCGTTTTATGAATATTCCCGATACTAAATCATAACCGGCATTGCTGTTAATAGACCAATAGTTAGCCAGTTTAATGCCCGTTTGAAAAGAAATTTCTTGACGTTCTTGTGGATATTCGTAATCGGGTTGATTCGCAATATAGGCATATTGTACAGCCGCCCAAAAATTCCGCCATTTCTGTGATGCTTCAATTTCACTACGGCGGATTTTTCCTGTTTTTTTATCAAAACGTCCACGAGTTTCTAGGGAAAAACCACTTTTATGGTTTGCTCCAAACATTGCGACATAGTCTGAACGGGTTGCCTCTAAGCTAGAATGAATTCCTACGTTAACAAAATCCTTTTCTGCAAAAGAATTTTTTCCTGCAAGATGAAAGGATTGTCCAACAAGACCATAAAGAGACCAATTATTGTTAAAATTGCCGGAGTATCTTAAACCTATATTGGCTCGTGTTCCTCCTTCTACACGGTCGTAACCAGAAAATTTATCACGTTGAAAGAGGGTCGTTGCATCAAATATAAAGCTTTGCGCATCTTCATTAGGGAGCTGTCCGATATATCGCTCATTATTGCGGATAAAAATTTGTGCAGTTGGCTCTATAATATGTGTGGAGTTTTCTAATGTAATGAGTAAGGGATAGCGTAATTCTAGACCAGCAGTTGCCATACCACGAAATGCTGAACGATGAAGAGTGGATGAGAAGTCATTTGTTCTATAAGCAGTATCATTTTCGTGCGCATTTGTTGTAATGATATCAGCTCGTAAAGCAAGAAGAGGGGTTAAGATAAGCCCACTCTGCATGTTAAAGCGCCTCTTCCACTCTAGCTCGTTTGTTAAACGAAAACTATTTCCAGCGATACCAGAAAGTCTAGCAGCGTTGAGAGGTTTTCCGTTCCAGTCAGTAGCAGTAAAGTCAGTATGACGACGATAAATTGATTGCATGTTGCTATGAAATGTGAGTTCCCCATTATAAATTGGTTCATCTGGTGTGAAGAAGTAATCAATACGGGGAAGAACCCACGCTTGCCGAGAATGACGTTCATGAGGATTATTCAATATCAAATCTTGAACTTTAAAATGGTAAAAACGCATATCAAAATAGTTTTTACCTGCAAGGCCATTCAAATAAAGCTGAGAAAGTTGTGTAGGATTGTTATAGTTTTCAAGTTTATAAGCACGACTAAAATGTCTATCAGACTGTGCAAGAATATCCCACCCATAGGTCCAGTGTGAATTAATACGAAAATCTCCCTTTGTGGCTAGCATATAACGATTTTTATGTTGTGCATCAATCGTATCACTGTCAAAATGATGGGGTTTCATCTGATATATATGCGCGAAGCGAATGTTATAACTGCCTGTTTTCAAACGTTGACGCCATTCACCTTCAGTTAAAAGCCCTTGTTGAGTATAGAGGGTAGAAGAGAGTGTTAAATCATAATGAGGTGCAAGATTCCAAAAGTAAGAATTTTTTATACCCATGCCGAGATAATCAGCATAGAAAAGATGAGGAACAAGGAAACCGCTAGCACGTTTCACTGTTGGATCATGAATCTCAAAAGTTGGAAATTGTAGGATCGGTACACCAAAAACTTCAAAGTGGCTATTTTCAAATCGAATTTTTTTAGTAATGTTATTCCAGATGATCTTTCTTGCTTTAATTTTCCACAAGACTTCTTTATCTGGTTTATAAGAACAGGGTTCACAGGCTGTATAAGAAGCGTTATCAAAGACTGTTATCTGATTGTTGCGGCGTGTAGCACTTGCCGCTGCAAAATGGACATTGTTGGCCGTATCAATACGCAAGGCATTTACGAAACCTTCGCCGAGATCTTTAGTCATATCAATTTGGTTGGAATAAATTTTGTTTCCATCTTTTTGAATAACTTCAACATTCCCTTGCGCTATGATTCGTCCTGTTTTTTGATTGTAAGTAACTTTTTTAGCGATAACTTTGTTGCCATCATATTCGATTTGGACATTGCCTTGTGCAGAAACAGTGTTTTCATCACGGTTGTAGATAAGTTCATCTGCAGAGAGCAAGAGAGGACTGATCGGATTTTGGATACGATTTTGAGTAAGAAGAGTCGGGCTTTTGGCGTTTACAGAATAGGATAAAGATATAGCTAAAACACAGCACATAACACTTTTAAAGATAAGTGCAGTTAATTTTGTCAGAATCATTCTTTTACTTATCAATGCTTTCACTTAGCCATCCTCTTTATGGAGTAAAAAGGAGATTCCCAAAAATAATGCAATAACAACTGGTGTCCAAGCTGCAATAATTGGTGGAATATATCCAGCGTTACCAAAAGCTTGAACGAGTACAGAAATAACATAAAGCACGAAACCGGCGAGTACGCCACCAAGAATCAACATTCCAGATTGTCCAAATCGCGTGAAGTTTAAAGACACAGTTGCTGCAATAAGAGTCATTGCCACAAGAAGAGCAGGTAATGCAATCAAAGATTGTAAATACATATCAAAATTATTGGCAGAATAGCCGAATGAACGTGCGATCATAATTTTTTTTGGCAATTGATAAAATGGGATAGTCGCTGGATTCACTAAACGTTCAGTTAAAAATTCAGGTTTTAGATTAGTTTTTATTTGAAATGTCGTAAATTTTTCAGGAGGATGTCCTATTTTATAGATTGTTCCGTTTGTTAAAAGCCAAGAATCGTTCATCAACGTTGCTTTTCTTGTGTTAATCCAATTTTTGACTGTTGCATCATCATTGTATTGCACAAAGGTTGCTTCAATGAGAGAAAGTCCTTGATCAGTAATAGATTTAGCACCAATGGTTGTTCTACCTGAAGTTGTTTGTTGTGTTAACCATGGGATACGGGTGTTTTGAAAAGAAGATGTTAAGACATTATTACTACGCCACTCAGTCATCATTTTTTCTGCTTGAGAAAATCCCCATGCGGCAAGAGGATTAATAAAAAGAATTGAAAATAATCCAAAAAGAAAAGCACCCAAGCAAGTAGGCATGAGAAATTGCCATGCAGAAACGCCAATTGAGCGTGTCACAACAAGTTCAAGTTTTCGATTAAGTGAAATCAGCATAACCATTGCAGAAAACAGTGCAATAAAGGGAATGAGTTGCTGCATGATAAAAGGAATGCGTAAAACAGAGATGAAAAAAGTATCTTTTGCCGTATAATGGGAAAGATGAGATAATCGACCAGAGTTTTCTGTAAAATCGATCAAAAGGGCAAGAATAAAAATACCCCCAAAAAAATAACAAGTTATTTTAAAATAACGTATAAAGAAATATCGTCCAAGCGTCCACCCAATCATGATACCTCATCCGAGGGATATTGAGACTTTTGATGTACAATTTTTTTGACCAATTTTTGAAAAACAATTTGAATAATCTCATGAAGTTTTGTGGGAATACCAATTGTATGATTTGTCAAAAGCATAAAAAAAACGAAAGCACTTATTCCTACGGGGGTAATATAAAGAAGAGGAATGTATGCAAGATCACTCTTTGCTTTTTCTGCAAAAAAATATCCTATCCAATATACGAGTAATGAGATGGTAATGGCAGAGAAGTTGGCAAAGTTACGAGCTTGTCGATATGAGCGTGTATCTCCTGCTGCTGCTAAGGCAATGAGTGAAAAAATAATTGGATAGAACCATTCTGTAAGTCTGCGATGAAATTCAGCTTTATATTGGAGTGGTTTCCGTTGATAGTAGGGATCTTTCGGATCAGGACTTAGTAAATAAGAAAGAGGACGATCTTTCGGGTAAAGTGTGGGTATTTTATCATTGGGAATGAATTCACTCAAGCTAAAGATATACGAGCTGAATTGAACAATTGAGACGCTATCATTTTGATGATTAATCCTTTCTATTTCGCCATTATGAAGGATGAGAAAATTGCCACTTTTATGACTCACAATTGATGCATTTGTTGCATAATAAAAAAGATCGGTTTTGGGATCACGCTGGTCGGCAATGAAAAGTCGTTCAAGCGTCCCATTTGGATTGCGTTCACCAATTTCGATGTAAAGATTATTGGCAAGTTTTTGGAAGCTACCTTCACTAATAAAAAGGTTAATAAGATCGACATGGGCACTCGCTAGCATTTGTCGCATATTAAGACGTGCTTGAGGAACAACAAAATTGGCTATAGAAAAGGAGACACATGATGCAACAATAGCGAGAAGAAGAATTGGTTTCCAAATAGTGCTTTTGGGAAAACCAGAAGCGCTAATGATCGCAAGCTCTGAATCTTGATTCATTGCTGAAAGAGTGGTCGTAATTGCAATCAGTAATGCAAATGGAATGACAAGAAAAATAACAGAAGGAACCAATGAAAATGAAAATTGCAGGACTGTTAGAAGTGTTTGCCTACTTGTTGTAAGAAAATTTATTCGTGCAAGAATTTGCACTGTCCAGCTAATACTAATTGCTGCAATCATGACAGCACTAAACAAGATCAAAACACGTTTCAGGATGTAAAACTCAATAATACGCATAAATGGGATAGTACCCTCAGTTTCAAACTAGAAAGAAGTATTCTACACTGCCTTGAATGAAAAATATAACCAAAATTTAAAATATTCTTATGTTTCCTGTGTATTTTTACCAAATAGATAGAGTAAAATAATAGGATAATTTCAATCCGTTGTGTGATACATTATATTTTGTTTTCAAGGATAGGCTATAGGGAAGTGAGAGAACAAAGCTAAAATAAACCTTTTAGTGCCCTTAAGAACCGGCGATTTGTCTTTAACACATATGAAAAAACAAGTAATACATACAATCAAAAGAAGAGGAAATGTTATGTTTTTAGCCAGTTTCTTCAGTGCTGGAGATGATAGAGGATTCTCACCCCCAAAAATGTTAACTTTTTATAAAGAGTGATGAGGGCTAAGCAGGGTGGATATTTTATTCTATCATTTGACGCAGTCAACGCTTGGGGATATTTTGCCAACACTTGTGGAGCGTGCACTGGCTCGTTTTAGTAAGGTCACAATACAATGTGTGAGTAAAGAGCTACGCGATGCTATGGATATGCGTTTATGGGTTTATGCTGATGAAGCATTTATTGGGCATGGCACTGAGTGTGATCAATACCAAAATTTACAACCTGTATTTCTTACCACAGGGCAAGAAAATCCGAATGATTCAAAGATACGCTTTCTCATAGAAGGAGCAAGTTGCTCAGATATTGATTCTTATCAACGGCTTGTAGTGATATTTGATGGCAACAATGATGAACAGTTGAATCTTGTTCGGGCACAGTGGAAAAAATATAAAATGGAAAACCATAATTTAACGTATTGGCAACAGAATGAAGATCGCGGTTGGGAAAAACAGATTTGATGTGTGTCACGCCTGTTATTTTGATTTTTATAGGACTGATAAGAATCACAACTTTCACACTCCTTATCACGGAAGAATCAGGAAAAAGCATTGAGTTTTTATTGTGACTTTTCTTTTAAGAATACTAAAAATGTAGATTATAATAAAAAAAGATTAAATAGCAATGATGATGATTATTGATCGAATTTTGCTTGTTTTATGGGCTGTTATGTTGGCTTTTTTTTGCGTTTCATGGTTGGGAACAACACATATTCTATCGCGAATGTTTTCTGTTACTTATATTGGCAATATTGCAGATATTTTATTCTTTTTTTTGAGTGCACTGTTTGCTGGAATATTGTGGTTGAGTATACCACAACCGATGTCTTGGAATATAAAACTGGCGGCATTTCTACCGCCAGCACTTATTTTATTCTTTTTCATTGCATTCTAGTTAGAGATTTCATCTTCGGTAAATCCTACAAAGCAAAGCAGTGAAATAAAAGAAGCGAGAAGCAAATAATAACCGATATAAGAAGTATCAAAATGTTGCACTAGATATTCTGCAATATAAGGTGCAAGAGATGCTCCTACGATACCAGATAAATTGAATGTTACAGAAGCCCCCGTATATCGGATTGTTGTTGGATATGGCGAAGCCAAAACAGCACCAAGAGGACTGTAAACCATTCCCATGATAGATAAGCCAATGACAGACATTATAAGGACTCCTATAATTCCAGAATTTAGAAAATAAGGAATTGCGAAAGAATAGATACCGGTAATGATTGTGACCAAAATCATCAAAGTTCTACGCTTAATGCGATCAGCAAGCTTTCCAGTTATAACGGTAAAAATTCCACAGAAAATAGCACCAATCACTTCTACTTGAAGAGCCTGATGATATGGCAGTTTCAGGTGATTTGTTGAGTAACTTAATAAATATGCTGTGACCAAATAGAACAAAACAAATGTTGCCATACCAGAAAATATTCCAAGAAATAGGATTCGTGGACATTTTAAAAAGACATCAATGATAGGAACTTTGACACGTTCTTTACTTTGAAGAGCTTTCTTGAATTGAACGGTTTCATTGATTGAAAGACGAACCCACAGTCCCACAATCATGAAAATGATTGAGGCAATAAAGGGAATGCGCCATCCCCACGCTAAGAGTTCATCGTGATCAAGAAAGTGCAACAGACCTAAATAAACAACAATAGATAAGAACAAACCGATTGGAACGCCCAATTGAGGAAACATAGCATACCATCCACGTTTTTCTGGAGGAGCATTTTCTGTTGCAAGCAAAACGGCTCCTCCCCATTCACCTCCCAATCCCATTCCTTGCCCAATACGGCACAGGGTTAAGAAAAAGGGAGCCCACCAACCAGCTGTTTCATAAGTGGGAAGAAAACCAATAATAACGGTTGACACACCCATCGTAAGAAGAGAGGCAATAAGTGTTGCTTTTCGTCCAATTTTATCTCCAAAATGTCCAAAAACAATTGATCCAAAAGGGCGTGAAAAAAAAGCTGCTCCAAAGATCAGAAAAGATTGCAAAATGGCAAGTTGGTCATTTTGCGTTGGAAAAAATACATGGGGAAATATAAGAGCTGCGGCAGTTGCAAAGACATAAAAATCAAAGAATTCAATTGTTGGGCCAATAAGGCTGGCAAATAAAATTCGACGAGGAGAATTTCTTTTGCTTGTACTTTGTATTTCTGAGTTTATAGACATGAATAGAATGTCCCTTTCAGTATATGACAAATCAAATTATGGAACTAACCCCTTATAATTATAGAAATTTCAAATCAGTGTCGAGTCGATATTATTATGCTTCCGTATATTAGAACAGTGATTATAGTATGAAAAGCATAGATAATTGTCCTGTAAGTGTATCCAAATTGAAGACAATTAAAGACACCTTTTAAATGTCATAGAATATGGAAATCTATTTCTATAAATAATTTAGTCTCTTAATATCCTATTACTGTTTACTTTAAAATACAGACACTGTTTTAGTTTATTTCAAGAATCCATCTGATTTTTGAGATCAATGTTTCTTATCTCAAAAATATTCAAGAAATCCTTTTATTGATGCAATTAGAACACTTTTAAATTGTATAAAGAAACAATTTTATCTTTTGGTTGTGTGTAAGTTTTAAAACACACACTGGGGTGTTCTATGAGGCAGAGTTGAGTACGCTGAATGCTTTGTAGAGGATGATTTGTTGCCTTGAAGAATATGAGATTGAGCAGGTACATCGTGTTGTTTTTATTATGCACTTTTTTCCAAATATGCGAATTTTTTTATTTGAAATTATGGGGTGTGAAGAATGCAATGCAAATTAAGGATAAGTTTTTGGGCATTAATGGCTGGTAGTTTGCTTGTAAAAATTGCACATGCTGAAGAAGTAACGGCACTAGGAGAGAAATCATTAACATCAGTAAGTGTAAGTGAGCAGTTAGGAGAAATGAGCGAGAAGCTCGCCAGTGAGAATCTTACAATTGAAAATGGTAAAGTTGAGATTGTTAAGAACGGAAAGGTTTCAAAAGGCACTTTTATTGGTCAATATGGGTTACAAAGCGTTGAGCATCGAGGACAAACAGAGAAGGTTAAAGTTCATGGTGGTGAACAAATTGTTGTAGGAGATGGGAGCTATGCTTATAATTCTGAAATTTATGGTGAAGGTGAAACATCGGGGCAACAGAATGTATATAGTGATGGAGCAGCTTTCTTCACAAATGTTATGAGTGGAGGGGAGCAAAATCTCAGTAAATGGCTTGGAGATGAAGGGGGCTTAGCGGTAGATACTGTGGTTTATGCAGCTGGAGTGCAGAATGTTTTCGCGGGAGGTAGGGCAAACACAGTTACCTTGGAAAAAGGAGCTCTTCAAAGAGTCTATGCCGGTGGACGTGTAGAAACTCTGACGATTAACAGCGAAGCAAATGCATTGGTATATGCTGGGGCAACATTAGAAGGAAAAATAAAGGTTAATGGTTCTGGAAAGCTCTACCTTTATGCTGGAGATAATGGGCAGCAAACGAATGCAGAAGAAATTATATTAAAGGGAAAAGAGTCTCAATTATATTCCATTGCTACTAAAATTGATGGTTCAAGTTCTCACATTCAGAAGTTAAGTAGTAATGGGAGAGTTGTTTTCACTTCTGATTCTCATGATTCTCAGCAGTCTCACCCATATTATTCTTTGCTTTATATTGGTAATCTTTCTGGCAGTATACATTTCAGTTTGAATGTTAATTTTGCAGAGAGCTACGGTGATCATCTTATCATTGAGATAAGGAGAAGGGAACCATACAGTAAGTGTTACGGATTCTGGTACAGAAATTACAAAATCTTTTTTCAAAGCATTTGATTTAATTACTGATAAAAGTGGGAATGCCCATTTTTCTTTAATCGGTCATTCAAGATATTATCATAAAAAACACAATAAAGTCAATATGTTGCGTGCAATTATTTTATATGAATCCACTTAAGAATCCACATTTTTATACGTGATTCATTTGACCATTTTTTATAAACAATTGCCATGTATGAATAGACCATAAAAAGCAAATCATGATGTAAATATTATAACGCATATGTGCATTCAAATGAAATGAAAAGCAGTTATCATTCATAACAGTTCATAAATTTTATGATACGTTTTTATCATTCAAAAATCGCATGCGTTTAGAGAATGGTATGAGTTTTGCTCTTTTTTGAGCGAATCCTTAAAAGGAAAATAATCGTTTAAAATTTTTATAAGCTTATAAGTGTAATTCATTAAGGGTGTATAAAAAGACAAAATCGCTTTTAAAGCGCTTACTAAAAATTTAGTAAATGATAGGCAGTCATTATACAAACATATCATCACAACAGTTATGAAATTCAAAACGTTATGTCTTATGATGCGAAAATCTTTTAATGAATATGGTGTATAGTGAGTTTTAAATGATGGAACTCTC
>NZ_JAQITB010000060.1 GCF_028618515.1 Bartonella sp. ML69XJBT
TCAAATCTTGGGGACCAATAGATTTTGCTTGGATTGATGCTGGAACGCCCGCAGATGATGTGCGATTTGTTACCACGCTTTGGAAACACATCACCGCTGGTGGTTATCTCTGTCTGCATGAACCAACCATGACAACAACGGTTGCCCTCAATAGTGAACAACGCGTTCGCCGCGTCAGAACCCCTTTGTGGGAGGAAATTCTCTACCGCCTTGATCGATCTTATGAGGCTTTAACACTCCCAGAAAACCACAAATATCGCCAAAGTGGTCTTGGTATCATTCGCAAACGCTCCCCTGCAGAACAAATTGTACGCGCACAATCACTCCAAGCAGAACTCATAGAAATCAATGAACTGCCCATTCGCAATGATCTTTTGCCCATGGGACAAGAAACTCTTCACAAACGCAATACCCGCAATTCACTGATCTCTGCCATGACCTCACCGACATTGCGGACTGTTTACGCTGCCATTATCCTTGGTGCAAAAAATCTTTCTGATATCCTAAAAACTGTCGATTGTGATGCCAGAACCATTCATAAATCCATCAACCGTCTTTTGAATCTTGGTCTTATTCAAAATACAACAGAAGGATTTCTAGCCGAAGGAACACTCTGGAAATCACTAGAAGATAAAAATGTGCGCAAGAGAGAAAATTTAAACGACCGCCACTTAGAAACAGAAGAAATGCTGCAAAAAATTGCCCAAGCCTTTCAAAAGGAAAAAATTTATAGCGAAAGGGAAATTTCCAACATATGCAACCTCTTTACGGTAGATTTTGCCAGATTACGACGCACTCTTGTTGAGAGGGGATTTTTACAACGCCATGGTGGCAAATATCAACGCGTGCGCTAAGAAACACGAAACCTTTTGAGACAAAAATTAAAAAAAACTGAATACCTAAAGTAAAATCTGATAATCATTCTTTAAGGAATGGGTAGAACGCGCAACAACTTTGCCTTAAGACAAGAACAGTCTGGAATTACAGGGGGCGAAGAATGGATTAAAAAGATCCTTTCTCCGCTCTCTCCTCTCATAAAGAGAGTACACAGAGGGAATTTATCGTCACACAAGAGGACTTTGAAGTTGTCGAAATAAAACCTCGTTTAGGAAGAGCACAAATCGGTGAAGCACCCTGCCAAGCTCTTAACACCAATATCTACAACAGATTTTTAGAATGTGCATGTGGAAGAGAGCCTGAACTATTTTGTATAGAATTGATACCCCAAATCTGTGTAGGGCAAGTACTTCTCTATGCAAAAAAACTAGAATATTTGAGCAAATGCACTTAAAACATGCAGCGCACCAGATAACTATTCTCTCCCCATGCGCCTTACTGGGAAAAGAAATTCTTCATTTAAGAGACCAATCAGCATGTGTTGGTATTTTATTGACCACAAGAACAAATTCAGAAACAGCTCTATTAAATGCCCTCTCAGAAGCAAATAAAATAAATATTATGATCAAAAAATGAAATGTTACATAAACTCCTTCATTTCAAAGCAAGTATAAAACTCATTCTCATAACGAGTTTGCTAAGCAATGTTGGAGTCTTTATGGTTGTTCCTTTTTTAGCGATCTATTTAAGCAAATTGAATTCTCTCAGTGGGTATCATCATTGGTATTGCTTTTTGGTGTCAAAGAGCAGGCTCTCTTTTAGGAGGCATATTTTCCGATTATGTGCATATCAAAAAAAACATGCTTTTGGGTTTAGCTATAAGAATTCCAGGCTATCTTATTGTTGTTTTACGTATAACTTTTACCTCCTGCTCTTCTGCTGTGTCTTCATTGGGCTAGGAAGCAGTATATATCTTCCTGCCGCAAAATCTTTTTTAGTAAAAAACGTCTCAACAGCTGAAAAAGTTGGTATTTTATCGACAAGATTAATTTTTTCCAACATAGGAACTGCCATAGGTCCCTTGCTTGGAATGCTGATTTTCAAAGTTCATCCTCCTTTATTGTTTAGTCTTGTTGGCTTTATCTTTTGTTTGTTATTCCTTCTCAATTGTACATTAAAAAACAATCCCGATACCAACACACGCAATAAAATACATTTTTTTGATTTTAGAAAACTGCTTACAATTCATAGCTGGAAAACTTTGCGTTTTATGGCGTTATTTTCCTAAGAGCGCGCGTGCTTTTTCTGTTGCTTGTAAATCAACATTCAATCCTAAGGCAGCCGCGTGTTTGAGACAAAGTTTGAGACGATTCAATGCTTTCTCTGCTGTTGTAGCTTTTGTATGCCAAATGGGCGCAAGAACATTGCGTATTTCTGTTTGGGTAATCTCTGAAACCGGTAGACAACCTAATTTAGGGAGAATATGAAGGCGTAATGGTGTAAACCAGATTCCGTCTTTTCCATCCCCTTTTAATTCAGCTTTACGGCTTTCAAAAGCATCTAGTGCAATATCTTTTAAGTAATGGAGATTACGCATTGCTTCACGTTTTTGTTTTTCACGTTCTTTAATGGGGTCACGACCTTCACGTAAAACAGAACGCCATTGGTTTGCATATTCACGTGCTTGTTTTAAAGAGACATCTCTTAAAGCCCCCAAGCCCATTTCGCGACGACGTCCGTGAATGGTATAACGATAAAGCCATTGAGCACCTCCATCTTTACGCTTATGAAGTAACAAGCCGGCACCATCATTATATTTGCCAGCCCCCAATGTTGCGACAGATCTTGCATTAAGACGGTTCATAAGAGCCATTTTTAATCCTTTCTTATATAATTTTTACCCACACACCAGCCCCGCTTTTGACGTGCAAGCAAGTGATTTCGATTGATGCAACATACACAGATTTGAAATGAGAGAATCTTACGTTATTCGGGTTTCTCACTCAATATGAATAACGCTAAATTATCATTATAAATCAATGCCTTGCCCGTGTATATTTTTACTCTCATACAGAGAGAGTTGACAGCAAACAGACTGCTCGATAAACTCATGGAAATCAGCTTTTAACTGATAATTTTATTTTGGAGGAAGAGGGATTGTACACAAGGGGACCATCGGCACTCCCAACACATTCATTCATCCCGATATCGGTGTCATCATAAACACATGTGAATTCTCGAAACCTGTGATTTATGGAGCAGAACCAATATTAGACTATCTTCAGGGGACATAAGAATGCAAAAGAAAGATTCCTATAGCAAATCAGAAAAGTGTGTCATCTATACCGTCATTATTTCCAGTATACTTCCCTTACTAGACGGAAGTATTGTCAACGTCATTCTCCCCAAGCTCGCTCATTATTTTTCAGCGCATGAAAATAATATACAATGGGTTGTAACATCCTATTTTCTCGCTACTGTTCCTGGGCTTTTGCTAGCAGCTTTTGTACAGGGAAGCGTAGGGATTAAAAAGACTTGGCTCCTTGCAAACTTCATTTTTATGCTTGGATCACTGGGGGTAGGATTAAGCTATGACTTTCAAACCATTATATCTGCTCGTATCATTCAAGGTTTTGGAACCGGTCTTTTGTTGCCCCTAAGCCAAACCATTATTGCCTTACAATTTGGACAAGAACGGGTGCGCCAAGCCATGGGCACCATAGCCGTACCAACAGTTTTTGCTCCTGCCTTTGGTCCACTGGTAGGTGTATCACTTACTCAGTATGTATCTTGGCGCTTGTTATTTTTTATCAATATTCCGCTTATTTTCTTGGCAGTCGCCATTGGAGCAAAATATTTAAAAACCAACGAAACAGCAAAAACAAAATTTAACCTACTTGCATTTTTAGCGTTTTCCATATCCCTTATTTCATTTTTTTATCTCACAGAAGCCGCAAATAGAAACAACAACAACACCGTATATATCCTAGCACTTATAGCGGTGATCTCTCTCATATGCTTTATTGTTTTTAATCAGAACGCAAAAAACAAATTAATCGTCTTTAGCGGATTTACAAATGCACGCTACACATTGCTTATGATCATGGGGCTTATTGCTTCATTTCTTTTTTACAGCTTTATGGTTTATTTCCCATTAGCCACCACTATAGAAGAAAGCCATGAAAATAGCCTTCTCATCATCGGCGCGGTCCTTGCGCTGCAAGGGGTAGGAGCATGGATTGGAAGAAAATTTATTTACCAGAAATGGAAAGAAAAATCTCCCTTTTTCATGATCGGCATTGGTTTGGTGATATCAAGCTTTGGGTTATTATGCTTTGGCTATCATATAAGCATAGATGGACTAGGATTCTTGCTAAGAGGCGTAGGACTTGGTATTACCACCATTGTATGCCTATCCGCGCCCATCCAATATGTCAATCGTTTATACGTCAAAGATACAGCGGTTATCACACGCATATTACAGCAAATAGGCGGAGCCTTAGGGGGAGTATTTGCTGGCTATTTACTCCATTCACTGACAGAGGAATACCTTTCCTTAAATCAAACATATCTCATATTCTTCCTCTCCTCTATCTCTGCATTTTTACTGTTTTGCCTCGCACTCTCCTTATCACCTAAAGAGAAGAACTCCAATTTGTGATATATTTGTTTGAAAAACGCATAACATTTGCAATGCTCTATAAGAGATCATATAATATTTGCACTGTTAGAGACCATCAACGACCTTGCCTCAGCCTTTATCATTTTTATGAAAGCGCGCTGAACAGGCAAGCTCCTCAAGCACTAAAAAAATAAAATCCTTTTTTCAAACGACTGAATATCCTATAGTGCTTGATTGTGATTTAGTAGAAATTAAATAAGCTAAGATTGCGATTTCACACAAACGTTCTTGTGCTTCCTTGTTTTTTCCTTCATACGCGCTTAATTTTTAATGTGGTATATTCTCTTTCATTTATATCTTAGAGCTCATGGATCAGCCATAATAGAAAATTTTAGAAAAAACGTACCACGACGACCAGCATCTGAGTGTGTTCCTTCTTGAATTCTGATAAAAAATAGTTCTATTCTTACATGACATTGCCCTTTTCTTTTTTCAGGCATTCTGCCATCACCATAATATTTCACCTCTTCTATTTTCTTCTAGGATAAATTATGTGATCGTTTTACCCACTACAGTGTACAGAGTTTTTCTTTGTATTACGGATAAATATGGCAATGATCCCCTTGCCATAACATCTCTCTCATCATGGAGGTTTAGTTTTTTACCTATTGATAACACGCAATAATTCTATGGCATAACATTTGCAATTGAGTTGTTACACGCGTTTCTCCCTTCCGCGCTGCCATCTCCTTCTTCGGACCTCAGTGGGCAATTTCTGCAAAAGCAACTAGGCCCCTCTAAGGGCGTAGGATGGTCAAAAAAGGATGGGGATTGTGGTCAAGGGATGGTGCGAAGATAAGGATATATATGCGGATTGTACATAGGATAATGCAAGAGATATTGTAAAAGAAGAGGAGCTGAGCTTAGGTTTAATTTTTGAGAGTCCTTTCTGCGCATAATGACGTATCTATACGCTTTTCACCTACTCACCTTGCGTCAGAAAGAATAATGTTTGCCTACCCTATTACGCTCGATTTCGTTTCTTTCACAGCGGAGGGAAGATATACTGAGCCATCTCAGAGTGCTCACCATAAGGTCTGGTTCAAGGTAGTCCACGCCCTTAGAGCCTCAGTAAACCATACAAATGATCAGCAGATGGTGTCCACCAAAAAAGCTTGATTATTTACAAACCTGCATGAGTAGGAATCTTCATCATTTGATGATATGGGGAGAAAACCAACTTTGTAAATCAATCTCTTGACTTAATAATGGAGTAAACTCTGTCTTGGTATTTTTGCACACATTCACAAATACTATTGAGAAATCAGAGGCGCATATCCTCTCAACCCCTCGTTTTGTT
>NZ_JAQITB010000061.1 GCF_028618515.1 Bartonella sp. ML69XJBT
CATCCACCAATACCCACAAGCAGCCATAAACTTCTACCACAAACTCCTAGCGCCAGCTTCCACCAACACACCGCCAGCTCACAACACGAGCCTCACTTCACCGCAAATCCCACCACCAACACCCCCTGTGCTTGTCATTCAAACCACATTTTTATCAAGAAAACCCCACATTTTTATCAAGAAAACCAAGAGAAAAGCCATATGCCAATACACTCTACGCAGAGTTCTAAGCCGCTCCCTATCCACCCCAAATGCAAGCCCAGCAACTCTCACCAACACGCACCAATGGCACCACAGCAACCGATTGCGCAAAAAGCACACTCTACCGGCATCCACCAGTACCCACGAGCAGCCATAAACTTCTACCACAAACTCCTAGCGCCAGCTTCCACCAACACACCGCCAGCTCCCAACAGCCTCACTTCACCGCAAATCCCACCACCAACACCCCCTGTGCTTGTCATTCAAACCACATTTTTATCAAGCAAACCAAGAGAAAAGCCATATGCCAATACACTCTACGCAGAGTTCTAAGCCGCTCCCTATCCACCCCAAATGCAAGCCCAGCAACTCTCACCAACACGCACCAGCAATCATCAACACACACCGGTAACTTTCAAGAACAGATTGCGCAAACGCTCTACTGGCAGCTATCACCCACCATTTCACTGGAAATATTCCGCATTGAGGTACCTGCATTGTTATAAAACCTGTATTGTTATAAAAATTGACAGTCTTATAAGATCTTTTTCCAATTCCTTGATTTGTGCAGATTTTCATCGATCAAAAACGGGGCATTCTTGCCATTTTTCTTCTGCATAAGCACATTTTCAGAGTTTTTCTTCTCGTTTAAGTGCTCTTTTGGACCGTTTAAGTGCTCTTTTGGACAAAGAATAAAAAAACACCCTAAGAACATGTCACCTATAACACTTTAAAATCCTATAACACTCTAAAACATTGTATATAGACCACGTTGTGGATAAAGTAGCTCTATTTTTAAAATAGATCATTGCATAATCTTGGAAGAAAAGAACAGTTAATGAATTCTTTCTCTGCTGTATAATATTTCATTATGTTTATTTTCTACCAAGCGAGCAATTTTTAGGCAGAGAGCAGTTTTGCTCATAAAACACAACCCCAAAGAGATCAAACAGCAACACAAAAATATCTCCCTAACAGATCCTAATAACTATAGATTTTTGCGTTTCTTTTACAACGAGAATGACCTGCTAACCTTATTAGCCCATCATTTCAAAGAGGAAAGATGGAAAATCAACGGCTCTCAAAAAGAGAATAATCCATTAAATAAGATCAAAAATCATAAATTTTCTTGACTATTTTATTTACTCACGAATATACCTACCCCTCACCGGGGTGCACTCGACCCTCAAAGAGTGCACCCCGCCCCTCATAGGGTACATCCCAACCCTCAAAGGATGTACCCAAATCTCTTAGAGTGCACCCTACCCTCTTAGAGTGCACTCAACCCTTAAGGGTGCACCCAACCCTCATAGAGTGCACCCTTACCCTTAAGGGTGCACCCAACCCTCATAGAGTGCACCCTACCCTTAAGGGTGCACCCAACCCTCATAGAGTGCACCCCACCCTTAAAGGATGCATCCAACCCTCATAGAGTGCACCCTACCCTTAAGGGTGCACCCAACCCTCATAGAGTGCACCCCACCCTTAAGGGTACACCCTACCATAATAGAGTGCACCCCACCCTTAAAGGATGCATCCAACCCTCATAGAATGCACCCCAATTTTACAGGGGGCACCCCGACCGTTAAAGGATGCACCCTGCCTTAAGGATGCACCCAACCCTCATAAAGTGCACCCCAATTTACAGGGTGCAGCCCAACCCTCAAAGACTGCACCCCGCCCCTCATAGGATGTGTTTAGCTTTCATGGGTTTTCCCTCTTTCCCATAATGCAAAACAAAAATTTGCGAACAGCTATTTTTGTCACTCCATCATATGAGTATATGGCCTGGAACCTTCAAACCCTCCTTTATAAAACAGAGTTCGAAAGAATTGATTGAAGAAATTAAGGGTAAATTTTGTCAATTTAGAGGCAAAATTCATTCTTTTTTATGAATATTGCATTTTTACTATAATCGTTTAAAATGAATCTATGTATAATACATTTTGATATTTATTTATCAGAAATAAATATAGGAGAAAACTATGAATATCAGATATTTTTTCATAGCAAGTGCAGTAACCAGTGGTTTAGCTCTTGCAATTCAACAGTCTGATTGTATAGTCAATAAGAAACCCTCTCCTATTGTCGCTCCTTATAATGTTGAGAAAACGAATTTACAGTTTTTTGAACCAATAAGTGGTACATCGGATACATTGAATATACTCTTAAAAGAAAGTAAAACTATAGCAAAATACAGAGCTATAGAAGAAATCTATCATCAAGGTAAAAATTTATTACATGCATTAATTGGCTTTATACGCTCAATTATAATGTATCGTGTACAAATGTTTTTTCTAGAGAGCTAGATAACTGTATAGAGAACGGTGATATAAAGTAAAGAAAAACAGATTATTATATATTATAAAGTCTCATATGAAAAAGGCTCCATTTTTATTGGAGCCTTTTTTTACTCTTTAATTTTATCAAAAATGCTTCTGCTTAATTTCAATGATATTATACGAATTTTATGATATTTTTATACTCAATCATCTCCTCCCTTGTCCTCAAAAACGATCATTTTTGTCTTCTGTCCAATCTGTCATAAGATTGATATTTTTGACAGCATTCTGATTGCTTATAGGTTGAATGATTCGCTTCACAGCTGTGATAAAGATGGAGCAAGCGCTTGAAAGAGATTTACAAGGGAAGCCACAAAAGGACATGAGAGCCTCTTTCTACTCTCATGATTTTGCCAAGCTTTGCTCTTTTACACTGAAAGGGATAGAAAAGAAGTGAGGAGAGAGAGACGACATGGATGCCTCTGTATGAATGTATTTTATCGCTCT
Source organism: Bartonella sp. ML69XJBT (assembly GCF_028618515.1). Classification (GTDB taxonomy): domain Bacteria; phylum Pseudomonadota; class Alphaproteobacteria; order Rhizobiales; family Rhizobiaceae; genus Bartonella. The sequence continues at coordinate 2,991 of NZ_JAQITB010000061.1, forward strand.
CAAAGCCAATATTTTAACTGATGATTCGTTTTTTCAATGATGGCAGCAGATAAGGCATCATTTTTCAATCATCCTGGTGTTTCAGAACGATACGAACCCAACTGCCAATCACACCAACCAAACGACAGAGAAGAGTAACGACAATAAAATCGAGAGAAGATTATTGATATTCAACAAACAGCTTTCTAAGCTTAAAGAAGCTTGTACAGGATGAAAAATTTTGACCACTTACAAATCAAGACAGCGGAATTTTCTTTCCCTCCAAGCATTTTTTGCCATATCAGATCACCCATATCAGCTCACCAAGGAATGGCTTAAAACCATTCTCGTTTAAAGAGGTATGATAAAGGGATATTTTCATGTTGTTTTCTTTGTGATAAAAATCACACAAATTGCTTTCCTTAAGATGTTTTCATGCTAAAAGCAGCAAAACCAGCAGGCTCTGCGAGAATAAAACCTGCTTTACATACGCCCCACAGCCCTAAAACCACTTTGCTATGGGGAAATTCATGGGTATCATGCTGCGAGGGACATGCCTACAAGTAAACGGAGTATAAAGGTGCTCTATAAAAAAATCATTCAGCAAAGCGGGGTCATTCCCTCACAAACAACCAGAGGCTTTGGCAACCTTATAGACACATCCCCAAAGACAACAAAGAGGAAAGAGTGGTGCATTTGCTATCAAGTGTTTTGCTTATATTGCAACACAATCAAGCCTGCTTTACATACAGCCCCACAGCCCTAAAACCACTTTGCTATGGGGAAATTCATGGGTATCATGCTGCGAGGGACATACCTACAAGTAAACGGAGTATAAAGGTGCTCTATAAAAAATCATTCAGCAAAGCGGGGTCATTCTCTCACAAACAACCAGAGGCTTTGGCAACCTTATAGACACATCCCCAAAGACAACAAAGAGGAAAGAGTGGTGCATTTGCTATCAAGTGTTTTGCTTATATTGCAAAACAATTAAACCTGCTTTTTAAAATCTTATGGTGATTATTTTTCTTTTCTGAAAAAATTTTGAGAAATTGCCAATTGTTCAACAGAGCCCTTTGTTTTCCTCCCCAATGGGTTATGCAGGGTTATGCCACTCATCAATGCTTATATCCATAAAGGCGATTTCACCATCTTTAATGGAGACAATATCGGGGCAATATTTTCTCCCTTCAGCTTCAAACATGATTGGTTCATCACTTACCCCATAGAATCCTTGTTCTTTGCTGTCTTTTTTCCTCAACAAGTTGTCTATGAAAAACTCTTTTTTATGACACATAATTTGGATCTCTGACTCTCAAACGCCGATAGTGATTCACTTTCATGGATAATTTCTCAGCCACCCGTTCAAGCACAGCGTAACTCAGCTCCTCTGTTTTTGCAAACTCTTCAGCCATCAACACAGCACGCTCAAGATGGCTTTCATCAAGCGCCCACATCTTCGCTCCATAAATCAAAGGCAAGGCTATTCCCCGCAGCAAAGCGCCTTTGATAAGATTGTAAGGTCTCCACATCACCAAGCAAAGCAAGGACGGCGAGATGGAGAAGCGCATAAAGAGAGCTCCATTGATTGCATTCATCAACCACTCTACCGTGTCTTTTTCCCAAGGTAGTAGGCTCTATTGAGAGTGAAATATTTCTTGAAAACGCCTATCCTTCATCGTCCATTCTAAAGTTTCATCAAGCGCTTGCTTCAAGCGCCCGACTGTAACTTTTTCTTCAAAAATTTGCAGTCCTCTAGCAATAAAACTCAAATGGAACACAAGCAAACTTTGAGAATGATACGGATGAATAGTCCGACAAGCCGCAGCAAAAAAACCACTCATAATGAAAAGTCCACAATAAAATCTAGGGGAAACTGGGGCAAATAGTGAGAACTCTTCCACTTGTTCATCATGAGATGAGAAATTGCACTTCGCGATTGGGTAAAAACAAGATGGCCAAATGAGAGCCTTATCCCTCGATTTCCACCGTAAAGCCCCGACTCTTTAAAAACTCTGTTGCGCTTTCCATGGTGAGAACTTCATCATCAGCATAAACTTTTTCAAACTTCTCTTGCTGCTCTTGCTTCTCATCTCTTTTATCCCCATTTTTTTCATCGCTCCTCCCTATCAGCTCTTTTCACCCCTCCCTGCCTCACTCTCTCATCACCATCTGCTTCACCATTCTCTTCCTCCCTCAGAACCAATCAAACGCCGCGTCACAATCACAGTTTTTTCAACTCTTTTTTTAACTGGAAAGACATTCTCGCCCGCTTAAAAACAGAATAATAAAGCCCTAGAATGCTAAACACAACAAAATCAGAAAAAATAAGCATCCCAAGACAAACCACTATAATCAAGGATTCTAAAACAGGATTATTCATTCTCCCCCACTTATTTTTTTTCTTTTTATCCGGATCATTTGGGGAGAAAACGATTTGTCCTCGTTTTCGCATTGCCTCTTCCCATTTGAAGAGACTTTTTTCAACCGACAGGTAAAAAATATAAAGAGCCCCAACATAACTGGGATAAAGACAACAGCATACACAGCAAGAATTTTGAGCAACATAAAAACAGCAAAAAAATTGCTCTTCTTCCA
>NZ_JAQITB010000062.1 GCF_028618515.1 Bartonella sp. ML69XJBT
GTTGGTTCATGCAGACAGAGATAACCACCAGCGGTGATGTGTTTCCAAAGCGTGGTAACAAATCGCACATCATCTGCGGGCGTTCCAGCATCAATCCAAGCAAAATCTATTGGTCCCCAAGATTTGAGCGTTTCATCATCAAGAGAAAAGAAATTCTCATGGATAAATGTTACCATGTCTTTTTCAATAAGCTCGTCTTGGAGCAGTTTTTGCCATGCTTGTTCGGCGGACTGACCTTCTGCTGAAAAATCATCAATGGTGATCAATCGTGGTTGATAATTCTCAAGGACTCCTGAAGGGTCAAGTAAAGCTGTACGTTCTTCCCAAGTGGTAGATCTTAAGAGTTCTTTATCCTGTTGCCATGCTTGTTTAGCTTTTTGCAGTGCTTTAGCAATCAAGCATGTGCTATCCCCCGCACCGATTTCAAGGACGGTAAGTGGTCTTGCCATTTGAATGAGCGTGTAAAGAAGTTCAATACTGTTTTCTGTTCCCATACCAGGTCTTATCAGGAGCATCTTTTGATCCTTATCCTTTTACCAATCGCAGCATTCCTGCTTTTATAAAAAATGTCGCTGTTTGTTCTATGGGGTGTTGAAGATGTATTCCTGTTGTGGCTTTTTGTAAGAGAGGTTTGGTTTTTTCATTTAGCCGGATTGTGCGCCCGTTAAGTTGATTAATGGCAAGGGACCCAAGAGGAGAATTGACAATACGACATGTTGGTTCTCGTAAAAGAGTCGTTGCGTCATCTTTTGAAAAGGCCTGTTGGTCTGTTTGAATGAGACCGTGTCGCAACAAGGATATAAAAAGATTGTTCACGTCAAAAAGGCAACCGTTGAGTTTAATTTCTTTCAAGGATTGAACAGAACAGCCATCATAAAGTGTTGCGAATGTTAGTGAATCAAATCCACCAAAAGCTCTGCTTTTGGTGGAAACAACGGTGATAGGTTGTATTTGGCGTTTGCCAATGAGTGCCGGTTTATTTTTTATTATTTGTATATCTTTTGCCCATTGAACGCGTGATAAAGGATTGAGTTTAGAAGGGTAGACAGCGAAAGAATTGATGACTATGGGTGGTGTAGGTTTTTGTAATTCAAGAGTGTAGGAGCTCTCCTGACAATCATGTAGCATATAGTCTGCAAGTTGCCACACATAGCCGCCGGTTCCATTGTAAAAGTTTAAGCCTATAGGGTCTTGTTGCATGATGTTAAACTGGTTTCTCCTGCTTCAAAATTTCAAATTTCCACAACGATGCGCAATATGCATCAAAGGATGGCTCGTTGATGTCATATCAGCTGATATGAGGTTGCACGAGATTAGAAGCAACGGTTTTATAGAGTTGCGGTTATAACGCCATTTTGGAGGCATTATTTGCGTATGGAGAAAATAGCTGCGTCTACTAACCATTATCAAATTCTTCTTGTTTCTTTTTTTGCACCGCACTGTTTACGATAAAACCTAATATACCTGCGATCATTGTGGTTATACCAATGATAAACAGCGTGCTTTTGGTATGATGCACATGGACAAAACCAGCTCCTATAAAGCCAAGGCATACGGATACTTGTATGATGAAAAGATAAGCGGGCATTTGACTGTTCCGCTGTTCTTTCTGGATGGCTTTCATCATAAAACTTGCCATCAATGCATTTTGCACACCGTTTGCACTCCCTAGGATGAAAAATGAAAGCATCATGAGCCACACAATGTGTGTGAGGGAAAAGCAGAAAATGGCAAAGCCAATGGTTGCAGCAGCCAATGATGCGCCAGTGGCATTGCCAAAACGATGAAAAAGGCTAGAGAAGCAGAGTGGACCAACCACAAGACCGAAACTGATCATGCTGCTAATCATTCCATAGGTTTCGGCACTTAAGTTAAGCTCAGTGCGGATGCGGACAATCGACAATACATTGAGAGCAGAGGTGAGGATGATGGTGATGATGAGGGGAGAAAGAGCATAGACAACATTTTTTTTATGCAAGAGACCCGTTAAATCTAGCCCTTTTTTGCTTTGCTGTGTTGTGTTTGTTGTTTGCGTATGAATTTTTAAACTTTTAAAAGAGCAGAGAGTGATAAGGGCAGCAAGAAGCACCATGATTGAAAGCGCAAACAATCCTTTTTGTCCGTTTGATAGACCATATAACATGCCACCTAACAGTGGTCCAGCAATATAGCCAAGATTACGGACTGTTTGGATAATGCGGTTGACACGATCTAATTGGTGATCAGTCTTTGCGAAGTCAGGTACAGCAACAAGGATAGCAGACCAAAAGAGTGAACCAGCACAGCCCAGTGTAAAAGAAAGGGCAATATAAAGCCAAAACTGGTTGGCGATTGCAGCTGTGGCTATGAAGAGTGCTTCAAATAATAAAACAACAGTAATTGTGTGCGCTGGCTGGAAGTGATGCAAAAGACGCGGGGCAATGGGTCCTGCGCAAATTCCTCCTGTAAGTCCTGCAAAAAGCAGCATTGAAATAGAAGCTGTGCTCTCTGCTAAGTGTAGAGCAAATGTAACTTGCGCTGTTTCATCAGCAAAGCTGCTTAAGCTTAACACAAGGAAAAGCCCCATTTGGGCGAAAATCATGGATTTTTTCTTTGTCACAATGCCCCCAACATGCTAAAGCTCTTTCTTATAGCTTTTAAAATTTACTCCTACGCGTATCTATAGGATTTATCATTTAATTTTGTTATGTCCAGTTTTTTCCCTGATGAAAGTTGAGAAAGGAAGTACTCTAGATGAGAGCTATACTCAAAACTGGCGCAATGCCCGTTTGCAGCGATGAGGAGTTCTTTTGTTTCAGTTAAGGGCACCCATTGGAGGGTTGCAGGTGGGCGAAGAGTGATTTCATTTTCAATTTCGGAGACGTCAACAAGGGGGCGACCGACGCATAAACGTGAACTTGTATCGCAAATTAATTGAGAAACCAGCATATGGCGTTTTAAGGTACCATTTGCGATGGCAGAGTTTAGTGCGAAGTGTTGAAAAGCATTATCAGGGTTTAAACTTGCTCTTCCTGATGTGCGGATATCATGCCGTGTTCGATCATCGAGATAGAGTAAATGCGTGACATAATTTCTATGGTGTTGTGTATCGTGTGCTGTTTCCCAAAAAGCGACATTGATATTTACAGCAACCTTTTCTTCCGTTTCAGCGACATGGAAGGCATCATGAGGGAAGTAAGCAACACGATCTGTACGATTTTGTAGCGCAATTGCTGTTGATTTATGTTCCTCATATTCAGGATATTTGAGCCCTTGAAGGTCTTTTCGTGTGTTGGGCCATGCAAACATTGTTTTACCGTCCTGTAGGGTAAAACCAAAATTATGAGCGTGATCCACATGGATCCCAACATGGGTAGAAGAATACCGGCCGATAAAGCAGTCAATATCCACGCGTCCACCAGGTCTAAAACCTAAAGAATGTGCCAATTGATCTGCAAAGTGCTTTGCTGCATCCCAAAGTATAGGAGTCGCAGCATATAACCCATAATATATTACTGCCCATTCTTGCTTTTCGGCATATTGATCAACGCTAGCAATATATTCTTCTATGGTCCTATCCGTATCTAAAACAAGAAAATTTGGAAGAGGATGTGGACTCCGTACTCCATTCACTACTGTTACGACTTCGGATTTAGGATTAAGAGTTTATGAGGATGTAGAGCGTATTGTCTTAAAGCATCCAATACATCCCTTTCATTGAAAGGGATGTATGAAATTGACAATTCAGACGTTTGCTTAGCTTAAACTTTTTGAGAAAAGCCCTCTGAAAATAATTCAAACATGCACTTAAATATGCTTAATTTTTAAAGTTAGATGTATAAATAGATCTGTATCAACAATACATTATCAAACTTCCAGCGAACCATTCATATTAAGTTTATCTTGATAAACTTGAACATCGCTGATTTGAGCGTACTTAACACCCCCCCTTACTGGATTAAGCTCATCAGCAGCTAATTCAATAACATCTTTTACTTCATTAAGTGAAATATTCATATATTTCCTTCCTTCTAGTTGATAAAAACACATGATAATTTAAATAAAAAATTATCATGCTTCTATACCTCGTATGTTTTTTCTTAAATGCCATGTTGATTGAAAGTATTTCTTATTCTTTTGAAGAGATACACTTCGTATAATGAAGAGTGCTATGTATCCTTATTAAAAAGATAGACTGTTCTTTTTGAGTTTTTGATTTGTAGGGGAGATGAGTACAATCGATTCTCATCATTCATATATTCTGTTTTCAAGTTTGAACTTAGAAAGATGTTGTCTGGATGTAAGGTAGTGTATAGATTTTCATGTATACAAAGAGCTTTTTGAGCAGGTGTAAAAAAAGCTGGACAAAGTGTACAGCTTTTTTAAGTGTTTGTTTTATGGGGTGGCTTTTAAAGCTTGAAAGCATCCTTACGGCTTCTATAGCCATAATAGCCAAAGACACTGGAAACAAAAGCGCCTATCAGGCTGCCTAAAAAGCCCCACCAGCCGATGTTTGATGCTGTTTTCGTCGCTTTTTGGGCAGTGTTTTTTGCTCCCTTTATGGCACTCTCAAGATTGTCTGAGAGCGTTTCAGTCTGTTCTTCAAGCGCTTTTATTGCTTTTTGCGTTTTTTCCTCTGCCCTTTGATAAACATGAATGGCTTCGTTGGCTGTTGTTTGTGCATCGGCACGTGTCATGCCATCGTGCATAAGGGCATTGATAATATCGCTTTTATTAAACTTTGCAGTAAGGACTTCTAGACGATCAGAAAGGCGATCACCAAGATTTTTCAAGTAGGTGCGATAGTGAGAAGGATCATTTTTAAAAGCTGTTATCGCTGTGCCAATATCTTTTAAGGCGCTTTGATAGGATTCTTTTAAGCGTTCAGGATTGAGAGCAGGGATGTCGCTCTTGTTGAGAAGTGTACGCAACTCATTGCCCAGTTTATCAAAATTGATACCATTGTCGCTGTTTTTGACCAAAAACTTTTCCAAGTTTTCGCCATTGAAATTTTCAAGCAGGGGAGCAATCTTTGTTTTGAAGCTGTCCACGGTTTGTTGAAGCATGGAGCTGTTTTCTAGGGCTGCTTTAGCGCCTATTTTTGCTGTGCTTGAAACCACATGGATGGCTTGAAGGGTCATCAGTAGTGTTATCAGAGCCCAAGTGAGAAAGCCATGCAGTGTTCCTGAGGATTCAGAAAAACGCCCAGCAACAAAACCTCCCAAGGCAAGGCTGATGAGCGTTACGATAAGAGATCCCATGCCAAAAGAGAGGAAAGAGCCTTCAAAAGAGCTTGAAGAAGTGAAATCCATTTGACCCAAGCCTAATGCTGCCACCAGAAAAGAGAGGCAGATTGATGTGGCAAGGGCTGTTAGAAGTCCGGCAAAGATTGCAGACCATGAAATGGGAGGTTGGAAAAAAGGATATTCTGTTTCTAGGGATGTTTCTCCTAGAAAATGCGTATCGAAGGGTGTGTCTTCAGGAATGCGGGTTTCCATGTTTTTATCTCCTTGAATGATGCTGGAGATAGAATGCTTGCTGATCCATTATGTTCCCACAGAGACGGAT
>NZ_JAQITB010000063.1 GCF_028618515.1 Bartonella sp. ML69XJBT
AACTACGAGGCAACGCTGCATTTGTATGCAGCGTTGTTGTTAGGAATAAGCTTCTCTTGAGAGAGTTCTAATGGGAAGCACCCACAGCTAATGGTATAGGGATTCATTTGGATTCTTTCGAAATGCTCTATATAAATTTAATGTGCCGCCCCAAAACACACCATCAGTGAACCCACTTAAAAGACCAAAAAGAAGATTAAAATCAAATGCATATTTCAAATCAGGTTTAACATGGAGAAAAACAATCAATGTGAATTTGATGACAAAAGCGATAAGAATAAATATCAGCGTCAACGGCGTACCAGGCCGAATAATTAAATCCGTTCCCTCTTTGATTTTTAAACGCGGAGTGGCACGCCAGAGCAACCAGCCAACGCCAACGCCGATCATCAGCCCTGCCAACATTGAGAATGCTCCCCAGCATGGGAACGCCAGCTGGTTAATCACATCGCTTCCGCCCAAAAAAAGAAAGACTAACGGCAAGAGAAAAAGGCGGTTAACCTTCATTTCCCTATCTTTCAATGCGATTATTCCCCTCGCAATGAGAAAAATAAGCAAAATCCAAGCCCATAAAGGGGTTCCGGTCAGAATGTTAAACAATGACATATTATGCTCCATGGTGTTTCACGCGATAAAAATATTGCATGATGTGAGGAAGATATTTCGAAAAAAGCATACCAGCACAAATGAAACCCATAGTGACCAACCAAAGCTGGAAGGTCCATGCAAAAAAAGCCACGAGAAGACCATTGGCAAAAAAGACGATGACCCAAATCCACGTAATATATTTATTGATGAGATAAAAGAGGATATGTTTGCGTTGTTCTTCAGAAATACTAGCAGGCGCATAAAAAATGGTAAAGGGTTTCTTTACCAGCAAGCTCATCAATGAAACCAGAGCAAGTGACAGATAGCAAAAAACTGTGGGGTATTTCAGTAAAAGTGTAGACCATCCAGTGAAATCATTAACAAACAGAACAATAACTGTCAGAATGTTCGTAATCATCACCGGTTCTCCCTGTCGGATAATTTTAATATTCACAGCAATAATGGACAATAAAAGCACCGTTAAGATAAGAGAGCGTTCGACCAGAGTTAAAACATTTCCATTGATAATCCAAGAGTGAATACTCCACGGAATAAAAGAGATTATTATGTTAAACATGGTGCATCCTTCTTTTTATATTTGATAGAAAACTGACCGCAAGCTCTTCGTTTTTTAGTTTCCGTATGAATATAAAAAACACCATCTGGTTCACACTCTGTATCCTGTTTAATGGTCAACTGATAGGTATCTCTCGGATAAACTGCTTCAATGAACTTTACTTTTTTCAGCGCAACAGATGCGATATTTTTCGCCCCACACGAAAAAGACTTCATTTTATCTTTCCTTGATGACAAGGTGTGATAATATCGGCTTTTCTTCGCTAGATTTCTTCTTCCAGTTCCTGAATGATTTTCTTCAATTTACGTGTCACGATGACACGCAACAATAAAATACTTGGTAAGAAGAAAAGAGCACCAGCCAAAATCCATGCCAGCGACTCTAAAAGAGCAAAAGAAAGAAAACCTGCTCCACACATCACCTGGTATACAAAGCCAAACACGACCAAAACAGTCACCATAAGTGTAGAGATATGAAATATTCTTTTATAATCCTGTTTTGACAGAACCAAAGCCCCTTCCAACGAAGAAGCAATCCCTTGATTAACCTCTAAATCCTGTTCCATGTTATTTTTCCTCTTTTGCACATCGTCCTAGCAATCCGTCATACTCTTACAATACTCTTTTGCGTTCTCCTTGTGCTTTACGATACAACCACGCACGTTAAATAAAGCCATAAAAAGCATAATGCCATTTACATGAGCGTACAGAATAAGGTTTCTCAAACAGCGAGATGATCTCATAAGCCGATAAGAAGAACTTGCCTTCTACAAACTAACTCCATTTTGCTATTGGGTTGCTTCTTCCCATTGCGGGCTGTTTTTTCCACTGAAGCTCCTGTAGAATGTACAAGAGCGTAAGAATAGGCAAAGAGACAAGAAAACACCCCCAAAATAAAATGGACATTCAAAACATCACATCGCTCATATCCACAAAACAAACCGCCATTTTTTCCAAGGAAGCAGTAAGATCAGAAACTTTGCATAGCTAGGCATTTGAGGCAATCATAATCATCAAAGAAATATTGCCTATGATAACAGCTCTAGAGCCTCTTGTTTTATACTCTTTTCCTGTCAGAACTAGCGTACCTGCAAATGATAAAACAGCGCCTTAATCAAAGCCTAAATCCTGCTCCATCTTATCTTTCCTATTTTGCACACCGCCCTAGCGCTGCGTCACGTTCTTGCAGCACTCTTTTCAGTTCTCTTTTGGCTTTACAATACAACCGTGCACGCTTGATAAACATGTAATAAAGGAGCAAAATTGGCAAAGAAATGGAAAGGCTAACAATCACCCAACATAGACCAGAGAGAACTGTTAATGTTATAAAACTAGCGGTCATTGTTTCCCCCTATAGCATCCTGCGCACGAAGCGCTTCATCTCGTTGTACAATCGCTTCTTCCAATTGTTGAATTGTCTTTCTCAATTTTCTACTCAACTTGACAAAGAACAGTGCAATGATAGGGCTCAATAACAAAGCACACACCCATATAATACTCACCAGCATCATGATAAAGAAGCTTATATCATTCTTCCACCATTCCCAGCCTTTTACAGCAAAGAAAACCTGTAAAATGATATAGAGAAAACAGAAGAAAAAGATAACTTTAAACTCTCTTGGCCAGAGCATCATGGATGTTTTGAAAGAAAGCAGGCGTGCTTTTGCCTCAAGCACTGCATTCTGTTTTTGCATTCCCTTCTTATCACTGTGTAATTTCTGTAATGCATCCTTTTCTTGTATGATGCTCTTTCTCAATTCCTGAGACAGTTTACAGTGCAATCTGAGATATTTGATCAAAAAGTAAGGAACTCTTATGATGACCATAAGCATAAGAATGCCTATGATAATCAGTCCTAACAAACCGAAATATTTTATAAAAATAGCCACTTTTTTCCCCTATCGCATTGTGTGAAGATGTTGTGTTACACTCTCTTCAAGCAAATTTTTCCAATTTTTTTACCGTTCTTTTCACGCCACAATGGAGGAGAGCGTGAAGTATCAAAACCACCGGCAAGAAGAAGACAATACATGCCCAGCTTAAAAGCCACCCTTGGAATACAAACGCGATGACTTTAGAAAAAACAGGGGCCTTGGCTTCCAAACCTGCCAAAAAGATTGCAGATCTTGGATAAAAAGCACCAAAAATCAATGAACACATGAAAGGGATCAACATGATCAAAACAACACAACAGATGATTTTATACTCTCTTCTTGACAAAGCCAAAGATTCTTTAAAGGCAACAGGACTGAACTTTGCCTCAAAAATTGAGTTTTGCGCCCTGCTATGTTTTTCATAACGGCCCAATTTTTGCAGTGCAGCTTTTTTAAGTTTTCGCCCCATGCAAAACAACAAGCCTGCGCGTTTAACAAAAGAATAATAAATGACAAAAACCGTCATAAGAGTAAAAATAAAAATCATAATATATGCTGCACCAATGAGCACACTCATAAATATTGCCCAAACTATGGTCCATAATGAAAAAACAATCACTCTCCCCCCCTATCTATTGCGTAATTGGTATTTTGCAATTCTAACGATTTTTCCCATTGCTGGATCATTCCTTTTACCTCACGCTTCAACACAGCACAGAAAATAAACAAGAGCGGAAAGAATCCGAAAACAAATCCAAAGATGGCTATTGGTATACAACATATCAAAGCCCAAACGCCATTCCATCCAGCAGCCCGCCATAATTCTATAAAATGCTTTTGTAGCAGAGCACCTGCTTCAAAAACCTGTTTTCCAATATTTTCCTGCCCCATTGCTCGAAGATTTTCCTGAGCAATCGCTTCAAACTGCTCCTTGGAGATCACATGAAAATATTCCAGAGGATTGATATAGGCCATAGCGGCAAAAAACACTAATAAGATTACAGCCAAACAACAGATAATGACATAATCTTTTGTTGAGAGAGCCAAGGATTTTTTGAAAGAAAAAAGCTTTGATGCTTCATCAAAAGCTTGCCCCGACACAATAACCGCCTCACTGGCAAGAAATCCGTGTTGTGGTTTGTCTATGGTCATGCAAATACCCCCCATTCCTGAAATGTTTGACAACACACACTAACGTGAGGGATTCATTTAAAGCTTTTTTTACAATTGTGCAAGCTCTCTCATGCTCTTATCAGCACGTTTTTCTCCACCGCTGTGTCATTTCTTTCAATTCACGATCCAAGAGAAAATGGAAGACCAAAATAACTGGCAAGGGTATATAACGAAAAAAAATCGCTTGCGAAATAAGACAATAGAGTAGCCCAAACGCCATTCCACCCAGCAGCGCGCCAATAATTCTGTCCTAGCCATTTTGCTAAAGGCAAGTTTGTTCAAGGATAAATTTTTAAAACTTTCCAGAAATGTTTTGTAAAGATTTTCCTAAACCATTGCTTCAAACGGCTCTTTGGATATCACGGCTCCTTGGAGATCACATGGAAATATTCCAGAAGATCTCCGTACATTATAGCAGCGTAAAATATCACTATTATGAGAGATAAGCAAAAGATAATGACATAATCTTCTATCGAGAGGGGATCGCTTTTTTGAAAGAAAAAAGCTTCGATACTTTATCAATAGCACCCCCAGACACAACAGCTACCTCATTGGCAAGAGACCCGCGTTGTGGTTTGTCTATGGTCATAAAAACACCCCCACACTTTTTCATTATCTGACAACACACACTAACGTGAGAGATTCATTTAAAGCTTTTTTTACAATTGTGCAAGCTCTCTCATGCTCTTATCAGCACGCTTTTTGTTCTTCTCCCCACAAAGAGAAAATTTCATCCCGTTGATAAAAACGACAGAGCAAAGATTGGCAGAAGCGATACCATATTCCACAAACCTCTCCCATCAACAAAACCAATGACTCACCATCCCTTTGATTTGTTTGCTTCTTGCTCGTGGAAAAATTTTTTCAGTGAAAGCCCCAATAGAATAGACAAATGCAGAATATAAAAACTGCAAATGTAGAATGTACAAAAGCGTAGCAAGAAATAAAAAGACGAGAAAACAAGCCCAAAACAAAACGAGCAGGAGAAACATCACCTACCCCATAACCACGCTAGCCACCATTTTTCCCAAAGGAAGCAACAAGATCAGAAACTTTAGAGAGAGAGGCATTTGC
>NZ_JAQITB010000064.1 GCF_028618515.1 Bartonella sp. ML69XJBT
TAACTCTACCATAGAGATGGTCTTTAACTTCTTTTATTTCATCAGTAAGTTCATATTTTTTAGATACAGTTGTATTGGTCATAGGTCGCTCCCTAATCTAATATTCGTTAATTTTTTAAATGAGATGTTTAAAAAGAGGCGCCCCCGCACCGCCCGTGCTTTTTTACGCTGCTTGCTCTGAAAGTTTTTTGCGATCAGTAATCACAACATTGTCACTAACATTGTCACAAACGCTAGCATTGCCACAAATTTTTGCATTCCCATGTATCTTTGCAACGCTATAAACAGAAGCATTATCAAATATTTTTGCATTCCCAAAAATCTCTGCATCGCTATAAATACAAGCATTCCCAAATACATGCGCATTACCGTAAACTTTACCATTTACTTCTGCTTTACCGTAAACTTTAGCATTATCAAAAATACGAGTGGTGTAATTCGTTTGCACATCACCAAAAACCTCTGCATTACCGTATACACAACCGTCTATCCAAGCCTTGCCATGTATTTTTGCATTATCGTAAACACGAGCGTCACCATAAATCCAAGCGTCGCCAGCGATTTGTGCATTACCGTAAACACGAGCCCGTTGACAGATACGAGCATTATCTCTAACCCAGCAGTCGCCATCATGTGAAAGATGCTCACTACTTTCTATAAAACCACCTAAGTCGCCTGCTTTAACATCTGCAAAGTCTCTAATGGCTCTAATACGTCTTAATGTGTGGATACCAGCTATAATTGTCTCGCCCGTAAATTCATATTTTTTAGGAATGCCTTGCTTTTTAGGAGGAACGGGACCAGTATCAGTTGCTCCCATATTATCTGCAATAGCTTTAATAAGAGCGCGACGAAAACCATTCATATATGTCATGTTAAATTCTTTCTATTCAATAAAAGTTTTTGATTAACAACCCTATAAGGGCGTCGGGCGCTCAAAAACACGGTGAATAGTCCGTCGTTACACTTTTCTCATAAAGAGTATTGTATGGTGTAACCACACCCGACAAAATCGTTATACGCTACTTAAAGCATAAAAGACAGCCAGTATTTTAAAAAGATGGGAGAAACCTTATCGTGGTCTATCCGCTATTCACAAGTGTTTTTGAAGCACTTGCCAATCTTTCTAAACAAACCCGCCTTTAAAGTCAATACGTATTTTAAATTTTTTTCACTTTTTTTCATTTTGATAATTACCTAATTGAATATCAAGCGCTTTTTCTAACTCACGGTCTATATAATCATCATCATAAGCTTGTGGATAACCTCTCTCACCATCATCTCTAATCTCACAAATCAACGGCTCTTTTGAACGTTGTTTGATCTTCTCATTCACCTCGTCTATCAACGCTTCATAACTCAATACGCTCCTTGGCAAATCACCACCATATATCCACGCTTTCACTTGTGCCTTGGTACTGTAATCAACTTTACAAGGCATTGATTTATAATGATAATCTAGCGTTATTCATATTGAATTAGAACACCGAATAACCTAAGATTCTCTCATTTCAAATCTCTTTATCTTGCATCAATTAAAATCACTCATTTGCACATCACAAGCGGGATGAGTGTGTGGATCAAATTTGTATAAGAAAGGATTAAAAAATGGCTCTTATGAACCGTCTTAATGCAAGGTCTGTCGCAACATTGGGAGCTGGCAAATATAATGATGGTGCCGGCTTGTTACTTCATAAGCGTAAAGATGGAGGTGCTCAATGGATTTTACGGTATACCCTTCACGGTCGGCGTCGTGAAATGGGCTTGGGTGCTTTAAGAGATGTCTCTTTAAAACAAGCCCGTGAATTGGCAACGGGGTGGCGCTCTGTTCTTCGTGAAGGGCGTGACCCCATTAAAGAACGCGATAAACAAAAGCGTGAAGCAATAAGCAATCTCCATTATTTAAAAGATATTGCTTTGGATACTTTTGAAAGCCGGAAAGCTGAATTAAAAGGGGATGGGAAAGATGGAATCTGGTTTACACCTTTACGCCTTCATATTCTCCCTAAATTAGGTTGTCTGCCCGTTTCAGAGATTACACAAACAGAGATACGCAATGTTCTTGCTCCTATCTGGCATACAAAAGCTGGAGCTGCTCGGACAGCATTGATACGTCTCAAACTTTGTCTCAAACATGCGGCTGCCTTGGGTTTGGATGTTGATTTACAAGCAACAGAAAAAGCACGCGCTCTTTTAGGAAAACAACGCCATAAAGTCAAAAATTTTCCAGCCATGGATTGGAAAGATATACCGGCTTTTTATAAAACACTTTGCCAAAAAACAACCCTAACACAACTGGCTTTGCGTTTGCTTATCCTTACAGGGGTTCGCTCTAACCCTTTACGTCATATTCATAAAGATCAAGTTGAGGGTGATATCTGGACAATCCCTGCTGAAAATATGAAAGGAAAGCGTGATGCTACGACAGAATTTCGTGTGCCTTTGTCATCAGAAGCATTAGAAATTTTAAAACAAGCACGATTGCTTTCTCGCAATGATTTCTTCTTTTCTGCAACTGGACGGGGTCCCCTTGCTACAAAGTGTATGGCTCAATATATGAGAGATAATAAACTTGATGCCTGCCCTCATGGGTTTCGCTCTAGTTTACGCGATTGGCTCGCTGAAACAACAGACGCCCCTTATGAGGTCGCTGAAACCATTCTGGGGCATGTGGTCGGGGGGCAAGTGGAACGTGCCTATCGTCGTACTGACTATTTAGAACAGCGTCGTGTCTATATGGATAAATGGGCGGCTTACGTTACAGGTCAAGCTTAAGATATGGGGTGTAATACCCCATTATCTGTGGATAACTTTAGCTCTCTTCTCTCTCATATCATCTCAATAAGAGTCATAAATTATCACATCAGAAAAACTATAATAATATATTGTTTTCTATGATTAAAATACCTTCAAAAAACAACCAAAATATGGTTAATAAATGCTTATGATTTGTTCCCATTTTTTACTCTTGAAAGGAAATTATAATGACAGAAAACGATATTCTTTTAACTGACCGTGAAAGTGCAAAATTGCTTCATATGAGTGTTTCAACATTCCGCCGTCATGTCACCAATGGATCTTTACCAAAACCTTTAAAGTTTGGCTTTTTATCCCGTTGGTTACAATCAGATCTGATCAATGTCATAGAGCAAGCCAAACAGCAACGTTATAACGACATCGCATAAAAGAAAACCTTGTCACGTAAGGACGGACAAGGCTTTCCATTTTCACTCAAAGAATGAATAGCAAAATCCGTCCTATGGTGCAATATTCATAGGATAAAAAAACATGTTATCTTTTACGAATGCTCGGGGCATCACAAATGCCTTGCGTGGGGTTTGGTATGGGCATTATGGAAGTGCCCGTTGTCCAGCCCATGATGATCAATTGCCTAGCTTATCCCTTGCCAATGGAAATGATGGGCGTCTCTTACTCACTTGTTATGCGGGCTGCTCTTTTAGAGAGATCATACAAGCGCTTAGAAGAATTGGCTTGCTGGGGAAACAAGCCTTTGTTGATAAAGCTTATGATCACGCGCTCTCTTTCTCAAAACAGAAAGCAGAGAGAGCAAAAAAGATTTGGCAACAAAGCCAACCGATCAAAGATACTTTAGCAGAAACCTATTTACGCAATCGGGGTATTACGTGTGAATTGCCTGCTGATTTACGTTTTCACGACAACTGTCCGCACCCCTTAGGAATGACACTACCCGCGTTGGTAGCTCTTGTTAAGGGGGCTGGTTCCTTTGCCATTCATAGAACCTTTTTAAAAGCCAATGGCTGCAAAACAGATCAGAGACCAGCAAAAGCCATGTTGGGGTCTGTTATGGGCGGTGCTGTGCATTTAAGCCAAGACAATCCAAAACATCTGGTTATTTGTGAAGGCATTGAAACCGGTCTTTCCTTACTGTCTGGTTTGTTATCAGAGCCCGTGAATTTATGGGCGTCTCTTTCTACCAGTGGCATGATGCGTGTGAATTTACCCCCGATAAAAGGACGTCTGACAATTGCAATGGACGGCGATGATGCGGGTCGTAAAGCAGGTTTTTCCTTAGCAGCGCGTGCTTATAGCCAAGGCTTTGAGGTCTTTATCATGCAAGCTCCAAAAGGAACCGATTTTAATAATGTATTACTTTCTCAAAAGAGGGAACTATGAAAGAAAATCATTTACAAAACAACAATGAAAATACCCCCGTCAATGATAACGATAATGCTTGTTTAAAAGCCATTCCTTATGAAGTCGCCTTGCAACAAGATGGCTGGGGGGAATTAAAACCGATTGAGAATGCTCTCTTACCCGTCGAACCTTTTCATCCTGCTCAAGTACCTTTAAGTTTAGGGACCTATATTTATGACGTTGCTGATATTCAACAATCTTCTCTTGATTTTATTGCTGTCCCTGCTTTGTGTGGTTTGGCTTCTCTTATTGGTAATGGCGTGCGTGTTGCTCCAAAACAATATGCCAATTGGGAAATTGTTCCTAATCTCTGGGGGGCTATTGTTGGAGAACCTTCAACCATGAAAACACCTACCATGAAAGCAGCTTTACTACCTCTCAAGGACTTTCAAAAGCAATGGTATCAAGAATGGGTAAAGCAGAAAAAAAGCCAAGAAACAAAAGAGATTCTTATGGAATTAGATAAACGAGAAAAGAAAAAACAAGCCTACAAAGCACTCAAAAATCAAGACAAGGAACAAGCCCTTGCTCTTCTTTCACAATCTCTTGAAGACAAAGAAACTGATAATGATGACACTCTTAGAAAACGACGTCTTATTGTCAACGATGTCACAGTCGAAAAGCTTGGAGAATTGTTAAAAGAAAACCCCCGTGGTCTCTTAATGGTTCGTGATGAGTTATCTGGTTTTTTATCCACTTTGGAACGCAAGGAATATCAAACAGACCGTGGTTTTTATCTAGAAGCTTTTAATGGAGATGATCAGTTTACTTATGACCGTATAGGACGTGGAACAATTTACATATCTCATGCAACCGTATCCATCATTGGGGGCATTCAACCTTCACGGATTATTCCCATTATTCAAGCCATGCACCATGGAACAAATGATGATGGTTTGCTCCAACGGTTCCAGATGCTGGTCTTTCCCGATGAACGAAAAGAGCGGTTATGGATTGATAGACCTCTCAATCAAAAGGCATGGGAAACCTATCAAGG
>NZ_JAQITB010000065.1 GCF_028618515.1 Bartonella sp. ML69XJBT
TTTCATTAGTAAGTTCATATTTTTTAGATACAGTTATACCAGCCATAGGTCACTCCCTAAGTTTATATTCGTTAAATTTTAAAATGAGATGTTTTAAAGAAAGGCGCCCCCGCACCGCCCGCGCTTTTATTTAAGCAGCATCATTTTCATATTCGCTGTTATCATCATCATAATAGCCTTCAAAATCAGCATAATATTCATGACGATAATAATCATCTTCACTCCCAAACTCAGGATATGCATCATCATCAATATCTTCATTCGCTTCTAAAAAGGCATTGCTATGTATATAAGAATTTCCAGAGATAAGAGCATCACAAACAATCGCATCATCAAAAACACGCGATTCATCACAAATGTAAGCAGAGCCACTTATTTTGGCATTGCCACCGACATGAGCATCATCACAAATGACAGCATTATCGGAAATATGAGCATGATCAGTGACACGGGCGTTATCATAAATTTGTGCATTGCCTTCAATTATAACGGCGTTGCTAGCATGTGCATTGCCAGAAAGCTTTGCATTGTCTTTTAATGTCATTCCTTCAAAAATAGCATTTCCATAAATTTGTGCATTGCCATAAACGTCTACAAAAAAGCTTTTTACTTTAGCATTTCCGAAGACGCGTGCATTTTGAAAGACACGGGCTTTATTATACACCCAGCAATTGCCCTCATGCGAGAGGTTATCTTCATTTTCAATATAGCCACCTAAATCGCCTTTTTTGACATCTCCAAAATCTCTTAAGGCTCTAATGCGAGTTAAGAAATGACCATCGATATATTCACAATCATCAATAAATTCGTATTTTGGAGATCTTTTTTCTGTATTAACAATAGAATTCATTTTTACACCTATTCGTAAATTAGTTTTCAATTGACACCCTATATAAGGGCGCCGGGTGTTGAAAACACGGCGAATAGTCCGTTGCTATGCTTTTCCCATAAGGGTATTGTATGGCATAGCTACACCCGACAAAATCATCATATATGCTAATCACAGCATAAAAGATAGTCAGTGTTTTAAAAGAAATGGAAAAGGTTTTTTCGCAACCTATTCGCTATTCGAAAGTGTTTTCATCACTTGATTATTTATATAGCAAAATACGTATTTATTGTCAATTATTATTTTATCTTTTTTGATATTTTTTTATTTTTTTTAAATGCATTATGTGTATATATTTATCATATGCTTATTAATTGCTTCTTTTGTATTATGTGCTTTTAAAGCTATATTATTGGCATTATAAAACGATTGCGTTATTTTCTGAATCTATACATTTATAATATTGAGAAACGCTCTCATTATGCGTATTTTTAACTTTATAACGTATCTGTTTTTTTACTAAATGGTTTTTAAAGATTTCTGTTAATTCCTTTTATAACACATTTTCAACTTAACAGCCTTTTATAGGGACTGTCTTTATAACCAATGCTTTCATTTGCGTTGTGATTATGAAAGCCTGCTTTTTTCACGCGTGCTTTATAGCTGTTATCTTCTTTATAGCCACCGCATCATTTTTCATTTTCATAAGAGAAATGATAATTGTGATTTATAGCTTGTTATGAAATCTCTAAAGAGAGACTTATAATTATAGAGATTAGCAAAATCCCTTTTAATAGACTTTTGTCAGTTGTTTTTAGACCCTATAGTATTTTTTTAAATGAGATAAAAAATTAAAAACATTATATTTCAATATGTTAAGTTTTATCGATTTTTCAAAATACAACTTATTAAAACGGCATAACAAATAAATACAACTGTAAATGTATATTTGTCAGTTTGTGTCTGTAAATTGAACTGACAAAAGTGATCATTTTAGTGAGTGATTAAAACGTGCTTTATGAAAGAAGCATGTGATCTCTTAAAGCCTTTCAAAAGAAAGGGGCTATCATCATAAGAAATGCTATCAAGGCTCTTATGGTTATGAGTTTTAGAGGTTTTGGGGGTTTTGGGGGTTCTTTTTACCCATTATCATTTTATTTTTTTAATCCAAAATAAAAGTTGTTATATTTCAATAAGTTAATGTTTCAAATAAACAACCTGTATTAAACACAACACATAAATACAATCTTTAATATATATTTAAGAGGGTTTTGTAGGGGTTTTGGGGTTTTTTAAAACAGACAAAACCTATAAGCAAAATGAAGATATAAAACTCTCTTTAAACAAGGCTTTTAAAAAGGATAAAGCTATCATTTGAGATTACGGTATAATCTCTTAAAGGCAATGTAAAAAAATCTAATTCACTTTAAGAGTGGATTTCTTATAAGTCTTAAAGCAATCCAAATGACAGTGTTTAAAAGTGCAAATGATTTCTTTTTAGAAGAACGCAATGATAAATTATTTCTTTTAAGATTGTATCTAATTAACTTACAAAAGAGGTATAGCTATATTCTATACCCCTTATGAGTTTTAAGGTCTTATAAGCTTATTCAGTTTCTTTAATTTCTAATTTTGGTAGGTTCTTAACAATCTTCATTGTCTCTAAACTTACGGTAATAACCCTTTGAAACAATTCTAATGGATAAGCAGGGTTTCCAACGGTTTCAACTGCATAGCGATTGGCATCATTCACAATGCCACTCTTTTTATCAGTCTTAACACATTGACGACCCATAACCCATTCAAGAGCGGGTCTACCATTAACGATATACTCATAAGCTTCAAGAGGAATGTCTGTTATGATGATATTGCTATTATAAATAACAGTCGATTTATCCTTTTCCTTACTATTCTTAATTTTTGCGAATTTCATTTCAGTCACATAATAAAACTTTTCGGGATTAGAGATATCAGTCTGTTTTGGATTACCCTTTTTAAAGGTTAGTGGATAAGGTTCTACATCTTCATAATTCACGTGCAAATGACCGAGTTCACGTCCTGCTTTTACAAATTTCCAAAAATCTTCAGCGCTTTTTACGCAAGGAATGCGAGGCAATTCTTTGCATAAATTATCAGCATAGCGACTGCGATAATCTTCTGAATGTAAAAGACCGTAAACATAATAGAATAGATCATCTTTAGTGATTATTTCATTAGGATAAGCTTCTTTAAAATGGGCTAGTCCTTCATCAGTTATGGCATCACGACGGTGTAAACCAGCTGCTTTGCTTTCTTCTGTAGCATTTGAAAATAAATGGGATTGTTTCTCACTTTTATTTTTTGAAACCGTAGTATCTTCGTAAATATAGCGTGGAAAGCATTGGCTACCACCATCCATCATATTCAGATTAGGTAAATCCTTAGCCATAAACACAGAAAATCCACTTATTCCTACACCTGTGACTTGTATTACCCTATTTTCAACCGCTTCTCCTAGAGGAAAGATACACGGCATTTGATAGACTCTCTCGTTGAAAGTACGGTTGTAATATAGCCATTGCCTTATAAAAGGACGGTAAAGACTTTGAGCTAAGCAATTACTTCCAAATTTGGAAAACTTTCCCCTTATTAATTCTTCTTTAAGACTACTACTCCAACTGATTTTACTTACATCTGTATTGACAAAGTCGTTCACAGCATTTGCACGCACCTTGCGGTCAGAATGTAGATATGCCGCATTAAAACGCTCTACTTCACTGTTATAGAAAGAAATCATATTTCTCATATTTTTTTCTAAAGCTTCACGGCTTGAATTATATGCCCAAACATCACGATTGGTTGCAATACCAAGAGAATATTTTTCAAAAAGCTTTTTAGCACTACCCTTCTTATAACCTAAAACTAGAAATTTTTCAAAATCGCTGTTGCGCTGTTTCAGCCAATCACCATACGCATCTGGTGTAATAATTTGCCAGCTAGATTTATTTTTGATCCCATCAATACTACCAAAGTATTCGAGAGCTGTAAGCTTATCTTTTGTCGTGAGATTATTACCAATGTCATGATAGTAAATTTTACAATTTTCAGAAGCATTGGAATTTTTGATAAACAATGTTACGGCAACACCAGTCATACTACCACTTCCGAAAACATTTTGTCCCTCTCGCGCACGCCCTTTACTCATCATATTTTTGCGAATATCGCCCCGTAAATTGAGAACATAAATGCTTGAAAACTCTTTACTCATTTCTTTTCGTAAACCATCTGTAGAATATCCATTGATAAAACTTGCATTTGTAACAAAACCAATAACTCCACAGTCTTTTATACGGTCGCTTGCCCAGCGGATAGCACGAATATAACTGTCATAAACTCTATTAACATTACTTGCTCTGGATTGAGCAGCATAAGTTTCACGAATACGGTTATCTAATAGTGGATAAGGAGTATTCTTTGCATTATCATTTTCACTTTTTTGTCCAAATGAATAAGGAGGATTTCCAAAGATAACCTTGATATCCAGATTTTTCTGATGTTCTAAATATTCACTGTTCTCTTTAAATAATTTTTGTAGCAGACTTTTTTCTTCAAGCATCCGAAACGTATCGGTTAAACCAATATGCTTGAATGGGATATAATTCCCTTTCATAAGACTATGATAGGTCGATTCAATGTTAATCGCTGCTATGTAATAAGCGAGTAAGACAATCTCATTAGCATGGATATCATGACGGAATTTATATTCCATATCCTCTGGTTTGATGAGATTGGATTGTAAAAGCCTTGTGATAAAGGTTCCTGTACCCGTAAAAGGGTCGAGAATAGAAACACCACGTGAACCTAGGCTTTTTCCAAATTCATTGCGTAAAACCTCATCAACAGAATGAATGATAAAATCAACAACCTCAACGGGGGTATAAACAATCCCAAGCCTATCGGTGGTTTTCTTAAAAGCCTTGGCAAAAAAACTTTCATAAAGCTTGATAATAAGATTCTGTTTTGCGTGAGTTTCGGTAATCCCTGCTGTACAGAACGTGACACTTTTGTAAAATTTATCAAGATCTTTGG
>NZ_JAQITB010000066.1 GCF_028618515.1 Bartonella sp. ML69XJBT
TATATGGCGCTTGATCTGGGGGCAGTGGCCAATGATTTAAGCAAAAACAGTTTTGGCGGTAGTTTGGTAGGAGCAACTCTTGGTTTCCATTCAACTGGAGATATTACGGATGTTGATGTGTCATATTCGAATATTTTAATCCAATCGTCCCCAATAGAGCAGGGGAATGCGACAGGGTTGTTTCAAGTGCGGGCATTATTGAGATTTTAAAGAGGCATAAAAATATAGCCTCGTTTTTGACACCCCTTGGGGTGTTTTTTTAAGAGATAAAAAATTTTATGAGGAGCTGAAGATGCGGGGATTGAAAAATAAAAAGCACAAATTGGGATATGGGTATGCGCTAGGGCAGCATGCTCTTGGTGTTTTGCAGCGAGGGGCTCATAAGGGTATTTCTCTCGTTTTAAGTTTTAGTTTAGCTTTTCAACCTTTGTTAGTACAAGCACAGGCAATTGGTGCACAAAGCCCCCCAGTTCAAGAAGCACAAGGGATTAAAGCGGCAGAGGGGGTTGGCTCACTTTTCCGTCCCACTGTGGGGAAAGCCGGCAATGATGTGCCGCTGATTGATATTGTTCGCCCCAATGGACAGGGTCTTTCTCATAACAAATATGACAGTTTCAATGTTGATAGCCATGGCGTGATTTTGAACAATTCGACCAAGGAGGTTTCGCGTTCACAGCTTGGGGGATTGGTGCCAGGCAACGGCAATTTGCGTTATGGCGGTGCAGCAAAGGTTATTCTCAATGAAGTGGTGAGTGCCAATCGCTCGCGTCTTGAAGGCATGAGCGAAGTACACGGGCAAATGGCGGATGTTATTATCGCCAACCCCAATGGGATTACCTGTAACGGTTGTGGCTTTATGAATACACCACGGGTGACTTTATCGACCGGACAACCGATTATTGGAGCGGATGGCGCTTTGAGTGGTTTGCGTGTTGAGGGTGGAGATATCACCATAGGTTCTCGTGGGGCTGATGGGAGTGCATTAGATATTTTTGATCTTGTTTCGCGCAAGATCAGTATCGGGGGTCCCATACAGGTCAAAGGGGATTTGGCTGTTATCGCTGGTCACAATCATTTTGATTATCACAAGCGGGAAGCAACTTCTCTTGGTTCTGATGGCAAAGAGCCAGAATTGGCGATTGATTCCAGTGAGTTTGGTGGAATGTATGCGGGGCAGATCCGTGTGATTGCCAATGATAAAGGCGCCGGCGTTAAGATGCGAGGAGACATGGTTGCCAATGCAGGCGCCATGAGATTGACAAGTGATGGCAAGCTGGTGATTGCCAAAGCACGTGCCAAAGGAGTGATGAAGGCTCACTCCCACCACGATAGTGTGCATGTGAAAGATCTGCTTTTTTCAGAAGAAGCAATTGAACTGAAGGCTTTGAAGCATGTTGAACTGGCTGAGCAAGCTCGCGTTGCGGCAAGCGGTGCTGTTGATGTGCACGCCGATGTGATCAAGCTCCAGTCTCATGCTCTTCTAGCAAGCGGTATTGGGAGTGATGGTCAACAGTCAGCGACGGGTTCTTTGCATTTACAGGCAGGAAAGCTTGATGCGGGGAATGGGCGGATAGCCGCCGGTGATCTTTTAGAGATCCAAGCAGCAACAATTGATCTAAGCCGCATGCAAGACAATGATCAAACAGGGGTTTCTTCCCTTAGCGATCTGACCATTGAAACCAATCAAATCAGCGCTTTAAACAACCATATTGGTGCCAAGGGGAATATTGTACTGAAAGCTGAAGATGCGCTCACTATAGGCGCTGGACATTATAGCGCCGGCGGCTCTCTTTTGGTGGAAGCAGCAGAGCTTACATCACGCGCGCGCTTAGTGGCAGAGCAAAAAGTTGACCTTTATGCGCATCACGGTGCCCTGATCCAAGAAGGCACTGTCTGGTCTAATGGGGAGATAACGCTGGATGCCCATGGTGCCCTCAATCACACGGGTGATATTGTCAGTATGCAGCAGGTTACCTTGACAGCGGGTGGCCTGCTCACAACCGGTCAAGAGAGCACGATTTTAAGTTATGATGTGGTTTTAAGTGCTGATGCTTTAACCCAAGCAGGGACTGTGGAAGCACAAGAGGGAGCATTAACCCTTCAAGTGGGTGATGGGGTCATCAATAGCGGCACAATGCGTGGTGAGAGTGTCGATGCTCATATTGGTGGATTTACAAATCAAGGAACGTTTATTGCAACCGATGATTTGCATTTGATGGTAAGCGCACAAGAAGGCGCCGATCCGCAACAAGCCTTTCTGAAGAATACATCCGAAGGGGTCCTCCAAAGTGGAGGTGCTTTTGTTTTGTCTGCAGGGCAATTAGACAATGCCGGTGTGCTTGGCTCTAGTGGTGATGGGGTTGCTCTCAATGTGAGCGGTGATCTAAGCAATAGCGGGCTGATCTACGCCCAAAAATCCATGGAGGTATCCAGTGATGGTGATTTAACCAACACACAGGGCAGAATGATTGCTGAAGAGGCTCTCACCATTCATGGGCTGAAAGAGACACGTGCTGGTCATGTAAACAATGAAGCAGGTCTTCTCAGTGCTCTTGCTGGTGAGATGACTATTGTAGCCACGTCTTTTGTCAATAAAAGCGCTGGCACAATAAATTCGAACCAACAAAACGCTAGACATGATGAAGGTGCACATGTTTTAGCGCGGGATGGTTTGCGCATTGATGTGGGCAGTTTTGAGAATGTTGATGGTCTCATTTCTACGCAAGGGGCAGTCAATATTGTTGCTGATAGTGTGATCCAAGCAGGGCACATAGAGATTGAGCGTGGTGACCTTCAACTCACAAGCCATGGTGATTTAAGCAATAGCGGCACGATAGAAAGCAATGATACCATTGCTTTGCATGCGCAAACAAATCTCAATCAAACAGGGCGCATTGTTTCTAAAAAGCGGATAGAGCTTTCCAGTGATGGTATATTGACAATGGGTGAGACAAGTGAGGTTGGCGCCTATGATGTGGTATTGAGTGCAGGCATGCTCACCAATGCAGGACTTGTGGAAGCACAAGGGGGGATGCTTAACTTAAACAGCTCTGGTCTTGTAAGCAATCAAGGCATCATGGTGGGGGGTGTTGTTGATGCACAGCTTGGTTTTTTGACAAATTCAGGTCAATTTTTATCTCAAGGGGCTTTTACACTTGTCGCAGCAAATCATGATCCACTATTGGGGCAAACGGCTCTTGTTTTAAATGCTGAAGGTGGGGTTCTCAAAAGTGGTGGCGCTTTTGTTTTGACGACAGATGCGTTGAACAATGCTGGTATCCTTGGTTCTGGTGGTGATAGGGTTGCGCTCGATGTGAGCGCTGATCTGAGCAATAGCGGGCTGATTTATGCCAAGAAATCCGCAACGCTCTCCTTAGACGGGGATTTTATCAATCAGTTTGGCGATGTCATTGCTGAAGACAATCTCATCATCCGTGGCTTAAAGAGAGAGCGGGCTGGTCATGTGATCAACAGTTCGGGTCTTTTAGAAGCTGTTTCAGGCGATATGCGTTTTGATGTCTCAGCACTCACCAACATACGTGAAGGTGGGGTTGAGGTGAGCGATAAAGTGGTCTCTCACCGGTTCGTTGAGGGAAGATGGGAAAAAATTCCAGGTGGTGATAAACACACAAGGATCAAGAAAAATATTGATACTACGATTATTCGTCAGCAGGCACATTTTAAGCATAATGCTGCACAGATTTTGGCAGGACGTCATCTGACAGTGAATGCTGGCGATATCCGCAATAGCTATAGCTTAATTGCTGCTAATGGCAACATTGTAATGCGGGGCGATACGCTGCTTAATGAGGGGCGTGATTTAATCGAAACAACCAAGATTGTAACTAAAACACGCTATAGACATAAAGACTGTAATTTTTTGTCCAATCCAGGGTGTGTGGCACACGGTGCAGACGAATGGGATGGACCTACTTTTGTTGAAACACCCACGCGCACCTATGATGCAGTTTATGGCACGATTGAAGCGGGGGGAACGCTTGATGCCAAGCTGACGGGCTATATTGACAATCATGCGGTGCGTGAAGGGGTGGAGCAAGTTGGCTTAAGCTCTGGTGATAAAGGTTTGGCTGGTGTTAAAAACACCGATTT
>NZ_JAQITB010000067.1 GCF_028618515.1 Bartonella sp. ML69XJBT
AATGAAGCTTTCAAAACAGGTGATGCTGCTCATATAGCTGATGCCATCGGAATTGTTGCTCGTGCTCAAAATATGAGTGCTTTAGCAAAAGAAACAAACCGTGAACGCAGTGGCTTATATCGCTCCTTAAGTAAAACTGGTGACCCTAAGCTTTCGACTTTAGTTGCTGTGTTATCTGCCCTTAATTTGCAATTGATTGTACAATCTTCTACCTCTTAAACTGAAGGGGAGTGAAGATCTCTCTCCCCTTCATTTCAGTGATTGGTAACAAATTGCACAACCACAACACATTCACCAGCTGCCGTTGTTTTATCGCGGGTGGCATAAAGGGTAGTCTCCTTATCATCCGCAATAAAAGCCTTTTGATCTGTTGGCGTAAAGTCCTGTGTGCTTTGGGTTTTGATCTCTTTCTCACCGTGTTCACTCCCCCCATAGGTGCTCCCTATCTTCAATTTCGCCTCTGGAAATGCTGTCTTCACAAAGGCTTTAATCGAAGTAATCACAGCTCCACGGGGTAAGATCCCTATTTTCTCGGTAAGATGCTTATCTTTATGTGAGATATTCAATCGTAAGAAACTCACCTGTTGGGTGTGAAGATTTCTGCCCTGCAATGGGGCTGGTAAATAATCTGCCATCTCTTTTCTCCTTCTTTATGATTATGCTGCTGCTTCACCGCTGTAGGTGGGGATAACAATCGTTCCAAAATCTTGCGCTGTCTGTGCACTACCTGGCATTTGGAAACGTGTTTTTTTCATGCCTATTAGCGTTTTGGCGGCAACACCAAATTCACGTTCATAATCAAAATATTCTTCCTTAAGAGTATAATGCGTTGCACTGTGATTTTTCCCAAAACCTATCACTGCACTTTGGGCTCCTAAGAACACCGCACGACGTACACTTTTTACCGCTGTATTATCGGTGGATTTAACACCGTGGGTGACATGGATTGCTTCGCGTAAAACAACACCATTATACATGCCAAGCGAACCATCAAAGATGGGGTTCTTCGCACGAGACGTTGCATAAACAGATTTTTGGATATCTAACCATTCACCAGCGGCTGTATTGGTACGCAATTGCATCACTTGGGTTGGGTGCAAATACAAAACATATACATCATCACCGTTGACATGAACCGGAGTGATTTGCGGATTAGCAAGTTTGGCTTGTTTTACCGCTTCATCAATCAATTTAAGACTAAAGCTATGTTTGGCTTTATCGTTGAGATCTTCATCCTTGGTCTTGCCATCAGGACGTATAATACGTTCACTGCTTGGCGCCATAATCGGATTAAAACCGTAATGAACCGGCTTAATATAGACTTCTCGACCATCAACACTAAGAGTACTTGCTGTATAACCACACACCTGTAAAAAGAACATGATGCTTAAACGATTGGCATACCAGCGAACCAAACCTTCTTTGGCTTTCTTGCGTAAATTCGGTAGAATTCTCTGTTGATCAATCGAGTCATCATTGGCAACACGTGCTGCATGTAAGAGCTCGTTAATGACTAACCTATCATTCATAAATTGAAGCGCTTCTTCATTCCCCTCTAAGGTTTCTCCCTGTGTGACACCATCCCCAAATAAATTCACAAGCAGGCTAAATGTAACGCTATCCCCTGCACTCTTATGGGTTTCGTTGTAAAGCTGGATAATGCTGTTTGAGCTTTTCCCTATCAACGGGGCTATTTTCGTTGCTTTTAAAACTTCATTGCTTAATTTTTTTGACCACAGTTTCACCGCTTGCGGATCATGGGTCATGATATGTGTTGTTGTCATTTTTGATTTCACCTTTCTTTGCTGTAAAAAAAACCGGCTTTAAGCCGGTGGAAAACCCGCATCAAAAGCGGATTATGCTGTTAATATCTGTTGCCTAATCTGGATTTGCACCCATGATTTCGTAAAAACGCGCTTCATTCTTCGGATTGGATATCCAAACATCAAATTCTTTCTCTGACATATTGGCAAGAGCCTCTTTAGTCATCGGACCAACATTTCCTCCTCCACCAGAAGCTGTTAAAGTCCTCGCAGAATTCTGACGACTCTCAAGCGCTGCAACTTGATGATGAGCTTGTACGACTTGGTTCTGATAACCGCAGTTTTGGGCTATCTTATAAAGCTCTTCTGCCGGATTGAGATTTCTTTGTGCACACGTCGCTACAATCGTACGCAACTCATCCCCTATAATCGCATCTATCGTGCTCTTATTGGCATAATCTGGATAAACGCTTGACCATGCATTCAACTGCTTCGCACGCGTCTCATAAAGAAAATTCGCTGCTGCATCAAAATCACTGTATTTATCTTTAACAGATGCAACAGAATTTTCTAAAAACTGGTTCAAATGTCCATTAAATTCTTGATATTCAATCGCTTGCCTTTGCACATCTTGCTGCGCTCTAATATACGCATCCTGCTCTTGAAGCTTTTTCCCCAAACATCACATTATCATAAAAAACACAATAAAGTCAATATGTTGAGTGCAATTATTTTATATGAATCCACTTAAGAATCCACACTTTTATGCATGATTCATTTGACCATTTTTTATAAACAATTGCCATGTATGAATAGATCATAAAAAGCAAATCATGATGTAAATATTATAACGCATGTGTGTATTCAAATGAAATGAAAAGCAGCTACCATTTATAACAGTTCATAAATTTTATGATACGTTTTTATCACTTAAAAATCGCATTGTTTTAAAATTTAGTCGTTTGGAATGATCTATAACATACGTTTAAAGATCACATCTTGTTTTAACGATTGGATTGTTAATCGCATAAAAAGAAACAAATTAACGTTCGCCAAAATTGACGAGCGTAAAATCTAAAGATGTTATAGTAACATTAGATTGTTCTATAAGAGGGTAATTTTTAAGATAACAATAAAATTTTAAAACAGCATTAAAGTATATAATTACGAGTTTTTATTATAATGTGAAAAAGCTTGTCATTTATCCACTATCTCGTGTTTTCTAGATGATTTATAGTTTAATTGTTAGGTTTTCGGATATCACAATCTAACTTACCTAAAATTGCAGTCCCGTTATAAACTTTAGCATTGCCAAAAACTTCAGCGTTTTTATAAACTTTAGCATTGCCAAAAACTTCGGCATAGCCGTAAACTTTAGCATTGCCATAGATTTTGGAATTTTCATAGATTTTGGCATTCTCATAGACTTTGGCATTACCTAGAACTTCTGCGCTTTTATAAATTTTAGCATTGTCATAGATTTCAGCATCGTCATAAATTTTAGCATTGTCATAGACTTTGGCATTGCCATAAATCTTTGCATAGCCATAAACTTCGGTAATTTCGTGAATATAGGCTCTAAAAGCACCGATTTTCCCATAAACTTCCGAAAATTCATAGACTTTAGCATTGCCATAAATTCTAGCATCGTCATAAATTTTAGCATTGTCACAGATTTTAGCATTCTCATAAACGCAGGCTTTGCCGTAAACTTTAGCATTGCCATAAATTCTAGCATTGCCATAAATTCTAGCATCGTCATAGATTTCAGCATCGTCATAAATTCTAGCATTGTCATAGACTTTGGCATTGCCATAGACACAAGCGCCAGAATATACCCAACAGTCGCCGTAATGGGATAAATTTTTTCCTTTTTCTATAAAACCACCTAAATCACCTGCTTTAACATCACCAAAATCCTTAACAGCTTTAATACGATAAACCGCGTGTGTTCCAATTGATCTTATATCATCTGTAAATTTATATTTTTTTTCTACGCTTGTGAACCAAAACATAAGAGAAAAGCCTCCTGAAAGAAGATATTTTGTTTCCCCCATATTGGATTTTTCTAATCTGATTCTAATCTATTTTTAATAGTTATAATCAGAAACAAGATATTTTTTTAAGCCCCCCCCCCCACACCGTTCTTTATTCTGTTTCATCAACAATCTTGACAAGGTTATCGCTTTCATAAACCTCATAATTTATAGGAACTTTCCTTACTTTGCTTCTCTTGGTTAATTTCGCATTGCCATAAGCGCGACCCCA
>NZ_JAQITB010000068.1 GCF_028618515.1 Bartonella sp. ML69XJBT
AGGTAGAGGGGAAAGCACCTTTAAAACACACGCACACAATCAGTGATGTGACGGGTTTAGAAAGCGCCCTTAATGGCAAAATGGCAGCGGATAAAACTTTCTCATTTGCTGATTTAAGCGATATCGAGGGCGCTAAGGACGCAGCCAACAATTATGTTCTTTACAAATCAAGCAATAATAACTTCACCTTTGGCAGTGCTGTATCTTTGCTTGGTTCTCATCAACATAAGATTGAAGATATCGTGGGGCTTGATAAATTTAGAGCCAAGCTTAATGAAGACCTCACAGCCTATGGGCGCTTAAAACAAGCCAATGAATGGCAAAGTTATAATAAGTTTACCGGCAAAGTCACCATGAGTGGCGGTTTAGAGCTGTTGGGCAATGCATCATTGAATATTACCCATAACAACAAAGTGATCACCAGTTTAAGTACAAGTGGAAGCATGTTGCAAGGACCGCTTAAAGTGGACGGTGATGTTGTTTATACCAAGGCGCAAGTGGATAAATTGATCGCTTCATTAGTCAAACAACCTGTCGAAATTCTTATGACAGAAAGTGGTCCTATTCCATTTCCTGAAGGCATTACCGACGATACCTATGTTGAAGTATGGGCGTGGGGTGGCGGTGGTGGTGGCGGTAATTATAAAGGTGGTGGTGGCGGCGGCGGCGGTTGCGTACACAAAAAAATAAAATGGTCGCAGATCAAAAATACAAAAAATGTTCTCATTGGTCGCGGTGGTAAAGGTTTTTATACCGGTCAACCCAAAGATGTTTGTGGTTATGGTGGCTTTACACGTATTTTAGAATCCACAATAGCAGGTGGTGGTGGTGGTGGAGCTGTCAATGGACATAATAGCACAGGCGCTGTCGGTGGTGTTCAAGGAATTTCACCTGGTGGTCTTGGAGGTGGTTACTCATCCAATAGCAGTAGTTCAAATGGACGTGATTCTATTTTCAACGGTGGTGGAGGTGGTAGCTATGGAGAAAAATCAGGGGCTGTTGGAAATGGTGGCAACTCTATTTTGGGTGGTGGTGGCGGTGCTAGCGGCGATAGCAGCTCACGAGTACGAGAAGGTTGGAGCGTAAAAGGAGGAAATGGTGGAGGAAGTTATAATAATAAATCTGGTGGAGGTGGAGGCTATTTTCCGGGAAAATATGGTGACGACGGTGGCGATGGTGGAGATGGAGCAGTATTGTTCAAATTCTATATATAGGAGGCATTAATGGAATATGCAGTTGTTGAAAATGGTGTGGTAACAAATATTATTGTAGCATCAAAAGATTATGTTCACGTCTTTGATGGAGAAGCTATCCCTTCAAAGGAAGCACAAATTGGCTGGACTTATAAGGATGGAGTTTTTTCTCCTCCCGTAGTGGATAAAGACATAATGGCAGAGCCTAGGGATAAATCACAAGAAAAAGGTGAAGAAGCTTATTAGGTATTCAAACAATAGTGTAATGATAGCTGCTGTATAAAATGGGCTGTCCTTTTATCACTCTTTTAAAGCCCTTTAAAGGGCTTTTTTTGACTGACACTGTCAGTCTTATGAAGCATGATGATGGTTGTTATTGTCTCTTCATTGATTTGGAGAGCAAAATGGCAACAGAATTTAATCATGGTATTCGCATTGTAGAGGCTGGTGAGGATTCCCGTCCTTTAGCAACATTTGATCAAACCGCCCTTGGAGCGGTTGTTACAGCCCCTGATGCGGATGCACAGACCTATCCCCTTAACGAGCCCGTGTTGGTCTTTACCCATGAGACAGAGAAAATCCAAAAGCTTGGGACAAGAGGAACAGCCCTTGATGTTATCAATGCCGTTCGTGCGCAAGGGATTGAAGCACAAGTGATTTTCGTGCGGGTGGAGGAAAAGTCTACCATTGCTGAGACCCAAGCAGAGATGGTGGGGTCAAGTGTTTCTTTAACCGGTGTGCATGCCTTAGCGCATGCTAGAGGGCATTTAGGGGTAGAGCCTGGAATTCTCTTAGCGCCAGCTTATAGTGCAGGGCGGATTGACAATGGCAAAAACCCGCTAGCAGATGCTCTAGAACAGGTTGCCGAAAAGCTACAAGCCATTGCCGTGTTTGATACGGGGGGCAAAAATACGGAAGAAAGTCTTGCCTTTCGGGCAGATTTCTCCTCACGCTTTTGTTATCTGATTGACCCCTTTGTGCGGGTAGCAAATAGTGAGGGGGGCTTTAGTATCAAACCGGCAAGTCCCTTTGTGGCGGCGATGTTTATCAAACGTGACAAACAAAAGGGGGGTGTTTTTTGGTCTCCCTCCAACCAAGATGTGCATGGTATTTTAGGCACAGCACGCCCCATTAGCTATTTTGATGGGGAAATTGATCATGAGGCTAATCGCCTCAATCAAGCCGATATTGCCACCTTTATACCGGCACGCCTTAGCCAAAATGCGCATGGGCAAATGGCTGCTAATGGGCGCATTTTATGGGGCAATCACACCACCTCGAGTGATCCACTCTGGCGCTTTGTCAATGTGGTGCGCACCCGTGCAGCCTTGGAAAAAACCATCATTAACAATTTCCGCCCTTGGGCAAATGACGAAAACCTGACCGGTCAACATGTCATTGCCATTACCCGCAGCCTTACACAGTTTCTGGATGATCTGATTGCGCGTGGTGCACTGCTTGGAGGACGTGTTTGGTTTGACCGTGATTTAAATTCCAACAGCACTTTACAATTGGGACAATTGCGGGTCGAGTTTGATGCAGAAGAAGTGCCACCTTTAGAAGATTTGAGTTTCGGCAGCCGGCGCAATAGCGCTTACTTTAATCGGCTCTCTGAAGATATCCAAAAGAAAATGACTTATCAATTTGGCGATACGCTTGAAACTTATCGCAAAGCAGCAAGGAGTTAAAGCATGACTTTACGCATTGTACGCGGTTTTACGCTGATTGTTGATGATGATGTGAATCTTCACCTTGATCTTGAAACGCTCAAACTGCCCACGTTGGAAGAAATCACCGAAACCTATCAACCAGGGGGTTCTGACATGCAAATTGATGTGAGCGGTCTTGGTGTGAAAGCTTTGAGTTTACAAATGAAAATCCGCAGCCACACCCCAGAAATCATCGGTATCTTTGGTGGTTCCCCTGGTCTTCGTCATAAATTTACCGGCAAAAAACATGTGGTGTCTGAAGAAGATGGGCGCGAGCATGAACATTCCATTGATGTTACAGGGCGCTTGGTCAAAGTGGATAGCGAAGGCTTAACAGCTGGAAAAGCGACAGGCTATGATTGCGAGATCAAAAATATTTGGGACTATACCGAATTTTGGGATGGTTCTGTTTTGCATCGCTTTTCTTTTAAACGAGGTGGTTGGCTCGTGCGCAATGGGCAAGAGATCGGTTCTCGTCGACGCTCTATTCTCAATTTATAGGAATTGATCATGACAAGTTTACAAACAAGCATTGAGGTGGAATTAGCTGTTCCCATTCTCTACCAAGACAGTGAGGGTAGGCAAGCGACACGGCATAAATTGACCTTTTATCGCCCCACTTTCAAACATGCCAAGCAATTATCCGTGCTGATTGGACCACAGTTGACAGAGCTGCTGCTTCCTGAATTTGGAGAGCAAAAAACACTCACCAATGATGTGCTTATCGCTAAGCTTGCTCAAGTTTTGTTCACAAGTGAGGCAATAGGAGGCATTACAGCGCTTTTGGCTGATATGTCACATGAATCTGTTGAACTGATTGATCGACTGGATATTGTTGACGTTCTTGCTGTCTTCAAGGCTTTTTTTGCTTTTTTTACGCAACGCCAATCCCTTATGCCGGACAATTTGGAGCAGAACTAGCGCTTTATTTTCGCTGGTCGGCTCTAGAGATCAATCAGATGGATTGGCTGGATGTGATTTCCTATCGTGAAGAATTAGCACGCATCAAACAACAAGAATATGAAAGCCATCAGTTAGGATAAGAGACGATTATGGATGTTTCCCTTGTTGTGCGTTTTGTCAATCATCTCCAAGAGGGGATCGCTTCTGCCAAGCGTGATCTTGC
>NZ_JAQITB010000069.1 GCF_028618515.1 Bartonella sp. ML69XJBT
GGCGACAGAGTTAGGAGCTATTCCTTTATTGGGAGGAGAAATCCAACAGGGTTGCATTTACAGTTTAGCCTATGATGAATCGCTTGCAGGTTGGCATTTGCTTAATCCAACCCCTGTATTATCTCCCTTAGATTTGACCAAGGCTCTTTATCCAGCAGGCTTTATAGGGACGTTTGCTATGCAAGCAATCCCTAGTGGTTGGCTATTATGTGATGGGAGTGCGTATTCACGAAGTTTTTATAGCGATCTTTTTGCAGCGATAGGAATAACATGGGGAAGTGGCGATGGTATTAGGACCTTCAATATCCCCGATTTACGGGGAATGTTTTTACGTGGTTTTGATGATGGTCGCAATATTGATACGGGACGTAGCTTTGCGAGTGTCCAGCCAGATTTAATTCAATCCCATCAACATGAAGTTCATAAGGTATCCGTTTCCGATATGGATGATGATGATGATGACCGTTATTGGCATGGGCGTATGACAGCTTTATGGGGTCATGCGCTTAATCATGATCAGATATCGACAGTTTCTGAAGTTTCTGGAGTAAGCGAAGAAGATATAAGGGTCTATGATGTTGTAGCAGTTCCTTTTCAGACGCCTCCTATGCAAGATCTTATGGCATCAAGGGATAGTGAGAGCGAAACGCGTCCCATCAATGTATCGGTAGTTTTTGCGATAAAGACTTGAGGGGAACATGGCAGATATTTATGATTGGTCTTTAACGGCATCAGAAAACGCTGGTGCAGATAATATGATTAACTGGTCAGAAGGGCAAGCGCCCCATACAGTTAATGATAGTGCACGTGTGATGATGCAGCGTGTGAGGGAATATTTATCGTGTAGTGGAGGAGGGTTTGATGGCGTTGTTAAGGTTAATGATTTAACGCAAAGTAGCAGGATCATTTTCGAGAATTCTGTATTTTCTGGATATCAAGATGGCTTTGTTTTGCGCTTTAGGGCGGTTGGTTGGAATTTTGGCAGAACGACGGTTTATCGAGAGGGGCTTCCCGCTAGACCGGTTTATAAGGCAACAGAAAACGGCTTATCGCCTCTTGATGGAGGAGAAATCCACCATGGCTGTTTCTATAGTTTAGTGTATGACGCCTCCCTTTCGGGGTGGCATTTACTCAATCCTACGATAAGAAAATCTTTATACTTAAGAGGCTTACCTACGGGCTTTATAGGTTGCTTTGCGATGGAAAGGTTGCCTTCTGGTTGGTTGTTGTGTGATGGTCGTTCCTATTCACGGGATAAGTATCGTGATTTGTTTGCAACCATAGGGACGCTCTGGGGGCATGGTGGAGATGATACAACGTTTAATGTCCCCGATTTGCGCGGCATGTTTTTGCGTGGTTTTGATTATTTAGGTTCTGTTGATAGAGGGCGTGATTTTGCCAGTGTGCAACAGAGTTCTCTGAGAGATCATGAGCATAGTGTTGATTTTTCTTCTCCCACAGAGAGCAATTCAAGGACGCGACGCGATAGTTCTTCATTAGGTTCGAGGAGCCAAAGGAGTATTATTGTAGATTATGAAGTTTTAGAGAGAGATGATGAGGAATGTTTAGGTTTAACAGGAGATGCTTTAAAGGAGTGTAGCAGGGAATTTGACCAAATTACCTCTCCTGCATCTGAGGAACACGCACCTCAGATGGGGAAGGTGTATACCTCGCATCCTTTTTTCTTGAAACATGAACGGCTTAGTATGAATAAAATCCCTAATCAATCAGGAGAAGATTTAGGCATGCATGATCATCTTATTGGTATAAGAAAGTTTGGAGGCGTTGAAAGCCGCCCGATAAATGTGAGTGTTGTTTATGGGATAAAGACCTGAGGAGGAGAATGCATGTTATCGAAACCCTTTGCGATATCAGAGATTAGCGACCCGTCCCAAGTACGGGTTGTTTTGTATTCAGGGGATCATTTTGTGCATGCCCCGCTTAATAGGATTGTTGATTTGTTGAAAGATGCTTTGAAGTCAGAACTTGAAGGCAGGCTGCAAGGATTAGAAGAGCGGTTAAGGGCATTAAGTGTCGAGTTAGAAGAGCTGAAAGAGTGTTCATTATAAGTATTGGTTTGAAGAGATATAAGGAAGAAAGAGATGGGGATACCAAATCATACGCATGAATATCAGATACCGGTAGCGACGAAAGAAGAGATCATAGAGGGTGTATCACAAGATACGGTTGTTGTTCCCAATTTACTAGGAACAGCCAGTCTTTATAGTTATGAAGTTTTTGCGACGGCGGAACAGGGTGTGCAGGCACAGCAGGCATCAGAACGCGCGCTAGGATTAGCAACGACAGCCAAGCAGATAGCGGATGCGGCGAAAAGAGCAGCGGAGGATGCAAAAGAGTTATCGGATGGAGCAGCGGTCACGGTTGGAGAAGCTTTGACGAGTGCCGCTAGAGCGGTGACACTCGCCAATGAATCGAAGACAGTTGCAGATGAGGCATTGAGAGAGGGACGAGAAGCGCAAAGCAAAGCGGATGGTGCGGTAAGAAAATCGGAAAATGCGCATGAGACAGCCTCCAGAGCGATGAGTGAATCTGGAGCAGCTACGAGAGCAGCTGAAGACGGGAAGAGTATGTCTGAAGAGGCGAAACAAGATGCAAGAGCAGCCAAGCAATCGAGTGAAGAGGCGGTAGGTAGAGCCAATGAGGCAAAAAGGTTAGCAGAACAAGCTGCTACGAATGCCAATACAGCCAAGAACACAGCCGAAGGTGTGAAAGCGAGCATTGAACAAGCAGAACAAGGACTAAGAGAAGTTAAGCAAGAACTGTTGACGGCTGCAAAGATGGCAAAAGAAGCAGAACAGACGGCAGCAGAGACGAGGCAAGTAGCAGCGACAGCAGTAGCGACGTGTCATGAGGTAAAGCAAACAGCCCTTACAGCAACGAGCACAGCAGCAACAGCCAAGCAAACGGCAGAAGAAGCAAAGGGGCTAGCAGAGGGAGCATCTACGACAGCTAATAATGCCAAGGGCGTTAGTGAAACAGCGCTGACAGCAGCCAATCGAGCAGATCAGAAGGTTACAGAGATAAGAGAGAGAGCAGCAGAAGCCAAGGGATTAGCAGAAGAGGCAAAAGGTTTAGCGGAAAAAGCGAGTACAGATGTAACGTCAAGCACTGCAGTAGCAACTCAAGCACAAAAGACAGCAGAACAAGCATTAACAGAGGTCACAAGCGTTAAGGCAATTGTCTCTAGAGCAGAGACGACGTCAGGAGAAGCGAAGAGTGCATCAAGCGAAGCCAAACAAGTTGCAGAAACGGCAAGAGTTAAGGCATCAGAGGCGCAAGACAATGCAACAGAAGCGATAAAGTTAGCCAATGAAGCGAAGGTAGCGGCAGAGCAATCGGTGCGTTTAGACGGTGAAGCTCTACGAGGCGGAGAAGCGATTAAGATCTTGGCGGAAGATGCGAAGAGCAAAGCGGAAACTGCACAGAGTGTTGTGCAAGAAGTAAAAGAGACGGCATCACAGGCGTTGAGCGTAGCCAATGGAGCGAATGCAACATCAGAAACAGCGGTAAACACGGCGACAGAGGCAAAGGGGCTAGCAGAGGGAGCATCTACGACAGCCAATGAAGCCAAGAATGCAAGTGAAGCGGCGACAGCAACAGCGCGTAATGCGAAAGAAAGTGTTGAGAGAGCCATTTCAGAGGCATCAGATGCGAAGAACAAAGCAGAAGAAGCGAAACAATTAGCATCAGAAGCAAAAGATGCGTCTTCAAATGCTCTCACGGCTTCTACAGAAGCGAAGGATCAATCTTCACAGGCTATCACCTTAGTTAATGAAGCAAAAGGTGTTAGTGAAGAAGCCAAGAGTTTATCGGAAAAAGCGAGAGCAACCTCTACAGAGGCACAAAGGGTAGC
>NZ_JAQITB010000007.1 GCF_028618515.1 Bartonella sp. ML69XJBT
GATAATATTTTTTATTTAAAATCTTAAAAGATATTTTGAAATATTTTTCATTCTATGAATAGTAGTAAATTTAGCATTATCTATTATAATGGATACAATATATTAAATTTAATTAAATTATTTTTAAAGTAAATTAAAACAATATTTAAATTTTATCTCAAAAAATATGTATAATATTTGCAAATATATTTATTTTTTCTTATTTTGGGTGCTTATGATTGGAATATTGAATGCTAACATGTAAACAATATGAACTACTGTTGTTCATTCATAATCATATGAAAGAAACTGGCATTCCTCCCTCCTTTGATGAAATGAAAATTGCCTTGGAGCTTTCTTCAAAGTCTGGCATTCATAAACTTATGATAGCTTTAGAACAACGAGGTTTTATACGTCGTTTGCCAAATCGAGCCCGCGCAGTTGAGGTGATACGACTTCCCGATAAAATAACATTTAATCTTTCTTTAGCGCGTAAACTTTCTCCCACTATGATAGAGAAAAATAAAAGAAAAATATCAAAAAACTTTACTGATTTTAGTAACTTCGAGGCAGAAGAAAAAAAGAATGTTACTATTCCCATTATGGGCCGCATTTCTGCAAGTATACCTGTCTTTGCTTTATTACAACAAATAGATACGCTTTCTTTACCACAAGATATGATTAACTCAGGTGAGCACTATGCTTTAGAAGTCAGAGATGATTCTATGATTGAGGCTGGTATTCTTGATAAAGATACTATAATTGTTAAATGCCAAAGTACAGCAACATCAGGTGAAATTGTTGTGGCATTCATCGATAAAGAAGAAGCAACTTTAAAACGTTATCGACGTAAAGGAGCCTTTATTGAGCTAGAATCAGCAAATCCTCACTATGAAACACGCATATATGGATCTGAGCGTGTGCAGATACAAGGTAAACTTATCGGACTTATTCGGAAATATTAAAAGATAAAAAACTACTGAGCACGTTCATACATTGACCAAAAAAATAATTTGATACTTTTGTTATTGTGCCATAATCAGTAACAATACATATTCACTCAATAAATTTTTTGAGCACGAAAACGAATAATTTTCTAATAAATTCTATTGCATATGTATTAAAGATAAAGAGCCTTTTCATTCTTTATAGATAGTAAAAACAGTAGATAAAATGTAATCGTTATAAAATTACAGGATTGATCAATGGCAGCACCTCGTATTAGCTTTGTTTCCCTCGGATGTCCAAAAGCATTAGTAGATTCTGAGCGAATTATTACCAGACTCCGGTCTGAAGGTTATGAAATTTCACGGAAGCATCAAGGAGCCGATGTCGTTATTGTAAATACCTGTGGGTTTCTTGATTCTGCTCGAAATGAATCATTAGCCAATATTGATGAAGCTCTCAAAGAAAATGGAAAAGTTATTGTAACGGGGTGTCTTGGTGCTGATCCTGATGTTATTCGTCAAGCACATCCTCATGTATTAGCCATTACAGGGCCACAAGCCTATGAAAGTGTTATAGAAGCTGTTCATACAGCAATTCCCCCAGTTCATGATCCCTTTATTGATTTAGTTCCCCCGCAAGGTATTCGCTTAACACCTCGCCACTATGCTTACTTAAAAATTTCTGAAGGATGTTCTAATCGATGTAGTTTTTGTATCATCCCTACTCTGCGCGGTAATCTTACTTCACGCCCCATCAATGAAGTTCTTCGTGAAGCCGAAAAACTTGTACAGGCAGGTGTAAAAGAGCTCTTGGTTATCTCTCAAGATACCAGTGCTTATGGCATTGATCTTAAATATCTCGAAAGTCCTTGGAAAGATCGCATCGTAAAAACCAAATTTTTTGATCTTTGTCGCGAATTGGGTGATATGGGAATTTGGATACGCATGCACTATGTCTATCCTTATCCTCATGTGGATGAAGTTATTGAGCTTATGGCTGCAAAAAAAATTCTTCCGTATTTAGATATTCCTTTTCAACATGCATCACAAACTGTTTTACGTAATATGAAACGCCCTGCTGTTATGGAAAAAACAAATCGTAGAATTGAAAACTGGAGAAAAATTTGTCCAGATCTCACCTTACGATCAACATTTATTGTTGGTTTTCCAGGCGAAACAAATGAAGATTTTAATATACTCCTCGAATGGCTGGAAGAAGTAAAAATTGAACGTGCTGGATGCTTTAAATATGAAGAAGTAAAAGGCGCTGTCGCAAATGATTTGGGATTAGAAAATATTTCTGAAGAAGTGAAAGAAAACCGCTGGCATCGCTTTATGGCAAAACAAAAACAAATTTCTACCCATCTTTTAAAGAAAAAAATCGGAAAAAGACTTCAAATTCTCATTGATGAAAGTCAAGGAAAAATTGCTAAAGGTCGTAGCCAATATGATGCTCCAGAAATAGATGGTGTTGTACATATATCATCACGACGTCCATTACGTGTCGGTGAATTTGTCACTGTCAAAATCGAAAAGTCAGATGCTTACGATCTCTATGGTATTGCAGTTTAAAGAGAAGGCTAGAGTTATTGTGCTAAAAAAATCAGCTTTATAATAAGCTTTTGAAGTCAAAAATATTTTTATCGAGCAAATGACTTGGACGAACATTCGTTAAAGCACGAATCATAGTGTCTTTACGCCCTGGCATTCTTCTTTCGATATCCTTTAACATTTCTTTCATTGCATTGCGTTGTAAACCATCTTGGCTACCACAAAGATTGCAGGGAATAATAGGAAATTGCATTGCTTGTGAAAATTTCTCCATATCTTCTTCAGCTGCGTAAACAAGAGGACGCAAAACAAAAAGATCCCCTTCATCATTCATAAGCTTTCCAGGCATAGCTGCTAATCGGCCTCCATGAAATAAATTCATAAAAAACGTTTCTAAAACATCATCACGATGATGTCCAAGAACTAATGCAGAACATCCCTCTTCACGTGCAATACGGTATAAGTTACCACGTCGCAAACGCGAGCAAAGCGAACAATATGTTTGTGTCTCTGCTAGTTTATCTGTAACAATGGAATAAGTGTCTTGGTACTCAATGCGATATGGAATTTGATAAGAGGTCAAAAAATCTGGAAGAATATGTTTTGGAAAGCCTGGTTGTCCTTGATCAAGATTACAAGCTAGAATTTCAATAGGCAAAAAACCACGCCACTTTAAATCCAAAAGAAGCGCGAGTAAACCGTAAGAATCTTTTCCACCTGATAAAGCGATAAGCCATTTTTTTCCTGAAGAAAGCATGGAAAAATCATCTAATGCTTGCCGTATGTGACGTAAAAGTCGTTTACGCAGCTTATTAAACTCTACAGTTGAAGGAGCTTTCCTAAATATCGGATGACAATCATCAGCAGCTGGTGATGTGATTTCTCTGGCTAAAAAATCAGTTTTCTCTACATTCTTTTGCATTGTTTGATATTCGACTGAACTATTATCCATAATATCATAATCCTGCACAATAAAGAGCTTGTTTTATAAGAATGATAGAGAGAAGGACAGAGAGGTTACACAGTATAAACCGATACGCCGTGGAGCCGTAAGATGAAAATAAATGGCGCTATAAAAGCCAATTGTTATAAAATATAACAACAAACTTAATATAGCACCATCCATAAGAATTATTCATTAGCTTTAAGGACTATAAAGCAAATTCCGAGCATATAATCAAAAGCAAAAGAGCAATACTCCCATAAAGAATTTAACGAGAATAAAACTCAACAACCAAATTGGGTTCCATTTGCACAGCATAAGGAACATCTGCAAAAGCAGGAACACGTGTAAAGGTTGCTTTCATCTGTTTATGATCGGCTTCAATATATTCAGGCACATCGCGTTCTGCTAACTGCACAGATTCCAACACCAAAACAAGCTGTTTTGACTTCTCACGAACTTCAATAACATCACCTGGTTTACAACGATATGATTGAATATTTGTACGCCGACCATTAACATTGACATGACCGTGATTGATAAATTGGCGAGAAGCGAAGATGGTTGGCACAAATTTTGCACGGTAGACAACAGCATCTAAACGCGATTCCAACAGTCCGATAAGATTTTCACCAGTATCACCACGTCGACGAGCAGCTTCTGCATAAGTTTTACGAAATTGCTTTTCTGAGATATCACCGTAAAACCCTTTTAATTTCTGCTTAGCGCGCAACTGCACACCATAATCAGAAAGCTTACCTTTTCGGCGTTGTCCGTGCTGACCTGGACCATAATCACGACGATTTACAGGAGATTTCGGACGTCCCCAAATGTTTTCCCCCATCCGACGGTCAATTTTATACTTGGTTGTTTCGCGTTTACTCATCGCATTTCCTTTTAAAATAGAAAACAAGATCTCATATAAGATCTCAAGGAAACGCGCCCTCCTCTGCCTTCAAATAAAAGACTGACAGGACATCTTTAACATTAAATATGCAAAGTTACCCACGGGACACGTCAATTCATACGCTTTTCTCAAGAGAAAAAGCTAAAAGAACTTCTATTAATCTTACACCCCAAAGTCAACTCCTTTCATGATATTTAAGCAAAATCTTTGTAACAAGCGCTCTGTTGAAGATGTTATATTTTGCGATGTAAATAAAGCAAAGTCTTTATGTTTCTTTATATTTTGGGGATCTACTCTTTTCGGTAGTAATGATCTTGTGTGTTTGGCGATAGCTTTTGTTGGATCAATCCATTTAACTGGCCATAACGCTTGTTCACGAAAAAAATTAATCAAAAAAGGATAATGCGTACAAGCTAAAACAATAATATCAGTATATTTGCCATTTTTCTCAACAAAGCACGGAAGGATTTCATGGCGTAATTCTTTCAAGTCTATAGGCTTTCCACGTAAATAATCTTCGGCAAATCCAGCAAGTTTTTCACTTCCAACAAGCTGAACATGACATTGAGCAGCAAAAGAATTGATTAATTCATGTGTATAAGCACGTTTAACTGTTCCAGGAGTAGCTAATACTGAAATAAAACCAGATTTTGTTTGTTCAGCTGCTGATTTAATTGCAGGAACCGTTCCTACAAAAAGAATATGGGGAAATTTTTCACGTAAATCTGTCAACATGAGTGTAGAAACAGTATTGCAAGCAATGACACATAGGACAGGATTGTAGAGTACTAAAAGATTTGTAAAAACCTTTAAAATTCGACTTTTCAAAACATTTTCTTCCCAATTTCCATAAGGAAATCCAGCATCATCAGCAACATAAATAAATTGCATTTCAGGAACAAGGACACGCACTTCCCTCAACACTGTTAAACCGCCAATGCCACTATCAAAGAAAAGAACAGGGCGCTTATCCATCCGTTTTCACACCTGTTTTTAATTTTGTACGTTGACGCTCTAAGGGTGCACCGCT
This sequence comes from Bartonella sp. ML69XJBT, assembly GCF_028618515.1. Classification (GTDB taxonomy): domain Bacteria; phylum Pseudomonadota; class Alphaproteobacteria; order Rhizobiales; family Rhizobiaceae; genus Bartonella. The sequence goes on from NZ_JAQITB010000007.1 coordinate 5,358, forward strand.
TCCTCGTGGAAATTGAGGAGAAAAATGATCCAATGAAGAGATAATTCCTCGTAGCAAGCGAACCTCAGATTCACTAAAATGAGCACGTGTAAAAACAGAACGCAGATTCGCAAGCATAACCTCTTTACGTTCTCGAGGCCTAAAATATCCACGAACATCCAAAGCTTCTTCTAATTGAGATAAAAAACCATGAAACGTTGCTTTATTTGCTGGCTCCATCTTTGCGGCACGAAAAGCCGTATCGCTCACATTTTCCAAACCTGATTTCATCCATTCATAAGACATAAGTAAAACTGCTTGGGCAATATTGAGGGATGCAAAAGCAGGATTAACTGGAAAAGTAATAATTTCATCAACAAGACTGATTTCATCATTTTCTAATCCCCACCTCTCTCTTCCAAATAAAATACCCGTTTTATGCCCAAGACTCTCGCTATGACGTAACAAATACGCTGCTTCAACGGCACTTTTTACCGGTTTAAAACCACATCTTTCACGTGCTGTTGTAGCAAAAACATAGTGCAAGTCTGCAATCGCATCAGACAATCTATCAAAAACAACTGTATCATTAATAACATGATCGGCTTTACTTGCTGCCGATCTGGCTTTTTCATTTGGAAATGTTTCTCGAGGTTTGACTAACCGAAGCTTAGAGAGCCCAAAATTTGCCATTGCCCTTGCCACCATACCAATATTCTCAGGTAGCTGCGGTTCAACTAAAATAATCATTGGCCCATTTGTTAAATTCTCACGATTCTTATTGGTTCCAGCCATCAATCTTACCTAATTCTATGCATTATCTTCCTAGAGTCGACTTTTTTCAATGCAACCTTTTAGAAGGAATATTCCAAGAGATAACCTTATCTCATAACAAATTGCGGTCAATATTATCTTTTCACGCAGAGTTTATGATGAAAAGGATTAATAATGAATTGTGCAAATAAAAACAAACTTTGTTTTTTAGATCTTAAACTAGTTATGTAAGCTGCTGTAAGGCTAGAGGTACACTATTTAATGCATTTAACGCGCTATAACATTTCTAAATCATAATTTAAGTTGAATTATAAAATTATGCATTCTAAAAAAAAATATGCTCTTTATTCCCAAACTTTTTCCTGCAAAACTTATCCGTCGTTATAAGCGTTTTCTTGCTGATGTTAAATGGGATGATCAACAGATTTTCACGGTATCTGTCCCTAATACAGGATCAATGCTTGGGTTAACAACGCAAAACTCTAATATTTGGCTTTCATATCATAGCAATTCCAAACGAAAATACGCATATCGATTAGAAATTGTTGAGGCAAATAATACTCTCGTTGGTATCAATACAACTTTACCCAACAAACTTGCATTAGAAGCAATTCAAAAAGGATTACTACCCGAATTAAGCGCATATAAAACAATTTTGAAGGAACAATGTTATGGGACGCAATCACGGATTGATTTTCTGTTGCGTGATGGCATCCTTCCTGACTGTTATCTAGAAGTTAAAAATGTCCATTTTATCCGCCAAAAAGGATTAGCAGAATTTCCTGATACCGTAACAAAACGTGGTACACGTCATCTTGAAGAACTCATAAAAGTTGTGCAACAAGGAAAACGAGCCGCTATGCTTTATGTAATTCAACGGGAAGATTGCTCAGCTTTTGCAATCTGTCATGACCTTGATCCAACCTATGGACGTAAATTTGAGTTAGCATTAAAATCAGGGGTAGAATTTTATGCCGTAAAATGCCACGTAAGTGTAGAAGGTATTTTTCCGATTCATCGAGTGAAAATAGAAAACAGAAAAAACAATGACTGATTATATTGAATATAATAAAATGCCCTTAAAATTTAACGGGCAAATCCGCATTTTTGATGAGCATGCTTTTACGAAAATGCGTGAAGTTGGTCGTATTGCTGCAGAATGCCTCGATGCACTCACGGATGTTATTAAACCAGGTGTCACCACGCAAGAAATTGATGATTTTGTATTTATTTTTGGTGCCAAGCGTGGTGCTCTTCCTGCTGATCTAAATTATCATGGATATGGCCATTCATGCTGTACATCCATCAATCACGTTGTATGCCATGGTATTCCCAATAAAAGACCTTTGCAAGAAGGTGATATCGTTAATGTTGATGTGACTTTTATTCTCGATGGTTGGCATGGAGATTCAAGCCGTATGTATCCCGTTGGAAAAATCAGACGTGCTGCGGAACGCCTGCTCAAAATAACCCATGAAAGTCTTATGAGGGGAATTTCGGTAGTCAAACCTGGTGCAACAACAGGTGATATTGGCGCAGCTATTCAACACTATGCAGAATCGGAACGGTGCTCAGTTGTAAGAGATTTCTGCGGACATGGAATCGGTCAGCTTTTTCATGATGCACCTAATATTCTCCATTATGGAAATCCTGGTGAAGGAATAGAACTAAAACAAGGTATGATGTTTACGATTGAGCCAATGATTAATCTTGGAAAGCCCCAAGTTAAGATTCTCTCTGATGGCTGGACTGCTGTTACACGTGATAGATCTCTTAGTGCACAGTACGAACATACAATTGGTGTAACACATGAAGGGTGCGAAATTTTTACACAATCTCCTAAAAATATTTTTTATATTCCAAGCTCAAGTAGTTAAATAAATGTAGAAATATCATGGCTAGAAAAATCACGAAAAAGGGAGACAACCAAGGTGACCACTTTGCACTGACATCAAATTCCCCACTTAGTCCAATAGCAGAAATAAAAAGTAAAAAGCTTCAGAAAAACTCACAGATACATAAGCATTATCAAGGACATCGTGAACGTCTTCGCAAACGCTATTTAAAATCAAAAGGAAATGCAATTGAAGATTATGAATATCTTGAATTACTCCTTTTCCGTACGATACCTCGAGCAAATACAAAGCCAATAGCTAAAAACTTAATAGCGCGGTTTGGCTCATTAGCAGACGTATTGGGGGCTGATATTCACCGACTTCAAGAGATTCCAGGCTGTGGTCCAGCAACTGCAATTGACTTAAAAATTATTTCAGATGTTGCTGGACGCCTTGCTCGTGCAGAATTGTTTAAACGTGATATTTTTTCATCATGGGATAAAGTACTAGCTTATTGTAAAGCTGTTATGGCTCACGAAACACGCGAACAATTTCGTATCTTATTTCTTGATAAAAAAAACGGTCTACTTGCTGATGAAGTGCAACAAACTGGAACTATTGATCACACGCCCGTTTATCCACGTGAAGTTATCTCTCGCGCTTTAGAATTGTCCGCATCAAGTCTTATTCTCGTACATAATCATCCTTCTGGCGATGCAACCCCCTCTAAAGCAGATATAACAATGACATATATGTTAAAAGATGCAGCAAATGCACTAGGCATTACTATTCATGACCATCTTATTATAGCACGAAACGAATACACAAGCTTTAAAGCGTTAAAAATCATATGAAGCATATTAAATTGAAGAGAAATTCCCCCCAATTATTCATGAGGAATTAATTTCCTAAATCAATATCTAATATAGCCATTGAGAAATTGTAGGATAGTTCATCCTCATCTTCATCTCGATAGATAATACCTAAAAACTCATTCCCAATATAAACCTCACAAGAATCATCCTTTTTAGGCCGTGCTTTCACTTGCAATGCTGAATTTTGGAATATATTTTTAAAATAACTATCAAGTTTTTTTATTTCATCAGCATTCACTATGCTCTCCTGTCTTTTGAGACTCTTAAATTAAATCCTGAAGGGCAAATAAGGCACTCCTAAGATTCTGTAAAGATAGTAAATCTCAGTTTCCATTTTTATTTATATTACCTATAGTCACAATAGCACTATCTTAACACATTGACGAAAGCACCTTTACTAAAAGGTGTTTTGCACTGTTAAATATAACCGTATAGATTGAAAAGTAAAAAAATAGTTAGAAATTCATAAATTTTAAATATTTTTTATCTTATCCCCAATTTCAACACCTGTGTTTACAAGCATATTTGGTCAAAACATGAATTGGGAACGTATAATTTTTTCCTATTAAAAAGAGATCTTCTAAAACAAAAGCACTTTCCTCCTTATTATAATAATTAAACAAATTCTCCTTAACTACTTTCTAGATAAAAATCAGTTAAATCCCTAAAAGGAAGCCTTATTTCTTTATAGAGATATAAAATACATTCATAAAATTTAATTGTTATTCTTACAGTTTTTCATAAAAATTCACACCACAAATAGCCAAACTTTCAGACAAGCTTTTTGCCTCATCCAAGATAAAAAACATGAGACATTTTTATGAACTCTAAAGCTTATGAATAATTTTCAACGATAGGATAGCGAGAAAGAAAATCGATAACGCCTTTTTTATAGACTTTATCTCCCACAGCAAGCATATGGTCTCGATGAGGAATTGATAGAGCTTCACCACAGGGTAATAAAGCTGCTAATGGCTCGGCTTCACCACTAATTTCATCGAGTGAACCAACGGCAACAAGGGCAGGTTGTTTAATTTTGTAAATCTCAGATGCTGTTAATTCTTGTTTTGATGTGATAATGCAAGCAGCCAAAGCACGTCTATCGCTCTTGGTGTGATCTGCAAATTTGCGAAACATCAAACCACGCGGATTGGTAATGGTAGAAGTATCTTCTGCTAAAAGGGCCTCAGCAACGGGTTCCCAATTTCCTGCTCCCGTCACCATACCAATACCTAAACCGCCAAAAATAACGCTATGCACATATGTTGGATACAAAAGAGCCATAAATGCGCTAATGCGCGCCCCCATAGAATATCCCATAACATGCGCTTTAGATAATCCCAAATGCTGCAACAATCTCATCGCATCGCTAGCCATAGCTTGAGGTGTATAAAAGTTAGAATCATAACTTTTAACTGAATCCCCATGTCCACGGTTATCAAGAGCAATAACACGATATCCTGCTTCAGTAAGGGTACGAAACCAACCCGTTGCATACCAATTTACCCGTGCAGAAGAGCCAAAACCATGTATCAACAAAACAGGTGTCCCCTGTCCATCTTCTCGATAAGAAAAACGCAAACCATCATATTCAAAAAAACGAATATCTTCTGCTGTCATTTTGTATCGCTTTCGCATTTTCCACAAAGTGTAGGATGAAGAACCCGTTGTCCTTTCTTTATCTGTTTTTCAGAAACTTCACCAGCATTAACCTCAAGTGCAAAAGCTGCAGGTACCTCTGATGAAATAGTATTCATTGAAAATGGGGTGGTTTTTTCTACAATTGATACGATAATTCCCTCATCGTTTAAAAAAATCATATCTAAAGGCAAAGGCGTATTTGCCATCCACATAAAAATTTTTTGCTTATCTTTTTCACTTCCCTGCTGTTTAAAGAGCATTGCGCGATTACGTGGAAAATCAGTGCGATACATTAAACCAGCGCTCGCCTGAGATGGCGTAAAAGCAATCTCTACCTCGTAAGAGACCACACCTTGCTCTGTTTGTATTTTTAAAGGAATTGGATGAACAGGAATCTCTATGGGTTTCTTTGCTACAGCTATATTTTCTTTTACCATAAAAAACAGCATCAATACAATAATGCACCCTCTTCCAAAAGGCCGTAACATTTTTATCTCCACCAAAGATAACTTTTCAACTTTGTTGCATAAAATAAAGAGTAGCAAAACTTAAAAAATAAAAAAACTACCTTTTTATTACCCTCAATGCAATATCGGTAATCTACTTTATTTGACTGACGGCTTTATAGATAATTTCCCTCTTGGTGCTGCTGGCTTTACAGCTCTTTCTGCTTAATTTATACAACAATAGATCTCTCTAACAGATCTCTCTAAAAAAACAGCGTAACTTCAAAAGCATAATTTAATGTGTAGCAAATGGAATCCCTATGTCTGGATAAATTTCTGCTGTCATCAAACCTTTCTCGCCTTTACCAAAACGCACAAGAACAACTTGACCAGAACGAAGCTCTGCTAAACCAAAACGGCGCAACGTTTCCATATGAATAAAAATATCTTCAGTTCCTTGTCCACGGCTAAGAAAACCAAATCCCTTATCACGATTAAACCATTTGACAATTGCGCGCTCTAAACCACTTTCCGGAGTAACAACAACATGAGTACGGGCTGGAATTTCTGATGGATGCGTTGCTGAAGAACAATCTATCGATTTTACCTGAACACACTTTAACCCCCGTTCAGTTTTTTCCACAGCACAGATAACTTTAGCTCCCTCTAAAGCTGTTTGAAAACCATCTCGACGCATTACCGTAACATGCAACAATATGTCGGGAAAATGAGGCAAATCAGGTACAATAAACCCATAGCCCTTACTACCATCAAACCACTTAATGACACCACTAATTTCAATAATCTCACCACAAGCACCTACACTGTCTTCAGATAGGGAATAATCCTTTAATGTATCCTTACTCGTCATAATAAAACGTGATCCTGTAGCTGTAAATTTTACGATATTGATTCTCTACATTTTAGTAAACATTGCTCTTGTATCAACACGCAAGCCCCAAGATAAGATTTCCCCATATTGTCACACCTCTTAGAAGATCAACAAGAATATTTACACAACTGTTTGAGCCTATATCCGATAATATAATAAGCACGTGTGACAAGAAATATAAAAGTTTTTCACACAATGATATTTTCACACATGTGGAACTTGCATGATGAAGAAGTTCAAGATAAGGTGTAAAGATCACAATTAAAATCAAGGAAAGTGCGTAATGAAGAGAATCCTCACTACGCTCGTATTTTTTACGACATTTGTCGTAAGTGCCTATGCGAGTGAGCCTATAGAAATTGGTGTTTATCTTCCGTTAAGTGGTCAAAATGCATTTGGAGGACAACTCGAGATTAAAGGCATAGAATTGGCACATAAAAAAGTTCCAGAAATATTAGGGCGTAAGGTAAAACTTATTGTTGTTGATAATAAATCTGATAAAGTAGAAGCTGCTAATGCTGTTATGCGTTTGACTGCGAGTGAAGAAGTAAATGGAATCATTGGTAGTTATGGCTCTTCACTCTCGTTGTCTGGAGGTGAAATAGCTGAAAAAGCCAAGACCCCAACCATTGCAACATCTTCAACAAATCCGCTTGTTACACAGGGCAGAAAGTATTCTTTCCGTGCTTGCTTTATTGATTCTTATCAAGGGAAAGGCATCGCAACTTATGTGCATGAAACTTTACATGCAAAAAAAGCAGCTATTCTTAAAGATGTATCAAATGATTATGCAATTGGTCTTTCTAGTTATTTTGGACGTGCCTTCAAAAAATTAGGTGGTGAAGTGATCTCAAATTTGAACTATAACTCTGGAGATCAGGACTTTTCAGCGGTTCTTACACAGATTATAGCGCAGGAACCTGACATCTTATTTATTCCATCTTACTTCTCTGAAGGTGCTATCATCATAAAACAAGCTCGTGAGCTTGGTGCAAAATTTAGAATCATGGGTGGGGATGCTATGGATAATCCAGAAACTGTTGCAATTGCAGGAAAAGCTGCAGAAGGATTTTTACATACAACACTTCCCTACAGTGAAAATATGCCGGATATGTCCGCAGCTGCGCGGGAATTTACCAGGGAGTGGAGAAAGGCTTATCCTGATCAAGAACCAAATATCAATTCTGTTTTGGGATATACAAGTTATATGATGTTCATGAAAGCTATTGAAGATGCTGGCAGTGCTGATCGGGAAAAGATCACTACCGCACTTAGCCAATTAAAAGGTTTTAAAACGCCCTTTGGTGATATGTCCATGGATGAAAATCATAATCCTAAAATTCCTATTGGTATCATTGAAATAAAGGATGGGAAACGTGTCTATTTAGATGAAGTTAAACCCGCTTTTTAAAAAGTGAGAAATTTTTCTAACTAAAATATTAAGTATGAGTTGAGGATTCTGTTCTCAACTCAAATTTGGGATTTTCCTATTTTATCCTATGAATTAACAAATGTGGAAGGATGAGAGATGAGCACTGAAATGTTCATCCAGTATTTTTTTAATGCACTGGCATTAGGATCTCTTTATGGACTTATCGCTATTGGTTACACCATGGTCTATGGTATACTGAGGCTTATTAATTTTGCTCACGGTGACATCTTTATGCTGGGAGCGTATTTTGTTTTCTTTTCCACCATTAGCTTTATGCCTGCTTGGGCTGCTGTCCTTCTTTTGTTACTCGCTGTTTTCATTTATTACTCGGTATTCATAGGGTTCAAAAAACGCCCTCCAATTTATTGGATCGCTATTTTTTCAATGCTTACTTTAGGGTTCATTTATTACTTTAAAATTTCTCCGCAAGATTTTACACCGGTTTGGATTTTAGCCCTTTGTTTTGCAATTTTTATTACAAGTGCCGTGGGAATTACTGTTGATCAATTTGCCTATAAACCTTTACGCCATGCTCCGCGTATTTCAGCACTTATTGGAGCAATCGGCGTTTCATTTTTTATTGAAAATCTTGCTACTGTACTCTTTAGTGGAGTTCCGAAGGGTGTGAAACAACCCGATTTTCTTGTAATACCGTTCCTATGGCATTTAGAATCAGGAGCAGGTAAAGTTATTAGAATTGCTCCTATGTCTCTCATCGTTCCTGTTGTGGCGTTCATTCTTATTATTTTATTGCTATGGATTATTCATAAAACAAAACCTGGTCTTGCTATGCGTGCGATCTCCCATGATATTGAAACGACACGTTTGATGGGTGTTTCTGTCAATAAAGTCATTGCATTTACATTTGGGATAGGCACTGCACTTGCTGCTATTGCAGGCATTATGTGGTCACTACGCTATCCTCAGATCCATCCTTATATGGGGGTGCTTCCTGGGCTTAAAGCATTTATCGCTGCTGTTATTGGAGGTATTGGCTCAATTCCAGGAGCAATGTTGGGAGGGCTATTACTTGGATTTATTGAAATTATGATTATCGCATTTTTCCCTGCATTATCTGGATATCGAGATGCCTTCGCTTTTATTTTATTAATTCTGATTTTATTGGTAATGCCCACAGGCTTAATGGGTAAAAAAAGTCAGGAGAAGATCTAATGGCAAAATCAGCGGCAAACTTTCTATCATGTATCAGCATTTTAGTTCTTATTGGTTTTTTGTTTTATGCTGATAACCATTTTAATGATTACACACTTCGTATCATCAATCTTATTGCTATTAATGCGATATTAGCGATCTCACTTAATTTGATTTATGGCTTTACGGGTATGTTTTCTCTTGGACATGCTGGCTTTATGGCTGTTGGTGCTTATGTATGTGCAATTTTACTTCTTTCTCCTGAACAAAAAGAAATGATGTGGATTCTTGACCCCATAGCTGAGCCATTACATCATCTGCAGTTGCCTTTTTTTCTAGCCGTTGTTGTAAGTGGTGTGTGCGCTGCCGTTGTAGGTTTATTGATTGCTCTGCCTGTTTTGCGTCTTGGTGGTGATTATCTTGGAATTGCAACCTTGGGGTTCGCAGAAATTATCCGCATTGTTATTACAAATACCACCCCCTTAACAAATGGCTCTTTGGGAATAAAAGGAATACCTCAAAATGCCACATTATGGTGGAACTATGGTTGGTTAGCATTTACAGTAACTTTTATTATACTCTTATTGCGAAGCAATACAGGTAATGTGTTGCGTGCTATTCGTGATGATGAAATCGCAGCAAAAACAATGGGGATTAATTCCTTTTTTTACCGTAGTTTTTCCTTCACGGTTGGTGCATTTTTTGCAGGCATAGGAGGAGCATTGATGGCTGCTCTTATTTCAACAATTGATCCAAAAATGTTTAATTTCCTTCTTACCTTTAATATTTTGATGATTGTGGTTGCTGGTGGTCTTGGTTCAATTACAGGAAGCATTATTGGCAGCATTATTATTACAGTCATGCTTGAGTGGCTTCGTATTATTGAAAGCCCTTTTGACTTAGGTTTTATACATATTCCAGAGACACCAGGCCTTCGAATGGTTATTTTTTCTCTTTTATTGCTCGTCATTATCTTATTTTGGAGAAAAGGTTTGTTAGGGCAACGTGAATTCTCATGGAATGGGATTTATAGTTTCTTAACACGCAAGAAGCTCTCTAATAATGAAGGAAAGCTATGAACGACCTTATTCTTTCACTTAATGATATCGTGATGCGTTTTGGTGGATTGATTGCTGTAAATAATGTGAATATGGCAATCAAGCGGGGAACCATTACTGGATTAATTGGGCCCAATGGTGCTGGAAAAACCACCGTTTTTAATATGATTTCAGGATTTTATGCTCCCACAAGTGGGACTATTCTTTTTAATGAACAAAAAGTTTCTGGATCTCCTCCTTATCTTATCTGTAGACGCCATATTGCACGAACATTTCAAAATATTCGTCTTTTTTCAGGATTAACAGTCTTGCAAAATGTTATGGTAGGAGCACATGTTCGACAAAAGCATCCATGGTTTTCTTCAGCTTTGTTTTTTCCAAATGCAATGAAAGAGAAAAGAGAAATCCATAAAAATTCCATGGAACTTCTTGAGCAGTTACAACTGGATCACCTTGCCAATCAATCTGCAACAACTCTGCCCTATGGTGTACAAAGACGTTTGGAAATTGCACGCGCGTTAGCAACAAAACCAAAATTACTTCTTCTTGATGAACCTGTTGCTGGTATGAACCCACAGGAGAGTGAAGATCTTAAAAAGTTCATAGAAAAAGTGCAAAAAGATTTTGATATTACGATTCTGCTTATCGAACACGATATGAAAGTTGTTATGGGGCTTTGCCAATATATTTGGGTAATGGAACACGGCTGTGCCATTGCCAATGGCACTCCAGATGAAATTCGTAACAACCCTAAAGTTATTGAAGCTTATCTTGGCGGAGATGTTTATGGATATTCTTAAAATTAAAAATCTTCACGTTCATTATGGTGCCATTAAAGCTATTCAAAATCTTTCGATGTCTATAAAAAAAGGAAGTATAGTCACTTTAATAGGTGCTAATGGAGCAGGGAAAAGCAGCATTGTACGTTCTATTACAGGACTCAATCGATCTGTTCATGGAGAGATTACCTATAAGGGCGAATCAATTATTAAAAAGTCACCAGAAAAAATTTTAAGATTAGGGATTGCTCTTAGTCCTGAAGGGCGACGCATTATGCCCCATCTGACTGTTTTAGAAAATCTCCATTTAGGAGCTTATATTCGTCATGATAAGTCGGGTATTGCTCGCGATATCGAGTGGATATTTGAGCTTTTCCCACGCTTGCGTGAAAGAGCAAAGCAATTGGGAGGGACGATGTCAGGTGGTGAACAACAAATGCTTGCTGTGGGCCGTGCGCTCATGAGCAACCCTGAGATGATAATATTAGATGAACCTTCTCTGGGATTAGCCCCACTTCTTGTAAAGGAACTTTTTTCTATTATCCGAAAAATCAATGATATGGGAAAAACAGTTCTTCTCATTGAACAAAATGCATTTGCAGCGCTTTCTATTGCGGATTACGCTTTTATTCTAGAGGTGGGGCATGTTTTATTTCACGGTGAAGGAAAAACCATGCTTTCTGACCCACGTGTCAAAGAGGCCTATCTTGGTGGATAAAACTATAAAATGCAAAAAAAGAGGTTATACTTTTCAAAGGCATTTCTCTGATGTGAGAGAAATGCTTTTTTATAGTTATCTCCACCATTTTTCAGCACTAAAGGTTCCAACCGCTTGTTCTATAATATGGGCGATTTGAAAAAGCACTTCTTCAGCAAAAGGTTTACCAATCAATTGTAACCCTAGTGGCAAACCATCTGATGAAAGCCCAGCAGGAACAGAGATACCTGGTAAACCAGCCATATTAACTGGTACAGTAAAAATATCATTGAGATACATTGCTATGCTATCATTTTTAATTGTTTCATCAGCGATGCCAAAAGCTGGTGTTGGGGTTGCAGGTGTGAGGATAGCATCAACACCAGAAGCAAAACATTGATCAAAATCACGTTTCACGAGTGTTCGTACTTTTTGAGCTTTAAGATAATAGGCATCATAATAACCCGATGAGAGGACATAAGTACCAACCAAAATACGCCGTTTAACTTCATCACCAAAACCTGCTGAACGGGTGTTTTCATACATTTCAATGATGTCTTTTCCCGGTATGCGCAAACCAAAACGAACACCATCATAGCGCGCTAAATTAGAAGACGCTTCTGCAGGAGCTATAATATAATAAGCAGGCAAGGCATATTTTGTATGAGGTAATGAAATATCATGTATTTCAGCACCTGCTTCTTTTAGCCAATTCATTCCTTTTTGCCAAAGCTTGGTAATTTCAGGAGACATTCCTTCCAAGTGGTATTCTTTTGGAATACCAATTTTCATTCCTTTGATTGATTGACCAAGGTAACTTTCATAATGAGGAACAGGTAAATTAACTGAAGTAGAATCTTTTTCATCAAAAGAAGCCATTGATTGAAGTAAAATAGCACAATCGCGGACATCTCGCCCAATAGGTCCCGCTTGATCAAGTGAGGAAGCAAAAGCGATGGTCCCCCACCGTGAACAACGTCCATAAGTTGGTTTAATCCCCACTGTTCCAGTGAATGCCGCAGGTTGGCGTATTGAACCACCTGTATCTGTGGCTGTTGCACCAGCACAAAGCCGTGCCGCAACAGCAGCAGCTGATCCCCCTGAAGAACCACCTGGCACAAGCTTTTCATGGGATCCCTTTTTTCTCCACGGACTCATAACTGGACCGTAATATGAAGTCTCATTGGAGGACCCCATAGCAAATTCATCCATATTAAGCTTTCCTAACATAACGGCTCCATCTTGCCACAAATTAGCGGTCACCGTTGATTCATAAGAGGGTTTAAAATTATCAAGAATATGGGAACAGGCTTGTGTATGAACACCGCGTGTGGCAAAAAGATCCTTAATTCCCAGTGGTATTCCTTCTAAGATCCCTCCCTGCTCTCTAGCCAAACGACTATCTGACTCAGTAGCCATTTTTTTTGCTTGTTCTGCTGTTATTGCCACATAAGCATTCAAAGTTGGATTAGCCAATTCAATTTCTTTTAAATAAGCTTCTGTTAATTCAATTGCTTTGAACTCTTTTTTGATGAGAGCATCACGGGCTTGTGCAATTGTAAAAGTTGTTAAATCAGTCATATTAATGCTCGAGTTTTTAAAATAGAAAAAATTATTCGACGATTTTTGGGACAAGAAAAAAATTCTCTTCCGTAACAGGTGCATTTGCTACGATATCTGCTGCTTTATTCCCATCTGTGATAATATCTTCACGCGTTCGTAAAGTCATTGGTATTACGGATGTCAATGGTTCAACACTGCTGACATCAACTTCATTCAATTGTTCCACAAAACCTAAAATGACATTGAGTTCTTTTGTCATACGCTGCGCTTCATCGTCGTGGATAGCAATACGCGCTAAATGCGCTACCCGCTTGACTGTTTCTTGATCGACAGACATATTATGCCTTTCTGCTTTTTTATTTTAATATTTATTGGCTATACAAGGCTACGTTTGCAAGCGCAAGAATATTGATATGCAAAGAGAATATAACTATGAACCTGAAACACGAAAAGACCTAAATTATAAATCTCATGGCCATTATTAACATAAATGAAGCGATGCTCCATATTTTGCCTGGGCAAACAATAGCAGGCTTAGATTTGGGTACAAAAACGATTGGAATTGCGATTTCTGATATCGGATTAATTTTTGCAAATCCGCGTCCTGTGCTTCAACGAAAAAAATTCATGGAAGATGCACACAGACTTATAAAAATTTTTGATGGTGAAAATGTGGGAGCTATTGTCATGGGATTACCTCTTAATATGGATGGAAGCAGTGGTCCTCGTGCTCAAGCAACAAGAACCTTTGTAAGTAATATGAAAGCACATACAGAAATTCCATTTATTTTTTGGGATGAACGCTTATCAACGATTGCCGCAGAACGCTCTCTTCTAGAAATGGACGTATCGCGTGCTAAAAGAGCAAGACGCATTGATTCGGCTGCTGCTGCTTTTATATTGCAAGGTGCTCTCAACAGAATTCAAAGCCTTCATCATATGGAGGGATAAAGAACATTGAGCAAATGTCCCGCATTGTATCGTGCGATAAGCATCCCATAGGAAGATCTCCATTGCCCACCAAGGCGACTTTCCATATAGGCATTTGCAACATGCTCTATATCTGTCGAATGTAATGCTGCTGCTGCTGCTGCGTACGCTACTTGTTCGACAAAAAATCTTCCAGCACCCTCGTTTGCCGATGCCATCTCTACAGCAGATTTAATGATCTCAATCGCTCTTGGTCCAGCAGGACCAATATCAAGGGCAATTTTTTCTAACAATTTCTGAAACAATCCCGGTGCTTTTTCAGCTATGAGAATTGCATCCTTTACCAATTGATTAGCAGAAATATTTCTGACAATTCGTGCAGGCCCATTACACAACATTTGTGATAATGGGTTTCCTTCTACAAAACTCTCGATACCAAGCTGTGCAATAATTTCGCCAATAATAGGTATAACTAATTGGCTCACATGATAAGCAATAATAGGCGTCATGATTCGTGCAAAAGCTGCTTCAGAGCGATCATTTGCGGCATTATCAAAGGCTCGTGCTAAACGTAAAACCAATGCTTGTGCGGCAGCAATATCCAGTGCAATATCTGCAAAAATACGTTCTGTTAGTGGTGGTAAAGGCTGATCTGGCATTTTTTGCCGGAAAAAATCTATGCCAAATTGAAGTGCAGCGCGCAAAACACCTGCAGATACAACAGATTGATCAAAACGCATCATCGTTTCGATATCTTTAATGACTTTAAGCCCCTCTCCCATATTTCCCAATAGCCAACCATAACTTCCTTGAAAATCAACAACACCCTCTGGCGTTAAATTTTCTCCTGAACGCTGCAGCAAATGACGAATTTTAATGTTCCCATTTAATGCACCATTTTCTTGGATACGTGGCACTAAAAAGCAGCTTAAATGACCGTCTAACTCTGCACTCACAAGATACCCATCCACTATAGGATTAATAACATTGGTTTTTACAACATTTAAACGATACAGATCACGCCCCATTTTTTCATCAAAAGAAATTTTCTTAACACTGGGAAAATTGAAAGCGTATTTTTCTCCTTGTTCAACATCATCAAAAGCGCAGGTGAGTGAAGCCGATTTTTTACTATGAATAGGCTTTGAAGATAAATCATATTGTCGTGATAAGAGTAGATTTTGCCATTTTTTAAAAAGCTCAACATCACTAATTAAGACTGCAATAGTTGCACTTGTTATAATGACCTCATTCAAATGTCCTGTTTCCAAACTAGCAGATAAAGCCAAGCGAATAGCACGTGCTTGATAGCGTACTCCATTTTCTGCTGTAGAGTTTTCCCAAAGCGAGGTAACCAAACCAGCCTGTCTAGAATATTGTTGAAGAGCTTGATAAGAAGAGTGTATCTCTAATTTTTCCACCTGTTTCCCCCATTCATCGTTATAGCGCAAAACTGGAGGATAACGATTCGCCAAAGAAGAAAACTCCCATGCTTCACGACTTGCTACAAAATCTCCTATTTCTTCAAAACTTGCTAATAAAAATTTAGGCAAACTAGAAGCAATACGAAACATCAGCGTATCACTGAGAAACGCATTTTTTCGACGGGCATTTTGCACAAATACAGCATTCATAAGCATATTCCATTATTCAAATTATTCATATCATAGACTACTAATAGACTAATTGTCTTTTTGCAGTTAAAAAACATTTATCATATTCAAACAAATGCTTGTTTAATCTGTTTAGAGAGAGATAGAAAAGAATGCTATGACTCAAAATATTTTTTTCCCCCTTTTTCCCCATCAACATCTTTTAGGTATTAAAGGTTTGAGTATACAAGACCTGTCTACATTGCTTAATCGTGCAGATACAAATGTTACTCTTTCTAAAAAAATTGATAAAACAAAATCTCTATTATATGGACGGACTCAAATTAACCTCTTCTTTGAAGCTTCCACACGAACACGATCCTCTTTCGAATTAGCCGGCAAACGATTGGGAGCAAATGTGATGAATATGGCTATCAGTAATTCATCTGTAAAAAAAGGGGAAACATTGATTGATACAGCCACAACTCTCAATGCAATGAAACCAGATATACTTGTTATTCGCCATAGTAGTGCTGGAGCAGCTGCTTTGTTAGCGCAAAAAGTTGATTGTTGTGTGATTAATGCAGGTGATGGTGCCCATGAACATCCAACCCAAGCTCTATTAGATGCCCTGACAATCAAAAGAACAAAAGGTCGTATTGAAGGATTAACGGTTGCAATTTGTGGAGATATCTTGCACTCACGTGTAGCGCGTTCCAATATCCTAAGTCTCAATGCTTTGGGAGCGCGAGTTCGTGTTGTTGCTCCTTCCACACTCTTACCCACAGGAATTGCTGATATGAGCGTTGAGGTTTTTAACACCATGAAAGAAGGCCTTAAAGATGCTGATGTTATCATGATGCTCCGCTTACAACATGAACGTATGACAGGTTCGTTTATTCCCTCTATTCGTGAGTATTTTCATTATTTCGGCTTGCATAAAGAAAATTTGGCTTATGCTAAAAACGATTGCATTATTCTCCATCCAGGTCCAATAAACCGTGGTATAGAAATCGCATCTGATATAGCAGATGGACCACAAAGCATGATTCATACACAAGTAGAAATGGGTATTGCTGTGCGTATGGCTGTGATGGAAGCCTTATTGGATTCACGTCTTCAGACCAGTGGAGAAAAAAAATGACAAAGCCAATTGTCTTTCAAAACGCTCGTATTATTGATCCTTCACGCACAGTTGATGAAATTGGTACAGTTATTGTTGAAAATGGACGGATTATAGCTGCTGGAAAGGAAGCTTTAAATCAAGGATTTCCTGATGGTGCGGAAATTATTAATGCACAAAACAAAGCAATTCTCCCTGGACTTGTTGATGCGCGTGTTTTCGTTGGGGAACCAGGAAATGAAGACCGTGAAACCATTGCCACAGCAAGTCAAGCAGCAGCAGCAGGTGGCATTACTTCTTTTCTTATGATGCCAGATACAAATCCAATTATTGATAATAGAGCACTTGTTGAATTCATTATGCGTACAGCACAGGAAATGTCATCAGTTAATATTTATCCCGTTGCTGCAATTACGCAAGGTTTCAATGGGCAAGAAATAACTGAATTTGGCTTGCTAAAAGATGCGGGAGCAATTGCTTTTAGTGAAGGAAAAAAGACACTGCAAAGCTCATCTGTTATGCGACGTGCAATGACTTATGCTCGCGACTTCGATGTTCTCTTGATGCATGAAACACAAGATAAGGAGCTTACAGGAAAAGGTGTTATGAATGAAGGATTGCTCGCCAGTTGGCTAGGACTCTCTGGTATCCCTCGCGAAGCAGAAGTTATTCCTCTCGAAAGAGATTTACGACTAGCAGCATTAACACAAACACGCTATCATGCTACCCAAATATCGACAGCACTCTCTGCCGATGCACTTCGCTTAGGTAAACAACGCAGTGAAAAGATTACAGCCGGTGTATCCATTCATCATTTATCTCTTAATGAAAATGACATTGGTGAATATCATACTTCTTTCCGTTTTATGCCTCCATTGCGTACAGAAGAAGATCGTATAGCAATGATTGAAGCAATAAAAGATAGGACAGTAGATATTATTGTCTCTTCTCATGATCCTCAACATGTTGATACAAAACATTTACCATTTAATGAAGCATCTTCAGGTGCCATTGGTATGGAAACTTTATTGAGTGCGGCTTTACGCCTTTATCATGATCAGACGATATCTCTTCTACGACTCACTGAACTTTTATCAACAGCACCAGCTAAACTCTTTGGCCTTCATGCAGGAACACTTAAAAAAGGTGCTCATGCAGATCTTATTTTGGTTGATCTTGAAGAACCGTGGGTTGTTTCTACCGAGAGGTTGTATTCACGCTCAAAAAATACACCTTTTGAAAATGCACGCTTTCAAGGGCGAGTTCTCCAAACCTTTGTTAAAGGACGATCAATCTTTAAACTTAATCAGGAAACTTAATGAGATTTTTCATGAATGAAGGTGAAACACTTTTCCAGTTCACTCCATGGTTTATTTTCCTCATGTCCTATCTCGTTGGCTCGATCCCATTTGGGCTACTTTTTACGCGATTGGCTAGACTTGGTGATGTGAGAAAAATTGGTTCTGGAAATATTGGAGCTACGAATGTTCTAAGAACAGGAAATAAAAAAGTTGCCGCTCTGACACTTCTTTGCGATATGTTGAAGGGAACTATTGTTATTCTTGTTATAAAATATTTAAATAATCCAATAGAAAATAGTCTCATTATTTTTCTAGCTGGCTTTTTTGCTTTTTTGGGACATCTTTTTCCCATATGGCTGAAGTTTAAAGGTGGTAAAGGCGTTGCGACATATCTTGGTGTTTGTTTAGCAATCTACTGGCCAATAGCAATTTTTTTCATTGTTGTATGGATGGGGATTTTTTTACTCACCCGCTATTCTTCTTTATCTGCACTGATTACTGTAGCGATAACTCCAATATTTGCTTTTTATTTTTCCGATTCTCATTTCTATTGTATGCTGTCAGCTATGAGCATATTTGTATATATAAAACATTACGCAAATATCAGTAGATTATTAATTGGGAAAGAAAGCAAGATTGGTACGCAAAACGGGGATAAATAAAGGAATCCTTCTCACGGATCGTCAACGTCTAAATTGGTTACGATTATTGCGTAGTGAGAATATAGGAGCAGTGAGTTTTCGCAATCTCATAGATCATTATAAAACAGCAGAAAACGCTCTAGGAGCACTTCCTGAGCTCAGTAGAAAAGGCGGTCTTTCTACATCTGTTCGCATAACAACGATAGAAGAAGCAGAAAAAGAAATGCAAGAAGCCGAAAGGTTAGGTATTCGTTTTATCGCTGTAGGAGAACCGGATTATCCAACCTTTCTTAAGGTGACAGAAGCCTCACCACCTCTTATTGCCATAAAAGGTGATGTTTCAGTTTTTCAAAAACCTTCTGTTGGGATTGTAGGATCTCGAAATGCCTCAGCGGCTGGCAAAAAACTTGCTGCTCAATTTGCGCATTTTCTTGGAGATGCTGGCTTTACAACAATTTCTGGACTCGCTCGTGGAATTGATAGCATTGTACATCAGGCAAGCCTATTAACAGGCACAGTTGCGGTAATGGCTGGTGGAATTGATCACATTTACCCTCCTGAAAATAAAAAACTCTATGAAGATATTATCGCTAACGGTGGAGCAATTATCAGTGAAATGCCCATTGCTTGGAAGCCACGTGCTATCGATTTTCCCAGAAGAAACCGTATCATTGCAGGTTTATCACTTGGTCTTTTGGTTGTGGAAGCAGCATTGCGATCAGGGTCCTTAATTACCGCACGTCAAGCCGCCGAAATGGGACGATTGATTTTTGCCGTTCCTGGCTCTCCACTTGATCCAAGGTCTGTTGGTACAAACAATCTCATCAAGGACGGCGCTCAACTCACCACGCATCCTGCTGATATCATAGAAACGCTTACACCATTAATTCCTGCTTCCCCGAATTCTCAACTCAATTTTTTTGAGGAAGAGGATGCAGCCTCTCTACAATTTGAAAAGGACAATTTTAGTACACCTCATGAAAAATATCAAAGCCCTTCTTGCCTTGGAGATGACAAAGAACGTGCTCTAGTTCTCTCTGCCCTTTCCACAACACCCATTGACTTAGATACACTCAGTACCCATTCAGGTGTTGCACTCCCAAATCTCTACCTCTTGCTGGTTGAGCTTGAGCTTGCTGGAAAGCTTACTCGACATGCTGGTGGTTATGTGTCATTGTCGAGTTTGGATCTTCCCCAAGAGCTTCAGCACTATTAATAATACTTTGCCCTTCTTTGGCAACCATATCCAAAAGCAGTGCTAAAAGTGGGCTGTGCGCTTGACGTGCCATTTGATTCATTTGTTTGGACATATCTGTAATATATTGGATAACTTTTAAATGATTTATAAACATAATTTTCTATCCTTGAGCATTTTCCCTCCTACTTCTCAACAGATGTTATCTTAGTATTTTGCCGTATGTTTTTGTATTAACAATATAAAATAAATCTTATAATTCCATATAGGGTGTATTTGAATAATAACAATTACAAGTTGTACAATATTAATGTTTTTTGTATGACGAATATTTTTTTATGTGCTCTTAACCAATTGCTATTAGCTATTCGTGTGAAAGAGGATTATAGAAAAGTTTTTATTTCAACATTCGGGTAAAATTATGAATATCGTTATCGTTGAATCACCAGCAAAAGCAAAGACAATTAATAAATATCTTGGATCTCAATACAAAGTCGTAGCATCATTTGGACATGTTCGTGATTTGCCTGCAAAAGATGGCTCCGTTCTACCCGATCAAGATTTTTCTATGAAATGGGATATAGATTCTGTTGCCGCGAAACGTTTAAATGAAATAGCAAAAGCAGTTAAAGAAGCTGATAGCCTCATCTTAGCAACCGACCCTGATAGAGAAGGAGAAGCTATTTCTTGGCATATTTTGGATGTTCTTCGTCAAAAAAAAGTTTTAAAGGATAAACCTGTTAAACGGGTTGTATTCAATGCGATCACCAAAAAGTCTGTGCTTGATGCCATGAACAATCCACGTGATATTGATACATCACTTGTAGATGCTTATCTTGCACGTCGTGCTCTTGATTATCTTGTTGGTTTTACGCTCTCGCCTGTTTTGTGGCGTAAACTTCCCGGTGCACGCTCTGCTGGTCGTGTTCAATCTGTCGCTTTGCGTATTATTTGTGATCGTGAAGCAGAAATAGAACATTTTATCAAAGAGGATTATTGGTCTCTTACAACAGACTTAAAGACCATCAGAAATGATAGCTTTCAAGCAAGATTAACAATGTTTAATCAAAGGAAAATTGGCAAACTTGATATTCAATCTCAAGAACAAGCAGATCAAATTCGCCTTATGTTGGAGAAAGCAAAATATCGTACATTCAGTGTTGAAGCAAAGCCGACAAAAAGAAATCCTGCGCCCCCATTTACAACATCTACTTTACAGCAAGCTGCTTCTTCAAAATTAGGATTTTCAGCTTCTCGCACTATGCAAATTGCTCAAAAACTTTACGAAGGTGTTGAAATTAATGGTGAAACGGCGGGGCTTATTACCTATATGCGTACCGATGGTGTGCAAATAGCGCCAGAAGCCATCGATTCAGCACGAAAAGTAATTCATGAATCTTTTGGCAGTGATTATATCCCTGAAAAACCACGTTTTTATTCAACAAAAGCCAAAAATGCACAAGAAGCGCATGAAGCTATCCGCCCCACAGATTTTCAACGTACTCCCAATCAAGTACGAGGTTTTCTCGATAGCGATCAGGCAAAGCTCTATGAGTTAATCTGGAAGCGCGCTATTGCCAGCCAAATGTGTTCTGCTGAAATTGAACGTACAACCGTTGAAATTGAAGCACAGCAAGGAGAAAACCATGCAAATCTACGTGCAACAGGTTCTGTTATTCGTTTTGATGGCTTTATTTCTGTTTACACGGATCAACGAGAAGAAGAAAACAGTGAAGAAAATGAAACAACACGTTTGCCACAAATAAACACTGGTGAAGCACTTGAAAAAGAAAAAGTCGAAGCTACACAACATAGCACAGAACCACCACCCCGTTATTCTGAAGCTTCCTTAATTAAGAAACTTGAAGAGCTGGGAATTGGTCGTCCTTCAACCTATGCCTCTACGTTGTCCACATTGTGTGATCGCGGATATATTATCATTGATAAACGAAAACTTATTCCTGATGCTAAAGGACGTATCGTTACAGCCTTTCTTGAAAATTTCTTTAATCGCTATGTAGAATATGGTTTCACAGCAGACCTTGAGGAAAAACTAGACCTTATATCGGATGGAAAACTTTCTTGGAAAGATGTCATGCGCGATTTTTGGGATGGATTTAACGCGTCTATTAGCAATATTAAAGAACTGCGTATAACCAATGTCCTTGATGTTTTAAACGTGACATTAGCTCCTCTTGCTTTTCCTGTACGTGAAGACGGAAGTGATGTTCGTTCTTGTCCCCTTTGTACAAACGGTGAATTATCCTTAAAGCTAGGGCGTTATGGTGCATTTGTTGGCTGCTCCAATTATCCCGAATGCAAATATACACGCCAACTTGGCACAGATACTGGAGAAGAGAATGAAGTCATTCGGAATGATGAACCTGTTATGCTCGGTGTCGATCCTCAAACAGGAAAAGATATTTCTCTTCGCAATGGTCGTTTTGGTCCCTATATTCAACTTGGTGAAAGCAAAGAAGCCAAGCGTTCAGGACTGCCAAAAGAATGGCAGGCAGAAAATATCACTCTTGATAAAGCCTTAGCTTTACTATCCCTACCCCGTGAAATTGGTACACATCCTGAAACAGGCAAAATGATTACAGCAACTATCGGACGCTATGGCCCTTACCTTACGCATAATGGTAAGTCTGCTCCCCTTCTTCACGCAGATGACGTTTTTGATATTGGCATCAACCGTGCTGTTACAGTATTGGCCGAAAAACAAGAAAATAAAGCAACGCGGAGCAGGACAACATCGGCAGAACTCGCAACATTAGGAGAACACCCTGATGGAGGAACTGTCACCGTACGCAATGGACGTTATGGTCCGTATGTTAATTGGGGCAAAATTAATGCGACATTGCCAAAAGATAAAGAACCAATTAGTGTAACACTTTCAGAAGCATTAGAACTTATATCAGCTAAAGCATCTCATAAAAAAGCAACCGGTAAGGCTTCCAGTAAAAAAGTAACGACAAAAAAAGCTCCTTCCAAAAGAAAAGAGACATAAATTTTGGCTCAAGGCGAAAAAAAAACAAAATATTTTCAATCATTCAGTATGGAAAAACTGCCCCAAAAAGCAGAAATCCTTTCCTTTATAAATGAGAATCCTGACCAATCAAGTAAACGAGAAATCGCCAAAGCTTTTAACTTAAAAGGTGATTCTCGTATCTGGCTAAGGGGTATTTTACGTGAACTGAAAGATCAAAACCTCATATCAAAACAACGTAAAAGAACAATAAACAAAGGAAAATTGCCGCCAGTTGCTTTAGTAAAAATTAGTGGACGCGATGAAGATGGCAGTTTGATCGCACAACCTGTTGAATGGGAAGATGGACCAAAACCAAATATTGAAATACACTCTTTTCATCGCATAAAAGGGGCAAGCATTGGGATTGGAGATCATGTTCTCGTAAAAATTTTTCGAACTAAAACATCTCAAAGTTTTCCTTATACAGGGAGAATTATCCGTAAAGTTGAAGTGTCACCAAAGAGCATATTTGGTATTGTACGAGAGTTGAAAAATGACCAATGGCGACTTGACCCTATAGAGCGAAAAACGGACGAACTCATTATTGAGAGCTCTGAGATATCTTCAAATATGAAGATAGAAGCAGGAAACCTTGTTGAAGTTGAAATTAAAAAAAATACCGGTTATGGACTAAAAACAGCACAAATAAAGAATGTTTTAGGGCATATTGACAGTGAAAAAACACTCTCAATGATTGCGCTTCTTTCAAAAGGCATTCCTTATATTTTTCCTGAAGATGTGCTTGAGCAAGTCAAACATATCAAACCCGCCAACAGAGAAAATCGTGAAGATTGGCGGCAATTACCGTTTATTACAATTGATCCATTCGATGCAAAAGACCATGATGATGCCGTTTATGCAACAAAAGATCAAGATCCTGCCAATGTTGGAGGTTGGATTATTGTCGTCGCAATTGCAGATGTTTCTTATTATATCAAAACAGGAAGCCCTTTAGATAAAGAAGCATTAAAACGAGGAAATTCTGTTTATTTTCCTGATCGTGTTGTGCCAATGCTGCCAGAACGCATTTCTAATGATTTATGTTCTCTGCGTGAAGGAAAAGAAAGACCAGCTTTGGCCGTTCGGATGATTTTCGATGCAAATGGTAATAAACGAAAACACAGTTTTCACCGTGTTATGGTGCGTGTTGTAGCTAAGTTCTCTTATCAAGAAGTGCAATTAGCAATTGAAGGAAATATAAATAAAAAAACTGCGTCCTTTTTCGAGAATGTTTTACAACCATTATGGGACGCTTATAGGTGTCTCAAAATCGCGCGGAATCGTCGACAACCGTTGGAATTAGAAATAGCAGAAAAAAAGATTATTCTTGATCAAAATGGATGTATTAAAGATGTTGTTAGTGAACCACATTTAGAAGCACATCGTTTGATTGAAGAATTCATGATACAAGCAAATATTGCCGCTTCTGAAACATTAAAAGAACATCACCAACCCCTTATCTATCGTATCCATGAAAAACCTTCTCTTGCAAAACAAGAAATACTACGAAGTTTTCTACAAAGTTTTGGAATATCACTCTCTCGAGGTGCAGAGCTTACATCTGCACGCCTTAATAATATTTTAGCAAAAGTTATAAATACCCAACAACAAGAATTGGTTAATCAAGTTATTTTACGCACACAATCTCAAGCAGAATATAATCCTCAAAATATTGGTCATTTTGGTTTGAATTTACATAACTATACACATTTTACATCACCCATTCGCCGTTATGCTGATCTTATTATTCATCGTGCACTCATTAAAGCTCTAAAATTAGGCAATGACCAATTAACAAAAACACAAGAACAAAATCTTGCGGAAATTGCCACGCAAATTTCCTTATATGAGCGCCGTGCAATGGTCGCTGAAAGAGAAACCGTTGATCGACTTGTCGCCCATTATTTAACCAACAAAATCGGCTGTATTTTTACAGGTCGTGTTTCTGGTGTAACAAAAGCTGGACTTTTTATCTCACTCGATAGGCTTAATACAGATGGTTTTGTACATATTACGACACTTAAAAATGATTATTATTATTTTGATGAAGTACAACATACTCTTGTGGGAAAGCGTAGTCACAAAGGCTATCAACTAAGTGATATTGTAGAGGTAAAACTTATAACAGTACAGCCTTTTGCGGGTGCTCTATGCTTTGAGCTCTTAACAGAACCTCGTCCAATAGCTTTTTCATCGAGATCTTACCATAAAAACAAACTTATAACGAAAAAACAAAGACATGCTTTTTATAGAAGAAAGAATCTTAACTAAACAAAAAATTAAAACAAATTATTATAACTTTTATTTAAAAGATTTTAAACGCTTGTGAGAGAAATTTAATAGTTATGTTATTTCCCTAAATTGAATATTATTGATAATAATTACAAAATATTGATTATTAAAAAATAAGAAACACTCTATAATTTGTAGTAATTATATTATTTAATATAATCATAATCAGATAAAAATTTGAAAGAACTTTCTGTATGAAATAACTGAAAAAGTTACAAAGGATAGGTTTGTATTTCTTTTATTCCAAGTTAACGTTTCATTAGCCTCATAAATAAAAGCACAATTAAGCCATCTACATGATAAAAAATTTGAATTCTCATAATAATTCTTTATGCGTAAAACCGTTGCAGCTATTACAACCGTTAGCACTGTTGGATAGCATTGGAAAGACAACTTGTTTCACTTCTCATGACAGAAAAAGGTATTTTAAGTAGAAAATCGAGCCATCGACTATAGCAAAAATAATTGGCAGAATTGCTACAATTATTGCTGCCATATTCACTACTCGAATCACCTTATAGCTAGGTATTATTCAAACAATATTGATAATGATGATCATAGGGACTTTGCGTTTTTAGAATTCTATGTTTTAAAAATCCATATGAATTTGGTTCATTTGAAGATTTATATTACATTTGACGATAACAATTCTTTTTATCCTGTCAGAGTTTTCAAAAAATGGTTGAGCATCAGTTAAAGCATGCCTTAATACAATTAATTTATACTATTATAGTAAAACTTATGAGAAGTCACTGCTAGCAAAGGTAGGAGCACAGAGTTTTATGTCTTTTGCGACAGACTATATCCTTATTGTCCTTTATTCTATACTAATTCTTATAGTTTGAAAATGAATTTTAAAGTTTAAAGAGAATCAGCAGAGGTTATGCGTTTTCTATCTTTTTCATATTCCAAGCATCATTGATGAAAGTCTTTCTTTACCGTGCTATCCAAATGGATAATTCTTATAACACCCTTTAATTTATTTATTGGATATAACGAAAATGAGACTGCACATTTTATGGCAACGCTCACACTTAGTAATATTTTCTTCTTAATTCCTATCAAGATTATAAGCAATTATGCAAAGGATCGGCATTATCCTAAGGCTGAGCCGTCTTAGGTTTTTGGGGAAATTTTATGATATTATGGATAACAAAACACCAATGACTTTTGATATTGGCTCTCTTTTTCCTCGGATGTGTGTGAGCCAATCTTTACACAATAGAACGCACATATCTTGGTGCGCTTTTTAAAGGACATAAACTGGCTATGCTCATTCTACTTATATTTTTGTTATGGAATTGATATATTTATGGGACAAATTCTTACAGTCAAACCATGGATATCTTTTCACGCTTTGATTTTTCAGCAGCCATCACTTGTTTTTTTATCTTATCCGTGATTTTGGTGTTTGGACATATTATCAGAAAATTAATCAGCTCTTGACTTTTTTTAGAACATCCGTAGTGTTGCCGCAAAATCTGATTATATGAAAAATAGATTTTAAGAATAAGGCAATATTGTTTTTCGATATAATATAAATAGGAATCTTAAATTATGGCTAAGGCAGCAACCATTAAGATCAAGCTTTTATCAACTGCAGATACTGGTTTTTTCTATGTGACGAAGAAAAACAGTCGTACAATGACAGATAAAATGAGCAAACGTAAATATGATCCAGTTGTAAAAAAGCACGTCGAATTTAAAGAAACAAAAATTAAATAAGTGGGTTATATCGTTTAACTGATAATTTCTAAACCCTAAAAAAGTGTTTTTACTCTTCAAAATTATTTTTGAAGAGTGTTTTTGTTTTTTTTAATTAAAGAAAGCAATCTATCTGTAAACTATGCATTTTTACGGAACGGGTTGATTTGTTTTTTGATCGCTTATCTGTATTATAATGATAAGCTTTATCATGGTATTATCTTTGATCTATTTTGATATGTAATAAAGATATAAAATGCATGACAATAACAAAATATTTCCATCACAATAAAGCGGTATTTTTATCAAGAGAATGGAAATACTCGCAGAATTTATAGGAAATTCTCACTCAATAAAACATGTTATAGTAGCAGTTTTTTAAATTTCATGAAAAAAAAGTTTTTCTCTTTTGATCAAAAAAACGTTAAGCTCAAAATTACTGGTTTTAATATTTTTATTGCTGCGCTCATTATAACAATTTATTTTAAATACATTCAAGCGTCCCCTCAAAAAGAAAATTTTTCTTCAAAAACATCTATTGAAGGTCAAGCATTTGTTATTGATGGCGACTCACTCATGATTTCTTCTATCATGATTCGGCTTGCAGGAATCGACGCCCCTGAACTCCACCAATTTTGCGGTAAAAAGGAAGCACATTATCCATGTGGGCTTGAAGCAAAAAAGTATTTAGAACGACTTATAGCCAATCAACCCGTTAGATGTTATTGGCATAAAAAAGATAAATACCGTCGCATTCTTGCAACATGCAAAACAAAACAAGTCAGCAATATCAATGCAATGCTTGTACGGAAGGGTTGGGCTGTAAGTTATTATGATTACCCTCAAGAAGAGCAAGAAGCTAAAAAGAAAAAAAAAGGAATATGGCAATCCAATTTTCAACGACCGAGAGAATGGCGAAAAGCACATCCACGAACAGAATAAGAAGAATATTTTTCAATTTCCTATTTGCCCATGAAGCAACAACACTGTAACCAAATTATCAAACTTCAAAAACAAATTTATTCTTGTCGGATTTGTATTCAACAACCATGTTATCTCCCTCCTCTTCCTCATGAACCAAATCCCGTTGTTTATTTATCTGATAGGGCTTTAATTGCAATCGCAGGTCAAGCACCTGGGTTGCGTGTCCATGAAACTTCTATCCCTTTTAATGATCGCTCTGGTGAAAGATTACGTCATTGGCTAAATGTCTCGAAAGAAGAGTTTTATAATAGATCTCTCTTCGCTATTGTTCCTATGGGATTTTGTTTTCCAGGTTACGACAAAAATAAATCCGATTTGCCACCAAGACGTGAATGTCGTGAGATCTGGCATGAGAAAGTATTTCAAGCGATGCCACAAATAAAGCTTGTAATTGCTATTGGAAGTTATGCACAAAAGTGGCATATTACAGAATTGAAACATAAAACTGTTTCAGCAACCGTCAATGATTGGAGGAATATTCTTTCCATACGTCAACCTCGAGGCTATAATGTTATGCCTTTGCCCCATCCTTCATGGAGAAACACTTCTTGGTTACAAAAAAATCCATGGTTTAATGATGAGCTTGTTGTGTATTTGCGTAGTTTGGTGCGTAAATTTTTATAAACTGAATATTGAGAAAAAATATGGATCGTCTTGATCGAAAAATTCTACATCTTTTGCAAGAAAATGCGACACTCTCTGTTGCTGATATTGCTAAAAGAGTTGGACTTTCAACCACGCCTTGCTGGCGCAGGATTCAAAAACTTGAAGAGGATGGTGTTATTCAGCGTCGTGTTGCTGTCCTTTCTCCAGAAAAAGTAAATGCTCATGTTACTGTTTTTGTTTCTATTCGTACAAACACACACAGCCATGAATGGTTTAAACGTTTTTCAAAAATTGTACAGGAATTTCGTGAAGTCATTGAATTTTATCGTATGAGTGGGGATATTGACTATTTATTGCGCGTTGTCGTTCCCAATATTGAAGCTTATGATCTTTTTTATAAAAAATTAATTGCTCAAATTGATATTCGTGATGTCTCATCTTCTTTTGCAATGGAACAGATTAAATATACAACAGAACTTCCACTCAATTACATAAAATTACAAGACAAAACCAGTGAACAAGATTCTGAAAGGATTCTGTAAAACAGAATCATCTCTCAGGCGGTTAAATTCTCTTTTTCAAAAAACGCCATTTGTGTATGTGTCAAAATAGCAGCCTTGACGACACCTGCTGCCATAGCTGCACCTGTCCCTTCGCCAAGGCGCATTTTCAAATCTAGAAGAGGTTCTTGGCCAATTGTTTTTAAAAGTTTATGATGTACTGCCTCAGAAGAAACATGTCCCACAAGAGTATGATCAAGAGCTCTCGGATGCATTTTATAAAGGATTGCTGCGGCTGCTGTTGCTACAAAACCATCTAAAATAACCGGAATTTTTTCCATTCTTGCAGCCAAAATCGCTCCAACCATAGCAGCAATTTCACGTCCTCCTAATCGACGCATTATTTCAAAAGGATCATGAAAATGTTCTTTATGTAAAGAGATCGCTGTCTTGAGCGTCGCTATTTTACGCTGATAAAATTCTCCATCTGATCCCATGGCACTTTCTGTCCATTCCTCAACATCCCCACCAAACAATGCTAAACACAAAGCTGAAGCTATTGTTGTATTTCCAATGCCCATTTCACCTATACATAAAAGATCTGTTCCACCAGCAATGGATTCCATTCCAAATGCCATTGTAGCAGCTGCACTACGCTCATCCATTGCAGCATCTTTGGTAATATTCATTGTGGGATATTCCAGGGCTAAATCAAATATCTTCAAACCAAGATCATAAGCTATGCAAATTTGATTAATAGCAGCACCACCCGTTGCAAAATTTTGTACCATCTTTTGTGTCATAGATTGCGGTAATGGAGTAATATTCTCCTCTGTAACACCATGATTTCCAGAAAAAATAGCGACGAGAGGCCGTTTTATGATAGGCTTTTCTGCGCCTCTCCATCCTGCATACCAAACTGCAATATCTCCCAATTTCCCCAGAGCCCCTTGAGAATTTGTTAATTTGTTTTGCCGTTTTTTTGCCAAAGTTATAGAAAACGCATCAGCACTAGGTAAATTTGTGAGTAAAGCACGAAAATCATCAAATGGACTAACAGTCATGAAGATACCTTTTCAAATCTACAATCTTTTATGGGAATCTTGTCATATATACAGGATATGAATAATTTATTGGTTTTTTAAAAGCAGTGTTTTAAAATATAAAATATTATTTGCGAAATTATTTTGTTGCTTAATTTTCAAACAAAATGATGACTCATCTAAAATGAGATATTATAAAATATTATCAATCTGTTCTTGTATTTTTTTATATTATAATATTAACCTATTTCCATATTAAGACACATGTATCGAATAGACTATTTAGCGTGCAATATCATCTCCATATAAAGATGAGAGTTTTCTAAAATACATGAAGCTGGACTTTTAAAAATCTTCGTAAAGCAGGAAAGCTTTAAGAGAATCTGAATTTTAACATAAACTCATCTGTAAACACTTATTAAGTGAGGGCAGAAAAAGCTTCTTTTAAAACATGGATGTTCGCATCATTTTTTGTTGCATCATTTGATAATATTTGCCGCCATCGACGTGCCCCATCCCTACCATGAAATAAACCAATCATATGACGTGTCACATGAGAAAGCCGTCCTCCTAATGCGATATGTCGAGCAGCATAATCACACATAGCTTCAATAAGATCACTATCAGTCAGATCATTGTGCGGTTCACCATATATTTCAAAATCAACCTGTTTTAATAAAGCTGGATCATGATAAACTTGTCGACCAACCATGGTCGCATCACACAAAGTTAAATGCTCCTTTATCTCAAAAATAGATGTAATTCCACCATTTATCCCAATGAATTTATGTGGATATTTACGTTTTAATTTATAAACCCGTTCATAATTGAGTGGGGGAATATTGCGATTTTCTTTCGGGCTTAATCCTTGTAGCCATGCTTTGCGTGCATGTATCCAGAGTGCATCACATCCAGCATTCCAAACTTGATTGGCTAAAACATCTAAAGCGAATTCTTCATCTTGCTCATCCACACCAACGCGACATTTGACAGTTACAGGTATCGTAACCACTTGCTTCATTGCTTCCACGGCATTTGCCACAATATCAGGATGTAACATCAAGCAAGCACCAAATACACCGGATTGAACACGATTTGATGGACAACCAACATTAAGATTTATTTCGTCATAACCAAATTCTTCAGCAATTTGTGCAGCTTGTGCCAATCTTTTTGGATCTGCTCCTCCTAATTGCAAGGCAACGGGATGTTCTTCATGATTCAAAGCCAATATTTGTTTGCGAGCGCCATGGATAACAGCATCCGCTACAATCATTTCAGTATAAAGAAGGGCTTTTTTCGTTAAAAGGCGATAAAAAAATCTGCAATGCTGGTCTGTCCAACTCAACATGGGTGCTACAGCAAATTTTACGGATGATGGAGGACCATAAAATATCATAAGAAATTACTCTCTCTTCTCCACTAAGTGCTTTTCATTCATAAGACAAAGTCACCACTTTTTTCTACTACATAGAAATTCAATTCTCTTTGCCGATACATAAAAAGAGAGAAACACATCCTCTATCTTATTGGTTTTCATAATTGATCTAAAATTTTAGCTAAAACAAATATAAGAAAGAAACATAATAGACTACTCTTAACGAAATGCGTTTCAGATATTATGTCCATGCAACAAGTGCTATAAGATATGAAATTATAATAAAAATTGATTTGAACGGTTCTCCTTACCACTTATATGCGCTTTTAAAGATTATATGGGCATTATCTACTACAATCTGTAAGCTATTTGGAGATTGATGAACAATAAATGAAAATATTATAAGAATGTATCATTATGGCTTCTTTTTTATAAGATTTCTCCATTTATTACATAAATGATGTATAAAATACCCAGTCTTCTCCATCGCTCAAAAGATAAAATATCTCTTCCCTATATACTTAATCAGATCAATTCCCTCTCTAATGAATGTACTTCATTTCATTGAATCTACAGGCAAGCCTTGCTCCTGAATATTTCATTTAATTTCATCATTTTATATTTTCAATATGCACAAATATTTTTATATTATCACCTCGAAGGAGAATCTATACAGAACTATAAATAAACTCTTTAACAATTTGAAATTATTATTAAATTTTGTTAAATTCATTTTTGATTTTGTATATAAGTAGAAAGAATCTGCATCTCGTTCTCATTAAATAAAAGTCCAAGTTTTGAACGGCGCCACAACACATCTTCACATGTTTTTGCCCATTCCTTTTCGATTAACCATTTGACTTCTATTTCATAGAGTCCATGTCCAAAATCTTTTCCTTTATCTGCTTTGCCATTTGCAAATATCACAAATGCTTCTGAACCATAAGAGCGTGCAAGTCTGCGATATGTAAAAGCATCTAAACCTGGAAGTAAAAGAGCGATTTTCTTTTCAATTATCTCTAAGCTATCATACGGAAAATCACCCCCAGGAAGCGTTGATTTTTTTGTCCACGGTGCTCCCTTTGTCCCAAGAGCTTTTTCAACAAATTTCATCGCATCTTCAGCGAGTTTGCGATAAGTTGTAATTTTACCACCATAAA
The DNA here is from genome assembly GCF_028618515.1 of Bartonella sp. ML69XJBT. Classification (GTDB taxonomy): domain Bacteria; phylum Pseudomonadota; class Alphaproteobacteria; order Rhizobiales; family Rhizobiaceae; genus Bartonella. The sequence continues at coordinate 37,961 of NZ_JAQITB010000007.1, forward strand.
GATTAAGAATCCGTGGCACATTTTCTGTACCCATTTCTTTTAAAACATAATCACGTGTGATTTCTTGTGCCTTTGAAGCACCATCATCATAGAGCGGACGAACACCAGAATAGGTCCAAACAATATTCTCACGCAATATGGGTTGAATGAAATATTCACTCGCTGCTGCACAGATATAATCAATTTCTGCATCTGTAATATGGACATGAGCGGGATCTCCCTGATAATCACAATCTGTTGTTCCAAGCAATGTAAACTCTTCTTGATATGGAATAGAAAAGAGAATACGTCCATCACCGTTTTGAAAAATATAAGCACGATCATGGGCATAAAGCTTAGGAATCAGAATATGAGACCCCCTCACAAGCCGTACAGGAGGATTTTCTTTACAGTCTAATACATTTGTCAGAATATGATTAATCCAAGGACCTGCCATATTTGCAATATAAGAAGCTGTCACACAATATTCTTTACCAGTTAATTTATTTTGAAGAGTGATCAGCCATTTTTCTTTTTCTCTTTTTAAAGAGAGAACTTCTGTCCGTACTTTTATATCGGCTCCGTACTTTTCAGCATCACGAGCATTAGCAATGACCAAACGCGTATCATCTACTCTTGCATCAGAATATTCAAAACCTTTGCTGTATTTTTTCTTAAGTATGGAAGGAAAGTTTTTTGAAAAATGAACTGTTTTACTGCGCCATAATTTCTGATTCCAGTTTCCTAAATAATCATAAATGAAGAGTCCCAAACGCAACATCCAAGCAGGACGCAATTCTTTATGATAGGGGAGAAGAAAGCGCAAAGGACGCACAATATGTGGAGCCATACGCCAGATAACTTCTCGTTCTTTTAACGCTTCACGAACCAGTTTAAACTCATAATGTTCAAGATAACGAAGTCCACCATGAATAAGCTTTGTCGATGCACTTGAGGTTCCCGAAGCAAGATCATTCATCTCCGCTAATCCCACTTTAAACCCGCGTCCAGCGGCATCTCTTGCCAGCCCACACCCGTTTATTCCTCCACCAATGATAAATAAATCATAATGCATCATGGTTTTCATAATTTTACTTTTCATCATTCAATTTAATTCATTCTACTGTACCCAATTAAAGTACCTGTAAAATGCTCTTAATCGGATTATCAATGTGCTTTTTTTCACAATAAACATGTATAAAATATTTTAGATACCATCATAAATGAACACAGATAAAAAGAAAGGAAATTTCAGTCCTTAAAGAACATAATCATTGTAAATGTGCATCATATCAAATCTTCTTAGAGAAAAAAGTTGATGTTTTCTCTGCAACCTACTAGATATATGCTATAGTTGAGGGCTTATATTGCATATAAGCAATAGTTTTCATAGACTTTGACTTTAAGCATTATAATAGAAATATGAAGGCGTATATAAATGATCCATCAGTCTCAACATTCAAAAACAACGTTTATTGCTAGACTTTTAGCAACAATTCTGTTGGGCCTTTTAACCTTTTCATCTTCTCTATCAAATGCAACATCCAGCAATAAAACAGCAAATCATTTAAGCGCGGAAAAGCTTAAAACACAACTTCTAGAAGATCCTTCTTTTTTATCTAAACTCAAAGAAAAAATTACACCACAGATCGATCATCATGATATTCAAAAAATTGTAAGGGATTATTTACTCACGCATCCAGAAATTATGATTGAAATGCAGCTTGTTCTCCAAGAAAAGTTGGAAAAGAAAAGCGCACAAGATGCACAAACACAAGCTTCAATCATTAACTTTTTAAAAAAAGAAATTTTTCACTCCCCTCATGACGCTGTTTTGGGAAATCCAAATGGTAAAAGAGTGCTGATTGATTTTTTTGATTACAATTGTGGATATTGTAAGATGTCCTATTCATACATAGAAAACTTAATAAAAGAATACCCAGATTTACGAGTCGTTATTAAAGATTTGCCTATTTTAGGACCTGATTCTATGGCAGCACACACTGTTGTTTATGCTTTTCGGAAACAATTTCCAGAAAAATATTCTCAGTTTCATAAAGCACTTTTAACCAGTGAAAGTCGTACGAATGAAGCTAAAGCTATAAAAATAGCAGTTTCGTTAGGAGCAGATGAAAAAAAATTGCGCGATGCAATAAAAGATCCTAATCTTCAAAGTCCCTTTAAAGAGAATATTCAAATTGCCTCTCAGCTCAATATTACAGGTACACCTTCTTATATCATTGGTGATAAAGTGTTTATCGGAGCCATAAGCCAAGATATGTTAAAAGAAGCCATAAAAAATATACAGTAAATATCTTTTCTCTACCTTGTCACTTTTATAAAGAATACTGTCAATGAAATGATTTTATGCTTTTTCTTTTTCGATAACAGACTTATAAGTGCAAATTTGCGTAACAAATACCAGTTTAAGATTACAAAGTGTAATTCTAAAAAAGTAGATAGTTTTTAAAGCCCTCAAATGGTCATCCGTAGTCTAGAGATATTCAGTCATAAGCATTAGGTAATTGGCGATCTTCATTGATCAAGGAGTTAGAGATAAAATGGCAAAAAAAAAGATAGACGCGGGACAACATACCGCAATTGATACAAAAATTATTCGCGACCTTGCTGAAATTTTAAATGATACAAATTTAACGAATATTGAGCTCGAACAGGGTGGACTTCGTATTTGTGTCTCACGCCAAAATATTTCAACACCTCCTGAACAAACAATTTATGCCCCTGTTTCCCCTACAGTTTCTGTAACTTCGCCCCCTACTCCGGAATCGGCCTCTCCTATAAAAGAAGATAAATTTAAAGATGCAGTAACATCTCCAATGGTTGGAACGGCCTATCTTGCGTCTTCGCCAGGAGCACAACCTTTTGTAGAAGTAGGACAGAATGTTTCTGAGGGGCAAACATTACTTATCATTGAGGCAATGAAAACGATGAATCAAATTCCATCACCGCGCTCAGGTACGGTGACCACTATTCTTGTAAAAGATGGCCAACCCGTTGAGTTTGGCGAACCACTTATTGTTGTTGAATAAAACGAGAGGCAACTATGATTCGAAAAATCCTCATTGCTAATCGAGGAGAAATTGCTCTTCGCGTTTTACGGGCTTGCAAGGAACTAGGTATCAAAACCGTAGCTGTTCACTCTACTGCTGATGCTGATGCAATGCATGTTCGTCTTGCTGATGAAAGTGTTTGTATAGGTCCTCCCCCAGCGCGCGATTCTTATTTGAGTGTTCATCAAATTATTGCTGCGTGCGAGATTACAGGAGCTGATGCTGTTCATCCTGGCTATGGCTTTCTTTCTGAGAACGCAAAATTTGCCGATGTTTTAGAAGCCCATAATATTACATTTATTGGTCCAACAGCTGCGCATATTCGAATCATGGGCGATAAAATTGAAGCGAAGAAAACCGCTAAAAAACTTGGAATCCCTGTAGTCCCTGGCTCAGATGGAGCTGTCAGCGAAGAAGCGGATGCTCTACGCATTGCGCATGAAATTGGTTATCCAGTTATTATTAAAGCTTCTGCTGGTGGTGGTGGACGCGGTATGAAAGTTGTTCATTCTGAAGAAGAGTTTGCTATGGCTCTCAAAACAACCCGTTCGGAAGCGGAAGCAGCTTTTGGTGATGATGCAGTTTATATCGAAAAATATTTAGAAAAGCCCCGTCATATTGAAATTCAAGTTATAGGTGATGGCGCAGGAAATGCTATTCATTTAGGAGAGCGCGATTGTTCACTTCAACGGCGTCATCAGAAAATATGGGAAGAAGCAACTTCGCCTGCATTAAATGAAACTGAACGGAAAAAAATTGGTGACATTGTCGCAGATGCTTGTGCACAACTTGAATATCGTGGAGCAGGTACCATTGAGTTTCTTTATGAGAATGGCGAATTCTACTTTATTGAAATGAATACACGTTTACAAGTCGAACATCCTATAACTGAGGCCATTACAGGCATAGATTTAGTTCATGAACAAATTCATATTGCATCAGGCAACAAACTTTCAGTTGCACAAGAAGATATCAGCTTCTCTGGCCATGCTATTGAATGCCGTATTAATGCGGAAGATCCTCTTACCTTTACACCATCACCAGGAACCATTACACATTTTCATACACCTGGAGGCTTAGGAATTCGGGTTGATTCGGGTGCTTATTCAGGTTATCGGATTCCTCCTTATTATGATAGCATGATTGGGAAACTGATTGTTCATGGGCGTACCCGTTTAGAATGCATGATGCGTTTACGACGTGCTTTAGATGAATTTGTGGTCGATGGAATCAAAACCACATTGCCTCTCTTTCGCGATCTCATTAACAATCAAGACGTTGCAGATGGTAATTATAATATTCACTGGCTAGAAAAATATCTTTCTAAACAATTAACTTCTTCAGAATCATAATCTGATAACAAAAGGATGAACTCTCATTATCACTTCTCTATGAAGAGTCATACATGGAAATAGCATCCAACATCATTATAAATAATAGTAATAAAATAAAGGAACTGATTATTTTATAAATTTGTTATGAAAGTTTTTAAAATATGCACTAAATCTGAAAATTTTCTATTTTCCTTTTTGTGAGTTTGTGCTACCTCGTACGTGGTTATGCCCTTATAGCTCAGTTGGTAGAGCACCTGATTTGTAATCAGGGGGTCGGGAGTTCGAGTCTCTCTGGGGGCACCATTTTCCTTATGTTAAACTATAAGTTTTGAGTTTAACTCATGTTCTTAAACATGAGAGATATCAAAGTAAAAGCTATGGAATAGGACGTTTTCAACGTGCCTCAACAAAAAACATTGTTGCCAAATTATTCCTAATTTTTCGTTGAATTTTGCAAGTTCTTTTGGGTAAATCATTTAATATTCTAATAAAACGCGTTAACAGCTTCATGTTTCAATGGATTAGAAGGCTTTTTCAGCACATAAGTGATTCAAGCCATAAAACTCTATAAGTCTTATCTTCCGTGCTAACCGGTTACTGATTTTCTTCCTACTTTTACAGAAAATAAAAATGATACAGATATATCTATTTTTAGCCATATTTAAAAGGCGTTCTGAGTAATCCATACGAAGTTTGTGTAAAAATCTTACCAAATTATCTAACCATCTAAAAAGTCCTGTTAAAATGAAGTATTATCTTTCTGTTTATAATAAATCTTTTTGAGATTCTTTTCAATTATTGTGAAATAGCACTTCTTTTTGAGGTATTTTTTACTGTACCAGATATCCAGAGGGTCTCTACTCCTAAAAAATCGAAATCCTTAAAGATCTCTCGCATTGAATCATAATCATTCAGACTCAATACCAATTCGCCTTGGATAATTTTGAGAATTTTTGCCATGCTCACAAAATCATTTTCAATAAAATTTCCAGAGCTATAAGACTTTTTTACAAGATATGGTGGGTCTAAATAAAACAAACTGTCGGGAACATAAAAAAATCAAGATAGTTGTATCAAGCAATTTTTGCCTAACACGCCTTATTCTTTTTAAACAACACCATGGATATTACCCTCTAGGACTTCCATGCTGATAAACATAGCCGTCTTCTATTTTGTTTCTTACCACAGTAGATATACAAGAAAATATCTTGTGCTTTCTCAAATTGAAAAGCAATTGTAACATTAACAGAAGCACACACCATATTGACAGAAGCCTCCTTATTTCAGGGTTTAGCCTTTTTGTTATATTGCCAATTCCTTATCTGTCACTCACTCAATCAAAGAAATTTTCTCCTTTGCTATAAAGTTTATACGCTTTATTGCTAGTAATAATGCCACTGCTGATTTTTAGTCTAATGGAACTTTACCTCTATTTTGGGAGAAAGAACTATTTTAGTTTTCTCTCCCCATTGGTATTTTTGATCCGGTCACTTTTTAAAGTGATGAGCGTAATGCTGAAGATTGCTTTTGTAAAACTTTTCTTGCTTTTTGATGTCGTTTTTCATTCTCAAAATGCATTAATAAAGCGCGTTCTTTTTTTGTTGCATTGGACACACCAAAGTTATCATTGTCCATAAATTGCTGATATCCTGCTATCATGAGATTGGTTAAAAATGAATCACTTCGTGGAGCTTCTACAAAATAAATGCTCTTTGAATCCTGTAACTTGTACTGATAACCTGCTTTAGACATACACTCATAAATTGATGCAAACTCACTCACACGCGAATTTGTATCTTCAGGCGAAGCATAAACTGGTTTCCAACCACATTTTGATAGAGCCTGTTGAATAGTAGCTTTATCAACACCTGGTTTTTCCCATAATGCCAAGGCTGATGGAGACGGTTGATTAATACATCCAGCCGTGCCTAAAAGAGTTATGGCGCTTAATAATTTCAAGATTTTTTTCATTTCCCCCCCCTCTTTTAATGGACTTATTTAAGATAAAAAGGCTTATAATCCTACTAATTTTTTATCCTAGTTTTTCAAAACAGTCTAGAGTTGAATTGATGGATTAGGGAAACAATTCTACACAGATAAGAAAAAAGAATATAAAAATTATTGATGATTATTAGCAATAAGACTTAAAGTCTGACATTTGTATTATTCTGAATGCTTTTATAAAAAGAACTATTTAAGCACTTTTTAATATTTCATCTGAAGGATGAGGGTGCTAGGATGACAAATGAGAAGTTCAAAATTTTATACCAACTCAGTTTTCCACATTTATCAAAAATTTCGCTTGAACCATGCAAGCATTAATGGAAACATATGTGTTGCTCCTTAGTTTTGATTTTCTGGATCAATACTATAGGGGGCATACTACATTTTAAAAGTGCTTTTTCTCTCTCAGTAAATCTGCAAGAAACTTCTCACATATCTTTATCGATGTCGTGTAAGCTCCTTCTAAATAACATCTTGCCATAAATAACAAAGTTACAGCTTTTAATAATTTAAAAATTTATTTCATTTTTCCCCTTCAAATAAATTTGTCCACGATGGGAAAAAACCATAAAGTCTTTAGAATATCGCATTCATCTCCAAAACAAGCATGGATACTGTTAGGATCTGCAATATTGGTGAATGCTTTTTTCTATTAATTGCCATTTGCTTAAACTGTTTTGTAGATCAAACATTATTGCCGATCTATCTAGTACAAAATTATCTTTATGTTCATCAAAACTGACAGAGGCGTATTTTCCTCCACTCAGCTAATCTAACTCACCTGCCCTAGCCACAGAGCATGCGATGCCGCATCTATAAAGATTATCACTTATTTTGCCTGTTATCCTGTACACTTTTTTATTCTTATTGCCCTGTCCGTCCACTGGGACTATAGGCGTAAAATTTCAATCTTATATTGGCCATTTCTTTTCAACAAATCTTGTGCTTCTTGTGTTGAGTTGGTAAGAGAAAAGAAGTTATTCTCCAGAAACTTCAGATATTATACTATCATTGATATTCTGATATAACAGAATTGGCTTGTCAAAATATAACAAAATTCAAAGCCTGCTTTTTAAATAAAACTGATAGAACAATATTGCACATGTATGGAAAAGAAAAAATACATAAATTATTAGTTATTATCAGTATCAATAATTAATTTTATTTATTACTTTTAAAAATAAATTTAAATATATTATATTTATAAATAAATATAATTATAAAGTCTGATTAAATTATGCACTGTTAAAATTCTTAGTAGCTATCTTTACTTATAAAAGTGTTGATCCATAATATTCATTCGTCTTTACTGTTTATATTCTATGTAGACTTGCAGTAGTTATTAATGATAGTATAAAAACATCTTCAAAACAAAAATGGTGATGAAAAAACTCTTCCTAATTTCTGGAGGGTGTTTAGCAAACGTCTTTTCCTTTGAAGTTTCAATTCGTTTTTTTATTTAACCTTTGCTGCTATTTTAATTCATTTTGCTTTTTCTTTAGATTGTAAATTTTAAGTACATAAAAACAAATAACAAGCCAAATAATCCAACTAACACCCACGATCAAAACTGGCCGTGTATCATCGAAAAACCATAACAGAACAAAGATGAAAATCATAAATAAAACAGAAAAAACTGATCCTATCGGCCACAATGGAATTGGAAATTTTAAACTACACTGTACTTCTTTAGATATTCTAAGCCGCATAAAAATTTGCGAAAGTAAAATCATCATCCAGACAAAAACCGTTGCAAATGTTGCCATTGCTGCAATAAGAAAAAAGAGTCCTTCGTGGTAAAAATAATTAAGGACAACACCAAGAAGGAAGATGATAAAGATCAACAAAATAACAAGAATTGGTATACCGTTTTTTGATAAATGTTGAAATTTTTTTAAAGCATAACCTTCTTGCGATAATCCATGTATCATGCGACAAGCACCGTACATTCCACTATTCATTGCCGAAATAGCTGCTGTAACAATAACAATGTTCAAAATATTCGCTGCATATGAAATTCCAAGATTTTCAAAAATTGCAACAAAAGGACTATCCATAAGACCAATTTTATTCCAAGGATAAAGGGACATTAGAATAGCTAACGTCATGATATAAAAAAGCAAAACACGAACTGGAGTAGAATTAATTGCCTTTGAGATTGTTTGATGAGGATTTTGTACTTCCATCACTGTCATCCCTATGATTTCTATACCACCAAAAGCAAAGACAACAACACTAAAACAAGCAAAAAAACCAAACCAGCCATTGGGAAAAATACCACCATTTTCCCATAAATTATGAACACTGATAATAGAAGAATTCGTATTTGTATCCCAGCCAAATAAAATTATTGCTAGCCCTAAAATAATCATTGCAATAATAGCAATAATTTTAATGGAGGATAGCCAAAACTCTAGTTCACCATATACTTCTACTGCTGCTAAATTAATCCCTGTAATAATCAGTGTAATACTAAGTGCCCATATCCAAGGTGCAACATGAGGATACCAAAACCCCATATAAGTTGCAAAAGCTGTAATATCAGCTAAACCAACAAGAATCATTTCAAATACATATGTCCATCCCGTTAAAAAACCAGCCAACGGTGATATGTAATTTGCAGCATAACGAGCAAAAGAACCGGGCATTGGATTATGAATAATCATCTCTCCAAGCGCTCGCATAACCATAAAAATAGCTAAACCAGCAATACAATAGGCAATCAAAACACTTGGACCAGCAAGCTTAATCGCTTGTGCTGATCCGTAAAACAGACCTGTACCAATAGCAGAGCCAAGAGCTAAAAAAATAACTTGACGCTTGTTCATGCCCCGTTTCAGTTCATTTATTGCCATTTTTTTCCTTCTTCATTGAATTTTGATAAAACTCGCACTACAGCACCAACTCTATGATAAATACAGCTTCATATTTCTCTCAAAAATATATTTTAAAAAGTATAAAACACTGACCCGCTAGACACTTTGTCTTAGGTAATGAAAAATACTTTTATTGCGAATGATCCAAACTTTTTATAGCCTACAATTGTGTATCATTTCATTGAGATAATAATGATTTTTTTACAATTGTCATTTAATTCGTTTCGTATTTTCTATTTTTTACAGAAAAATAGAAGCTCTCAAGCTTCTACCATACTAGTTGGGCATAAGTATGTTAATTGTTTTTGTTATTTTCGCAAATTCTCTTACTTTTTAGCTCATAACAATAAAAATTATACATAGTAGCCTATAAAACAACTTGCTAATATGCAACGCTATAACTTAATCAGTGATAGAGTGAATCCCGCCAATTTTCAAAAGCTTGCGAAAATCTAGCACCTACCCATCTCTTAAAGACTGTAACCGTCTTCAATGCGATTCCTCCAAGAAAAACAGCTATTGCGGTAAAAATAACCTTTTCAATTTTTTGCTCAATAATAGATTTACCATTTTCTCTAGAACTTTGATCTGAAATAGTAATAAATGTTTTATTTGTTCTTTGACAAAAAATATCTTTCCTTTGTGTCCCCACGGTAATGAAAATATTCTCTTGAGATCTATCTCTCCAAATTTTTGCATGAACCTCTACGATTGATAAAAAATACAAAATGACAGTTGTTAGAATAGATAATTTATTTTTTGCAAACATTTCTTTTTCCTTTATGTTTATTTTAAATAACAAATAAGTAAATATTAAACGCATAAGGATCTAAATACAAAAATATAGATAATAAAAATATTAACTTTACTTTGTATAAATAAGAATAATATAGATTTATACATTAGAAAATTTAATACAGAAAAAGAACATTATATAAATATTTAGAAAATCTTAAAAATATTTCTTCTTATAAGCTTGTTTTAGTAAATCACATCATCGTAAAGATAATGTTGGCAATATAACAGGAAATGCCTTTTCAATATAATCAGCAAATAAATGATCACAGATTTATTTAGTTGTGCAAAGTATCATTATGAAGCCACAAACGTTGCATGAGAAAGCCAACAGTTAAATGGCTTTCTTTATAAACTTTAAAAACAAATATTATTGGGGATACAATGGAGGAAAAATTGTTTCTGGTAAAATGGATAATAAGTGCCCTTCACGTACAAGCATATGTGCTTTATGAAGATCTGGAGCCATGTAGCGATCTTCCTTAAGAGTGTCAATATTTTTGCGTAGATGCTCCATAACAGACTGTAGGAAGAAACTTGTTTTCAAAGGTGTACGATATTCAATTCCTTGTGCTGCAACAAGTGTTTCAATGCCAATAATGGTAAAAAGGTTTTCACTCATTGCCAATAACCGGCGAGCACCATGGCAAGCCATTGAAACGTGATCTTCCTGATTTGCGGATGTTGGCGTTGAATCTACAGAAGCAGGATGTGCCATTTGTTTATTTTCAGACATTAAAGCTGCAGCGGTTACTTCAGCAATCATAAAACCTGAATGAAGACCAGCATTTTGCGCTAAAAAAGCTGGCAGTCCATAAGAAACTGCTGGATCAACCATAAGAGCAATACGCCTTTGGCAAATAGAGCCAATTTCACATAAAGCAAGAGCAATTTGATCAGCAGCGAATGCTACAGGTTCAGCATGAAAATTTCCCCCCGATATCACTGCACCATCGCTTAAAATCAATGGATTATCTGTAACCGCATTTGCTTCAATAATAAGTGTTTTTGCTGCTGCGATAAGAACATCAAAACATGCTCCCATAACTTGTGGTTGGCAACGTATACAGTAAGGATCTTGTACACGATCATCATCACGTAAATGTGTAGCTCGAATTCCTGAATCCTTTAAAAGCTTTTCTAATGTTTGTGATACAGCAATCTGTCCATAATGACCTCGTAAAGTATGAATATCGGGATGAAATGGTGCTGTTGATCCCATGATAGCATCTGTTGTCAAAGCCCCTGCAAGAAGTCCACCACACAATGCCCGATGACTACGAAAAAGACCTGCAAGAGCAAGTGCTGTCGATGTTTGGGTGCCATTAATAAGAGCTAAACCTTCTTTTGCCTGTAAAATAATAGGAGATAACCCTGCTTTTTCTAAAGCTGCAGCTCCACTCATGCGCGTGTTTTGAAAAAATGCTTCTCCCTCTCCCATCATAACAGCAGCCATATGAGCAAGTGGGGCAAGATCACCCGATGCACCAACAGAACCCTTTTCAGGAATGACAGGAATAACGTCTTTTGCAAGCATATTTTCTAGCAAATGTATCAATTCTAAACGAACACCAGAAGCTCCTCTTCCCAAAGAAAGAAGCTTTAAAGTCATTATCAAGCGTACAATATTTTCAGCTAAAGGTTCTCCTACCCCACAACAATGTGACAAAATAAGATTTCTTTGTAAAATGGCAACATCGCTTGCACCAATTTTAATCGAAGCTAATTTACCAAAACCAGTATTGATGCCATAAACTGGCTCACTCCCCGCAGAAATTTCAGCAATACGCTCAGCCCCTTTTTTAATAGATAAATATGTATCACTGTGAAGTTTGCTTATTTCATCATTGAAATAAATAGTCTTGAGTTCACTAAGTGTTACCTCACCCGGTTTTAATATAATTGTCATAATTTTCTTTCTTGTTTATTTTATATGATACTTAATATCATTAGGCTTCTCTATAAAAATATAAAAAGCTATGGATACTCTTTGAGAAGAATTCAAACCAATCAAATAAATAAATTCTGTTCATTTTTTCTTTAAATTATAAACAGCAAAATCAATTATTTGTCTTTATTTTCTTAGAGAAATCCTTGATACATATCTTCTCAGCTCTAGCCAAAACTTGTTTTGTGTTATTTGAAGAATTTGCTTATATTTTTTGGCATAAATCCCCCCATAATTAATAAAAATTCAGTAAATTGATATATTTAAAAATATCAATAAAAATAATTATAGTTTAGTCATAATACAAATTATAAATTAATTATACTTAAATATAAGTTAAGATAAATAACAAAAAAAATAAGATTATGAAATTGTATTAATAATACATATTTCAATATCTATATTTTTATGAATTTTATATTTAAATCATTATGATAATAATATTTATTTTTTAGTCAACACTTTGCAAATTTGCGATCAAAGTGATAAAAATGCTCATGTAACAAAAAGGGTAATTTTCTTTATGGTGAAAAAGAAAAAGTAGCAGACAATAAAATTGCCCATTTTAATAAGATAACTATAAACTGATACCGCTTTACCAATAATTTTTATAAAATATTTTTTCAAGCGAATAATAAAGAAGTTATTTACTCTATCTATCGAAATAAAGGAAGATATTAGAAATAACAAAGGAGAATGGTTTTATATGCTGAACGCTTTCATAACATACCCCTTTCTTTAATCCAATATTCAACATACTGAACAGAAAAGGCTACATAGAAAACACAAAAAACGTATTCTTCTAAAATTATTTGTTTTTCGTACATAACTTAACAGAGAATTCTCACAACTATTTTAATAAAAAAGTTTTATTTCTTCTCAGATCATATGCTCACAAAAATAATACGAGATAGAACGAAAAAGTGTGGTGCACCCGACAGAATTCGAATCTGTGACCTCTGCCTTCGGAGGGCAGCGCTCTATCCAGCTGAGCTACGGGTGCTTACAATTGAACAGTAATCTTTTAACTGATCATACTCTCAGCTGCAATAATGAATTCTTATTCTTTTTTAAATAGGTGTTCATGGTTTATATTACGATACAATTTTTTTATCCTTTTCCGCTATGATATATTACCTGAAACAAATCAATTTTCAGACATAATGCTTTTTCTTACAAAAATGTTTTTTTATGATACAGCTTCAAAACTCCCCCTAAATAGACTAAAAAATAAACTGTGAATATCAGGATAATTCTTAATGATTACATTACCAAATCGCTTCCATTTCATTTCTGCTGAAACTGAGGAAGCCATAAAAGCTACTGATAAATTAATTTCTGCATACGGAAATGCTTCTCTCGAAGATGCTGACGTTGTTATTGCAATCGGTGGTGATGGAACAATGTTACAAACGGTACGAGACATTATGGACACAAGAAAACCTATTTATGGTATGAATCAAGGTTCTGTAGGATTTCTTATGAATGAATTTCATGAAAAGAAATTGCCAAATCGCATTGCTGCCGCGCATAAAAAGGAAATTCATCCCTTACGTATGATTGCAGAAGCTGAATGTCAAGGAACCATTGAAGCGTTAGCAATTAATGAAGTTTCTCTTTTTCGTCAATCCTATCAAGCAGCAAAAATTCGCATTAGCATTGATGACAATATACGCATGGAACAATTAATTTGTGATGGTATTCTTGTTGCCACACCAGCAGGATCTACAGCATACAATTTATCCGCACAAGGACCTATTTTACCCCTCATGGCTCCACTTATGGCACTCACTCCCGTTAGTCCCTTTCGTCCACGACGTTGGCATGGTGCATTGCTTCCCAATACGGCAAAAATACGCTTTGATATGCTCGAAGCTGATAAACGTCCCGTCAATGCAGCTGCTGATAATGTTGAAGTTAAATCTGTTCACTCCGTCACTATTTTAACAGCAACAGAAATAACAGCTTCAATTCTTTTTGATGCTAATCATTCATGGGATGAGCGTATTTTATCAGAACAATTTCGCTATTAAATATTGTATTATGCTCTCTATGTGTATATGGCTGTTATAGTTGACTTTTTTGTGAAGTCGCCTTAACCCCTCCAGAGTAGTGTAATATTTAATTTCACGAATAATTCAGTAGCGAAACTAAAATCGCAAAGCAATTGATAAAAAAATGATAGCACTTTTAAACAGTTTTGATGATTTCGGTCTTTCCACAAAGGTTATTAAAGCCATAAAATCAGTGGGATATACAGTTCCAACACCTATTCAGAGTGAGACAATCCCCCATGTCCTTCAAAGAAAAGATGTTTTAGGAATTGCTCAAACAGGAACGGGGAAAACTGCTTCTTTTGTTTTACCTATGCTTACATTACTTGAAAAAGGTCGTGCGAGAGCACGAATGCCCCGTACTCTCATACTAGAACCAACAAGGGAGCTTGCAGCCCAAGTTGAAGAAAATTTTGATAAATATGGAATAAATCATCGTTTAAATGTTGCATTGTTGATTGGTGGCGTTTCCTTTGAACAGCAAGACCGTAAACTTGAACGGGGTGCTGATGTACTTATAGCAACACCAGGACGCCTTCTTGATCATTTTGAACGCGGTAAATTGCTCCTCATGGGAGTTGAAATTCTTGTTATTGATGAAGCTGATCGCATGTTGGATATGGGATTTATTCCTGATATTGAACGCATCTGTAAATTAACGCCTTTTACACGGCAAACTTTGTTTTTCTCTGCAACAATGGCGCCAGAAATCAGCAAACTGACAAAGCAATTTTTACATGCTCCTGTATCTATTGAAGTTACAAAAGCCTCCTCAACAGCAAGTACGATTACACAACGGCTCGTCAAATCTGGAAATAAGTCGTGGGATAAAAGAGCGGTTTTACGAGAACTTATTCATAATGAAGGCGATGAACTTAAAAATGCTATTATTTTCTGTAATAGAAAGAGAGATATTTCTGAACTTTTTAGATCACTCGTAAGACATAATTTTAGTGTAGGCGCACTTCATGGAGATATGGACCAATATTCGCGTACAAACACCCTAACCGATTTTAAAAATAATAAACTTAAACTTCTTGTTGCTTCTGACGTTGCTGCCCGTGGACTTGATATCCCAGCTGTAAGCCATGTTTTCAACTATGACGTTCCTACACATGCTGAAGACTACATTCATCGAATTGGTCGTACAGGACGTGCAAACCGTAGCGGAAAAGCTTTTACTATTGTTACAAAAGCTGATCAAAAATATATTAGTGCCATTGAAGAAATGAGTAACGAAAAAATTGAATGGCTCAATGGAGATCTCTCTACATTAACAACTGATGATCAAGAAGAAGAGATCATTTTAAAGAAAAAATTTCCAAAATCATTACAGAAAACCGCTTCAAAAAGACCTATCGTTCAAACTAAAAAGAATTTAAAAGATGATAAAGCGGATTATATTCAATCTGAAAAGAATAAAGCAAAGCCCTCTGAACAACACCACTCTCGAAAAAACAAGATGTCTTCTCCCTCTGGATTTGGTGATGATATTCCAGCATTTATGCTCATAAAGACCCGCAATTAAACAGAAAAATTCTTTTCTTTGAAAAGACAAAAAATAAAATGTTTTTAAAACGTTGCTCTTATCCGCTTTGAAGAGTCAATCTTTTTATCACCTTCTCGCGCCCTAAAAGTGGCAAAAGTCTGCCCATTTCAGGACCATGATCCATTCCAGTAAGAGCCTGACGTAATGGCATAAACAAAGCTTTCCCACTACGACCTGTTTTTTCTTTTAATGCTTTCGTCCAAACTGTCCAGCTTTCATCATTCAGCACACCTTCAGGCAAGAAATCGAGTGACTGACGAACGAATGTATAATCCTCAACCAGCACTGTATCAAAATGCTTATCATCATGAATAATTTCCCACCATAAGATAGCATCATTCACTTTATCAATATTACTTCTTATCACATTCCAAAAACACTCCGCCTTTTCTCCCTCAATAGAAAGACTTTCAAGGCGTGTTTTAACTTCTGCATAAGTTAATTCATGGACGAGATGACTATTTAAAGTAGAAAGATCAGTAATATCAAATTTTGCAACGGATCTCGACGTATCTTGCAGGTTAAAATGTTTTAAAAGTACTGCTTGATGCGGATAGGGATGCACATTTTGCGATGTTCCAATCAAAACCGCAAGGCATTGAATAATTATAGATTCAAATCCTTCTTCTCGTAAAGAGCGAATAGAAAGATCATTGTTCCGTTTTGATAGTCCTTTTCCTAAAACTGTTGTCAATAAATTGAAATGGCCAAAGATTGGTAATTCTGCACCAAGAGCTTTAAAAAGAGCAATCTGAACACCAGTATTGGTAATGTGATCATCGCCACGAATAATGTGTGTAATGGCCATATCTATATCATCAACGACAGAGGGTAATGTATAAAGATAACTTCCATCTTTACGAATGAGAACAGGATCTGAAAGAGATGCCAAATCAATTGTCTGCTTCCCTTTTACCGCATCATCCCAGCAAATTTCTGTTCGCTTTGTTTGTAAAGGATTATTTTCAAAATTAGGAAGAAGAAAACGCCAATGCGGTTTACGACCTTGCGATTCAAATAGTTTTTGATCCTCTACTGTTAATTTCAATGCAGAACGATCATAAATAGGAGGCAATTTACGAGAAAGCTGGATTTTACGACGCCGCTCTAATTCTTCTGCAGTCTCATAACAGGGATAAAGAAGACCACTTTGTTTGAGAGTTTCTGCAACTTCATCATATCGAGGAAACCGTTTAGATTGATAATAAACCTCATCCGGTTGAATATTAAGCCACTCAAGATCAACTGCAATAGCATCAATATATTCCTGTTTAGAACGTTCAACATCCGTATCATCATAGCGCAAAATAAATGTTCCATTATGCGCTTGTGCATAAAGCCAGTTGAAAAGGGCACTACGGATATTGCCAATGTGAATATAACCTGTTGGAGAGGGTGCAAAACGAACTTTTACCATAAAAACAACACTCAATTCTTATCGCGAAAACGATTGACTATAGGATAACGACGATCACGTCCAAAGTTCTTGTCACTGATTTTTACGCCGGGCGCTGATTGTCGCCTTTTGTATTCTGCACTATAGAGAAGATCTTCAATTTTCTCAACCGTTTCGCGTGAATACCCACGTTTAACAATATCATAAACACTCATGTCATCTTCCACAAGAGACTGCAAGATATCATCTAAGACAGGATAAGGAGGAAGAGAATCTTCATCTTTTTGATTTTCCCGAAGCTCTGCAGAAGGTGCCTTTTCTATAATACAAGAAGGGATCACAATTCCCTCTGGTCCCCTTAAATTTTGTAAGTGGTTTTTATTGCGCCACTGTGCCAATGCATAGACCTGTGTCTTATAAATATCTTTAAGAGGATTAAAACCTCCATTCATATCACCATAAAGTGTAGCATATCCTACAGCCATTTCCGATTTATTACCTGTCGTTACCAGCATTGAACCAAATTTATTTGAAAGCGCCATCAAAACCGTGCCACGTATACGACTTTGAAGATTTTCTTCTGTCACATCAGATGGCAAGCCTGAAAAAACAGGCGACATTATATTCAAAAAAACCTCAACAGGTTGCACAATTGGTATCACTTCATAACGACACCCTAAAAGATCTGCACATTCTTTGGCATCTTGCAATGAATTTTGTGAAGTATAATGATAAGGCATCATTACGGTGCGAACCCTTTCAGCACCAAGGGCATCTACCGCCATAACCGTACAAAGAGCTGAATCAATTCCTCCTGAAAGACCAAGAACAACATCCTTAAAACGATTTTTATTGACGTAATCTCTCAACCCCAAAATACAAGCTTGATAATCAGCAGCTAACCCATTGAGAAGATTTTCATTTGGACCAGAAATACATTGCCACCCTGTCTCTTTTCGTTGCCAATGGCTTACAGCAATATGGTTTTCAAAATGTTTCATTTGAAATACGATTTTTCCCTGCCCATTCAACGCAAAAGATCCCCCATCAAAAACCAGCTCATCCTGACCACCAATTTGATTAGCATAAATAACCGGTATGCCGGATTGAAGAACTTGCTTACGCACAACTTCTATTCGTTTTAGTGTTTTATCACGTTGATAGGGAGACCCATTAAGGACGAGAATAACCTCAGCCCCTTTATTAGCAAGTTCTGCACAAAGAGAAGCATCATTCCAAATATCTTCACAAATCACAATACCTAGTTTTAGTCCGTGATAGGCGATAGGCTCAGGACGAAAACCTGGAGAAAATAGCCTCTTTTCGTCAAATTCAGCATAATTAGGTAAATCAAACTTCAAGCTTTCAAAAACAATTCGTCCTTCATCAAGAAGGACAACTCCATTGTAATTTTTGTCATTACGCTCTAGCGGAAGACCAATGATAATTCCTGGTCCCTCTTTTGTTATCTTTGCTAATTTTTTAACAGCATCTTCGCATCTTTTGATAAAAGCGGGTTTAAGAACAAGATCTTCCGGTGGATAAGCACTTATAAAAAGCTCCGTGAATAAAACAAGATCAGCACCCTCTTCCTTCGCCTGCTGATGCGCCATTACAGCAAGAGAAAGATTTCCCTCAATATCACCGACAACAGGATTTAATTGGGCAATTGCTACCCGAAAATCATTTTTCATAAGCCTTTGTATCATTTCATCTGTTTGGTGACCACAACTCTGTTGTAATTATCAGAAACATTTCTTTTTCCAAAGAATCTATTTTCCTATAAGTCGTAAAATAAAAAATGCTATACCATTTTTGTCTAACCATTGGCAGCAAGAGCCACTGAATCAGTACAACGATTTTTTTTAAGAAGTTCAGCAACAAGAAAAGCCAATTCTAATGCTTGATCTGCATTTAATCGCGGATCACATTGTGTATGATAGCGGTCAGATAAATCTTCAACAGAAATAGCATGTGCTCCACCTGTACATTCGGTTACATCACGACCTGTCATTTCAATATGAATGCCCCCTGGATAAGTTCCCTCCCCATAATGCACTGCAAAAAAATTCTCTACTTCCTTTAAAACATAATCAAAGGGGCGTGTCTTATAGCCATTTAAAGTCACTGTATTACCGTGCATTGGATCACATGACCATATCACCGCACGCTTCTCGCATTCAACTGCACGGATCAATTTAGGCAGATAATGCTCCACCTTATCATAACCAAAGCGTGTAATAAGCGTTAACCGTCCCAGTTCATTCTCAGGATTTAAAATATCAATTAATCTCAGAAGCTCATCAGGCTCAAGTGAAGGACCACACTTCAATCCAAGGGGATTTTTAATACCGCGGCAATATTCAACGTGAGCATGATCAACCTGACGTGTACGATCACCAATCCATAACATATGGCCAGAAGTTGCATACCAATCTCCAGAGGTTGAATCGATCCGCGTCAAAGCCTCTTCATAGCCAAGCAAAAGAGCTTCATGACTGGTATAAAAAGATGTTTCACGTAATGAAGAATTTGTTTTAGAGGTTATCCCTATAGAACGCATAAAATCAATCGCTTCAGAAATACGCTCTGCTAACAATTCATAACGTTCTCCCTGAGGGCTTTGAGAAACAAAGCTCAACATCCATGCATGAGCATTTTCTAAATTGGCATATCCTCCTTGTGAAAAAGCACGCAGTAGATTGAGTGTTGCTGCAGATTGGCGGTAAGCCATAGACATTCGTTGCGGATCAGGAATACGAGAATCCGACTTAAATTCAATGCCATTAATAATATCTCCTCGATAAGAGGGAAGCTCAACTCCCCCTTTATGTTCCATGTCTGAAGAACGTGGTTTTGCAAACTGACCAGCAATGCGCCCGACTTTAACAACAGGCTTAAAGCTGCCAAAAGCTAAAACAATCGCCATTTGTAAAAATACACGAAAAAAATCACGAATATTATCAGCCTCATGTTCTGCAAAGCTTTCTGCACAATCACCTCCTTGTAATAAAAAAGCTTGACCTTGTGTAACAGCGGCTAATTCATTTTTCAAATCACGTGCCTCACCTGCAAACACCAAAGGAGGATAACTCCGTAGCTTTCGTTCAACATCTGCTAATACAGTCTGATTCGGATAAGCTGGAACTTGTTTAACTGGCTTTGTTCTCCAAGAGCTTGGTGTCCATTCTTTTATCATTTGCACTCTCTCCAGAGCTTAAGCGCATAAGCTTAGTATACTAAAAACTTTGCTGCTTATTATAATTTATGCTCTTCTATTTTCTTCCCATTTTCATATACATAACTTGGTTTATACATTGTTACCAATTCTTCTGCCATCGTTGGATGCAGTGCCATAGTCTCATCAAAAATATCCTTCGTTAGTTTTCCTTTAAGAGCTATACCAACAAGTTGTGCCATCTCAGCAGCATTTTCTCCTAAAATATGCGCACCAACAACAATGCGGCTTTCACCATCAACGATAAGTTTCATAAGCATTTTTTCCAAACTTCCGGAAAGAATATTGCGCATAGGACGAAAAACTGTACGATAAATCTCAAGACGCTTATAACGCTGAATCGCATCCTCTTCTGAAAGACCAACCGTTCCAATCTCAGGCTGCGAAAAAACCGCTGTTGCAATTAAATCATGATCAGGTATAGTAGGTACGTTCTCAAATGCAGTCTTAACAAAACACATTGCATCATAAATTGCGACAGGTGTTAATTGAATATGGCCTGTTACATCACCAACTGCCCAAATGTGAGGTACATTCGTTGTCATTTTTTCATCAACAACAATTGCACCAAATTCGTTTACTTCTATACCAGTTTTTTCAAGCCCTAAACCCATTGTATTTGGTACACGACCGGTAGCCAACATAATCTGATCGGTATTGATCGTTTGTCCATCTGATAAAGTGACATCATAACAACCACCTGTCTCTTGTACTTGAGAGACTGTCACCCCATAAAGAATAGAAATCCCTTTTTCAATCATTGCATCATGAAGCAATTGCCGTAAATCATGGTCAAACTTACGAAGAATTAAATCACCACGATGGATTAGCGTTGTTTGTACACCTAACTCATGAAAAATATTGGCAAATTCAACACCAATATATCCACCACCAACAATAATTATTGATTTTGGGAGTTTTTCAAGATCAAAAATTTCATTGGAAGTAAGGCACAAACCACTGCCTCGTATTGCAGTACTTGGTGCAACTTTTGCCCCCGTCGCTATGAGAATTTTTTCTGCGGTTATCCGCTCACCTGTTAGAGAAAGCTCTAATGTGTGATCATCCACAAAAACAGCACGGCTTTCATAAATATGAACATTATTATTTTGTAGTCCCTTGCGATAGAGACCTTCTAATCTTGATATTTCTTCATTTTTAGCCGCAACTAATTTCTCCCAGCTAAAAATTGGATCCGCATATTTCCATCCAAAACCAACACTCTTACGAAATTCTTTTGCATATTGTGAAGCATAAACATACAATTTCTTGGGAACACAACCGCGAATAACACAAGTCCCCCCGATACGATATTCTTCTGCTATAGCCACACGCTTACCAAGTCCTCCAGCAAGGCGTGCTGCGCGTACCCCACCAGAGCCACTTCCAATCACGAATAAATCAAAGTCAAAAGATCCCACAAACTATCCCTTCTTATATGTTTACAACAATAGGCTATGATCATTCATTATCAAATAAAAGTCTTTATTTGTTTTCAAATATCACTTTTTTATAGAGCAATGTCTTTTAAGAACCAACTTTTATTAAAAACGGCGGAAAACCCACCGTTTTTGTTATAAACTAGAAAACACCTATGATTGTAATGATATCAATCAACCTATTTTTTATTTTCTGAAGAGTTCGATTTTTCAGGCGTAAGAGAGTTATCCAAATTAAGTGTTTCGGACATTTCTTTTTTTACATTTTTTACAAGATCCTGCATCAGAGCAGAACGCCATGTATCAAACGTAGAATAGGCATCACGCGCAAGATTTGGAACTTCTGTCAAAAATTTCTTACCGGTATCAGAATTATAAAATGCCGTGATCTCATCAAGTTCTTGCTGAGTAAAATATTTGGCATACACATGAGCAATCTCTTTTTCTAAATCAGAGCGTCGTTTAGCTAAAGCAAGTGCCTGTTTATCAACAATATCAGAAATAGCAGTTGCCAAATTGGGATCATCACCCATGAGTTCATCTTTGAGATCACGTGCTGCATTTGGTAAAAAGCTATCAAATTGATCTGTTGCACGAATAGCACTAATAGCTTTTCTGGCTGAAATTAAATGTTGCTCACTCACACCCTGTGCATGAGACATTCCTATATTCATAACCAAAACGGCAATTGCACCGAAATATACGACGATACGCTGACAAGAAAATACTTTTTTCATTAATGATTACCCCGATAACAATTATAATTTAAATTCGTTATTTTATCCAAAATCTTTCATATTTTACTGTGTTAACATATCTTGATGTAAACTGTCTTCTCTAAAAATCAAATGGTTCTAAAATTTTTATTTCTCCATTAGCCATAGCGACAATTGCACGCGAAGCTAATCCTAAAAAAAGACCATGCTCGACAACACCAGGAATTGCAAGAAGCGCATCTGATAATGATTTGGGCTGTAAAATACATCCCCAAAATGCATCAAAAATAAAGTGACCGCCATCTGTTCTAAAAGGCGTTTCTCCATTCATTCGCAAGACGACTTCTCCAAAAAGCCCTAAACCACCCGCTACTTTCTCTATGGCTTTGCGTGTAGTATGTACACCAAATGGATCAACTTCAATGGGTAATGCAAAAGCGCCAAGTTCTTTTACTACCTTTGTTTCATCCGCAATGACAAGCATCGCACGAGATGCCGATGCTACAATTTTTTCACGTAATAATGCCCCACCTCCCCCTTTAATGAGAGACATCCCTGGACCAATTTCATCCGCTCCATCAATATCAAGATCTAGCTCAGTTATTTGCTCCAATGTACTGATAGGTATTCCGAATTTACGACAGAGTTGTTCAGAATAGAGCGAGGTAGCAACACCAGTCACCCGTAACCCCTTTGCAACACGCTCACCAAGAAGGCGAATAAACTCATTTACTGTCGAACCAGATCCGATACCAAGCCGCATATCATCTTCAACAAATTCAAGTGCTTTTAAAGCCGCCATTTCTTTTAACTGCTGAACATTCATGAATTACTTTACCTTTTGTCCCATCAGCGACAGTTATCACAATGCGATAATAATGAAGTAGCCTATTACTTCAACCTGTTATCAATTTATTTGTCACCTTTTGATTGAGAAGAGATTTTAATTATTATAAATTATAAAAACAGATGATAAGAGTAAAATAGAATAATTAACAATTTTATCTCTTTAAAAAAATTTATTGATCTTTTCATTTTATTCTGCACACCTCGATGCGGTCACACATAAAAAGTTTGCTACAAACTTATCAAAGTGTTTAGATATAAAAACATTGCTGTCGTAAGAAAATTGGAAGCAGTTTCTCAATTTTCATAATATTGAGAAACGCACGGCAAAAAAGCATAATCAAAAAAAACTACCTATTATTTTTCTCTTGCTGTGTGAACACAAAAAAGGATGGAAAATACTACAGGCTATGCAATTTTTGTGAATATTGCCTGTGCATATTCCACGGTCTACGAAACCCCATCGAAGACCAAATAATATCTCCACTTTTAGTAATCATAACACTCCCTCGTGATAACAATTGTTGGAGAGTAAATATTATTTTTGCCTTTTTACTACATGTTTGATTATCCACTGCAAATGTCTTAATGACAATATCTGCCTCTAAACATTGATCTGTTTCTCCATGCAACACAATTACTTTTAATCCATTTGCTAATAAGGATGCGCATACATTATGATCACATATGAACTGTCCATGAAATGGCGGACCATATTTTGTTGGCTTGATCATCCCATTTACACGAAATAATTTTTCCCATATTGATGTCGTGAATTTAGAAATATGATGACGATCAATATATAACTTCTTTTCATCGATAACACCCACGAGCTTCATATTATCTGCTATAATGAGTTGTATCGGTGAACGCACAAAGCAAACAAAAAGACCAGACAAAATAAAAAAACTAAAAAAGAACCTAATGGGTGTTTTACAAAAAGTCAGTCCAACTAAACCTATACTTAATAAGACCAATGCAGATAACGGCATAAATCCAGGATTTAAAACAGGAGAAATAGATTTTATAGCATGAGCAATTTTTATCACAAGACCAATACCAAAACCCATAATTTGAAGTGGTAGCCATTCAAAGCCCCAAAACATTGAAAGGACTGCGATTAATCCAAAAGGTATGACGAAGATTGATACTATAGGTAAAGCTAAAGCATTGCTGATGATACTCAAGAATGCAATATTAGAAAAATGATAAGCAGCATAAATTCCACTGGCAGTTCCCGCTACAAACGAAGAGGCACATATGGAAAGTATTGATAAGAGAGCAAAATGAATGACTCCAGCTCCAACATAAGAGGGTGTTGTTTTTCTTATGCGATAAGATGACTGCCTGCCCCACCAATCAAAAAAAGCAATCAAAGCAGCAGTAGCAGAAAAGGACATTTGAAAGCTAGGTCCTAATATTTCATGCGGTGCAATAGCCAAAGTTATCAAACCTGCAATAGAGAAATTACGCATTGTTGCAGCAGAACGATTACACAAAACAGCAACCAACATAACAGCAATCATCACAAAACTTCTCTGTGCTGATACGGCAACACCAGACAAGAGCATATAAAACGCTGTTATCATTAAGGCAGCAATAGCAGCAAATTTTTTAGTAGAATAATAAGATGAGAAAACCGGAAAAAGTGCCAAAAAACCACGGATACTCACAAGAACTATGCTGCTCAACAAAGCCATATGTAAACCTGATATTGATAAAATATGGGCTAATCCAGCCGCACGCAATGCTTCATTTGTCTCATTTGAAATACCAGCTCGCTGTCCCGTTATAAGAGCAGCAGCAACATTCCCCTTTTCTCCGTCCATTGCCTTATGGATTCGTTGGGTTATATTGTTTCGTAAATTTTCAATTTTCTGTAAAACTCTATTAAATATTTTATTGGACTGTGAAACGGATATTTTAATTGGTTCTCCTAAATAAACTCCCTGGGCACCAATTCCTTTAAAATAATTATGGAAACTAAAATCATAACCTCCCGGATACACTGGCCCAGATAATGCACGGATCTTGACTTTTCCCTGTAGCCCATCACCAATTGCCGATCTATGTGGTAAGCGTTTTGCCGATAAACGAATACGATGAAGGCTATGACGTAATACAGGCTTTGCTGTCCTCAAAACATCTAGGACTAAACGAAACTCTCCCCCTTTTCCTGACTCAATAGAAACAATTCTTCCTGTTAGCGTGGTAATAACGTCGCTGCTCAGCATTGGTGTAGCTATCCGGTATGTTTCTATTTTTGCAGCCAAAGCACCCAATACAATACAAAACAGAAATCCTGTCAGAATCCAAATTCTCCGATAGAACCGTAAAATATACAACATTGCAATGCAGAGACTAATCAACATGGCAAATTGCCCCCAATTGGGCTCCTGCTCTAACCTAAAATAAAAAATGATACCTATGGAAAAAAAGACCAAAATTAAGGAGAAAAGAATTCCCCAAGAGATTTCTTTGTCGATGCAATCGACCAACCATTCCCAGAAAAAAATTATTGTATCTTTTAAAGGTGCAAAGATAAAAATCTTTCGTTTCTTACAAGTATCGTTATTTGCATCAGAACGGAGAGAAAAAGCTTTCTGCCATATCAGACTCGATGTTTTTCTTTCTGAAACATCGTTTATGGATAAACCATCCTTAACTTTATTTTTATCAAACATCTGCAAATCCCCACTTTACTTGCAATGCGGCTATTGCACCCTCCATCAGCTATGCTAACATAATCCTTCTATAAAGTCCTATAAATAACATCTTATTTTTAAAGGAAGAGATCCGTGTCCGTTATTACCCGCTTTGCCCCCTCACCAACAGGCTTCCTTCACATCGGAGGTGCTCGTACGGCCCTCTTTAATTGGCTTTATGCCAAACATACCGGTGGTAAAATGCTGTTACGAATTGAAGATACAGACAGAGAACGTTCAACAGAAGCAGCTGTAAAAGCCATTATAGACGGTTTGCACTGGATGGGACTTAGTTATGATGGAGCTCCTATTTCACAATTCGAACGCGCACAACGTCATCGTCAAGTTGCAGAACAATTGGTAAAAGATGGCAAAGCTTATTATTGTTATGCTTCTCCTGAAGAGCTGGCTGAAATGCGTGAAAATGCCCGTGCAGAAGGTCGCCCACCGCGTTATGATGGACGTTGGCGTGATCGTGATATTTCTAAAACGCCTAAAGACATCAAACCTGTTATTCGCATTAAAGCACCACAAGATGGGGAAACAATTGTGCACGACCGTGTTCAAGGTGACGTTCGCTTTCCTAATAAAGATCTCGATGACTTTATTATTTTGCGTTCTGATGGCTCACCTACTTATATGCACGCTGTAGTTGTTGACGATCATGATATGGGAGTCACTCACATTATACGTGGTGATGACCATCTCACAAATGCAGCTCGCCAAACAATTATTTTCAAGGCAATGGGATGGGATATTCCTGTTATGGCACATATTCCACTTATACATGGTGAAAATGGTGCAAAATTATCAAAGCGACATGGTGCCCTCGGTGTAGATGCTTACCGGACAATGGGTTATCTTCCTGCTGCTTTGCGAAATTACCTCGTTCGTCTGGGCTGGAGTCATGGTGATGACGAACTGATGTCAATGGAAGATATGATTTCTTGGTTTGATATTGATGATATTAATAAAGGTGCAGCACGTTTTGATCTCAAAAAACTCGATGCTATCAATGGGCATTATATACGCATGAGCAATGATCAAGATCTTTTTGAATCTGCTCTTAGTATTTTACCAGAAATTGAAGGTGGCTTACAAATCTTAGAAAGACTTGATGAACAACGTCGTGTTCAATTTCTAAAAGCTATACCACATTTGAAAGAACGTTCAAAAACATTGTGCGAACTCATTGACAATGCTTCTTTCATTTTTACACAACGACCATTACAACTTGACGAAAAAGCACAAACACTCCTAGATAAAAATGGACAAGCCATTTTAAACGATGTTTATCTTGCTCTGAAAGAAGTCCACTCTTGGGATACAAAAACGCTCGATGAAAAGCTTCGATCTTATGCGTGTACACAAGATCTCAAATTTGGCTCCATTGCACAACCACTTCGAGCAGCTCTTACAGGACGTCCAACTTCTCCTGGAGTCTTTGATGTTCTCATGTTACTGGGACGAGATGAATCACTCAATCGTATCAATGATCAACTTCTCACCACCACATGTTAGCGATATGTACATAGCCTATTAATCCGATAAGCATTCACGTACCAATGTTTCTACACAAACGGAAAACTAACTTCTTTTTTCAGTCGTGGAAATATACATTTGGTAAAATTGCAAATAAAATATTTTTTAGATTGCATGCGCTCACTTTTAGGGTAAATCTACCTTTAAATAGGTAGAGAAGAGGCTTCAATCATAGATCTCACACTCTGATGAAGCAGCATTTTGATTTTTAGGGGAAAGTATCTGAAAGGAATATCTAATGTCTGAGAATAAAGCACATATTATAGTAAATAATAAAAAAATAGAACTTCCTCTGCGTAAAGGTACAAGTGGGCCTGCTGTCATTGAAATTGCTTCTCTCTATAAAGAAACAGATATTTTTACTTACGATCCTGGTTTTACCTCAACTGCTTCTTGTGAATCAAAAATCACTTATATTGATGGAAATGAAGGGCTCTTGCTTTATCGTGGTTATCCTATAGATCAACTGGCTGAAAAAGGAGACTTTCTCGAAAGTTGCTATCTTTTACTCTATGGTGAACTCCCAACAAAACAAGAGAAAAACGACTTTGACCGTTGTATTATGCAGCACACGATGGTTCACGAACAGTTCGCACGTTTTTTTCATGGATTTCGTCGTGACTCGCATCCTATGGCCGTCATGGTCGCATGTCTTGGAGCTATGTCTGCATTTTATCATGACTCTATTGATATTACAGACCCTCAACAGAGAATGATTGCTTCTGTTCGTCTTATCTCAAAGGTTCCAACTCTTGCTGCTATGGCCTATAAATACAGTATCGGGCAAGCATTTGTTTATCCCAAAAATGATCTTAGTTACGCTGCTAATTTTCTTCGTATGTGCTTTTCTGTTCCTTGTGAAGAATATAAAACCAACCCTGTTCTGACTAGAGCAATGGATCGAATCTTTATTCTTCATGCTGATCATGAACAAAATGCTTCTACATCCACAGTACGTCTTGCAGGGTCATCAGGAGCAAATCCATTTGCATGTATAGCAGCAGGTGTCGCATGCCTTTGGGGACCAGCGCATGGCGGAGCCAATGAAGCATGCTTGAAGATGCTACAAGAAATAGGTTCCGTTGAGAGAATTCCTGAATTCATTGCACGTGCAAAAGATAAAAAAGACCCTTTCCGCCTTATGGGTTTTGGTCACCGAGTCTATAAAAATTATGATCCACGTGCAAAAATCATGCAAAAAACCTGTCATGAAGTTTTAAAAGAACTGAACATTCAAGATGATCCACTTCTTGATATCGCTATAGAACTTGAAAAAATTGCTCTGAGTGATGAATATTTTGTAGAGAAAAAATTATATCCCAATGTCGATTTCTATTCTGGTATCACACTAAAAGCTTTAGGCTTTCCAACCGAAATGTTCACTGTTCTTTTTGCATTAGCACGCAGTGTTGGTTGGGTTGCACAGTGGAAAGAAATGATTGAAGATCCTGCTCAAAAGATTGGTCGTCCTCGCCAACTCTATACGGGTTATACCATACGTGAATATGTTCCTATCGATAAACGTATGAATTAAAGAAAAAAACAATCAATAAAGCCTCACTAAACTGAGGTTTTATTGTAAATGGAACTAACACTATTTAAGATGTGTTTTTGCAAACCTAATTTGGGAGCTCTTTTTGATAGCTATCATATTAGCACAAAAATTATGAAGAAAAATTTCTGGTAACTTTTACAGAATAAAAGAAAAAAGTCCAACTTAACATCCTCATTCCATTCAATGAAGTGGCCTTCTATTATTCCATAAAAGGTTTAGAAACACTGTCACACAATCGTACTCAAAAGCAGCCGTATAATTCTGTCTTGCGCTTCTAAAGCATGACAAAAAATTAAAGTGCTCTTTATAACTCTATCCAAATAATTGCTATTTTTCTTTAGAAGATAAGAAATAACATAAAATGCACTCTTAAAGTTTTCCTACGCAAAATAATACATTACCAATGAAATGCTATAGAAAACTCTATTTTATGCCTACGTTCTTCCTATCAAGGATTCCTCTTACTCACCCCCTGTTTTCAACCATTTTTTTTATAAGAAAAAGATCGTATTTATGAGAAAAAAACTTCTTCTAATATCTAAACACCTCACAATTCCATGACGAGAATGATATTTTTTCGTCTTTTCTATAAAAGCTAAAATCTTTTCATGTTTAATTTAAATAATCTTTCTTCAAAGCTAAATCTTATATTCTAGAAAAAATGATGAGAAATCATCTCACAATAAATAATTTATACAACATAATCAATGAGATATTTATTTTTCTCTCTATTGAGTATCTTTATTTGATGAACATTCATTGTAATAATAGCAAAATAAACTAATAATAAATTTTTGCATTGCTCCAGACAAGCTTACAGATTATAAAACACATGACGATCTTATACTCCCCCGCTTATCCAATAGGAGAACATAATGAAATTATTAGCAGTCGCTCTTATAATAAGTGCGACACTGTTTCCCCAATTTGCCCATGCTCAAACACTAAAAATTGCGAGTGATGCTTCCTATCCCCCATTTAGTTACATTGACTCAAATAACGAACTCAAAGGATTTGATATTGATATATCTTATGCACTTTGTAAAAAAATGAATGTTGAATGTACTATCGTTACGCAAGACTTTGAGGGAATGATCCCAGGTCTTCTTGCAAAAAAATATGATGCTATTATTTCTTCTCTTGCTCCAACACAAGAGCGCTTACAAAAAATTGACTTCACAGCCCCTTACTATAACACAGTACTCACTATCATTGTTAGAAAAGATTCAGACATTAAAGAAATCTCGGCAGAAGCTTTTAAGGGAAAAAATCTGGGTGCACAATCAAATTCAACACAGGCGGCCTATGCAGAAGATCATTATGCCTCTGAAGGAGCAAACATTAAACTCTATCCTACAGTCATAGAAGTTACTCGTGATCTTTTAAGTCGTCGTGTTGAAGGAATTATCGTTGATAAAATACACGCTCTAAACTGGCTTAACAATGAAGGAAAAGATTGCTGCCAACTGCTAGGAACTTTGGAAGAAACAAAATTTCCCATTGCCATTGCAATACGTCAAAACAATCATGATTTGAAAAATAAATTCAATGAAGCGATAAAAGCGATCCGTTTAGACGGAACTTATAATAAAATTATGAAAAAATATTTTGCATTCGATATTTACTAAATATCAATACAAACGGAAATTTAAGAGACGATCTATTTCTTAAAAAATATTATCATAACTCTTTATAAATGACGCAAGACAATGATTGAAAAGTTAGAATTTCTGTCATTTTTAAAGGAGATGAATATTCGCATTAATTAAAAGAGCCATCTTTATATATTTTCTTGATATCTAAGGTATCTCACAATATTAATAATGAGAGCAATATTTTATCTTTCTGAGAATTAAATTTTTCATGCTTAAATTCAATAATCTTTTTCAAAGCCAAATCCTGTACTCTTTCAAAAAAATGACGAAAAAAACTTATTATAAATAGAATAACCAGGCAATATGATCAATGAAATAATTATTTTTTTCTGTCTTGAGCAGCCCCATACTTGATAAAATAAATATTATTTTTTGATAATGCTCTTCATCATCATGATAGAAAAACGAATAACAATAAATTTTTGCATTGCTCCTAGAAGAGTTTGCAGATTATAGAATACATGATTATCTTATACTTTCCCGCTTATCCAATAGGAGAACATAATGAAATTATTAGCAGTCGCTCTTATAATAACTGCAACACTGTTCACCCAATCGGCTCATACTCAAACACTAAAAATTGCAAGTGAAGGTTCCTACCCTCCATTTAGCTACATGGACTCAAACAACAAACTCCAAGGTTTTGACGTTGATATATCTTATGCACTTTGTGAAAAAATGAATATTGAATGTACCATCGTTACGCAAGACTTTGAGGGAATGATCCCTGGTCTTCTTGCAAAGAAATACGATGCTATTATTGCTTCTCTTGCTCTCACAGAAGAGCGCTTACAAAGGATTGATTTCACAGCCCCTTATTATAACACAGAACTCGCTCTAATTGTTACAAAAGATTCGGAAATTAAAGAAATATCAGCAGAGGCTTTTAAGGGAAAAAATCTTGGCGTACAATCAAATACAACACAAGCTGCCTATGCAGAAGATCATTATGCCTCTGAAGGAATAAATATTAAGCTCTATCCTACAACAATAGAAGTTAATCGTGATCTTTTAAACCGTCGTGTTGAAGGGATTATCGTAGATAAACTACAAGCATTAAATTGGCTCAAAAATGAAGGAAAAGATTGCTGCAAACTATTGGGAACTCTGGAAGATACAAAATTTCCTATTGCAATTGCCATACGTCAAAATAATAATGGTCTTAAAAATCAGTTTAATAAAGCGTTAAAGGATATCCGTTCGGACGGAACTTATGATAAAATTATAAAAAAATATTTTACATCTGATGTTTATTAAATATCAATCCGGACTAAAATTCGTCAAACTGTTTATTACTAAAAATATTATCTAATTCTTTATAAGGAACACAAGAATGATTGAAAATTTAGCATTGCTATCATTTAGCAATGGTGGATGGGGTATGGTTATACTTTCTAGTGCAGGAATAACATTATCATTGGCTTTGTGCTGCGGGCTTTTAGGACTTCCTTTAGGTCTTCTAGCTGCCGTGATGATTCGCTCTGATATTAAGATAGCGAAAACTATAGCTACCCTCTTTTCATCGGTGTTCCGTGGATTACCAGAGCTGTTAACTCTCTTTTTAGTTTACTATGGCTTACAAAATATTATTCAAATTGTTCTTGATTATTTTAATATTGAAATAATGTTCAGCATCAATGCCTTTGTTGCTGGTGTTTTGGCACTTAGTATGGTTCTTGCAGCCTTTTCTTGTGAAGTTTGGCTTGGAGCATTCAATATATTTGATAAAGGTCAATATGAGGCGGCTAAAACTTTAGGACTTTCACGCTCAACAACGTTTTTTCGTATTGTTTTTCCTCAGCTTATTCAAAATGCTTTACCAGGACTTTCTAATAATTGGCTCACTTTACTTAAAGATACATCCCTCGTGTCAACCATTTCACTTGTTGACCTTATGCGACAAACGAATTTAGCGGTTGCAGCTACCGATAAACCTATGCTGTTTTATCTTGTTGCATGCTTGCTCTATTTGTTATTTTCAGCGTTTTTTTCTGCCATCCTTCATTATTTGGAAAAATATACTCAAGCAGGATATAGAAAGGTACTAGAATGATGATTCCTGAGTGGCTTTATTTCCTTTTTAATCCTGCTCTTTTAAACCGTTATGGCCCAAAATTTATTGAGGGCTTTATTGTTACTATTGAGCTTGTTTCTATAGCTTGTTCTATTGGTTTTGTTCTTGGTATGCTTATCGCATTTGCACGTTTGTCAAAGAATAAGTTGTTTAAATATGTTGCACAGGCTTATGTCTACTTTTTTCGTGGTTCTCCTTTACTCGCTCAACTTTTTCTTTTCTACTACGGGCTTGGTTCAATGAACAACTTCTGGCAACAGATTGGCCTATGGTGGTTTTTTCAAAACGCATGGTATTGTTGTCTTTTTATTTTTGCTCTCAATTCTGCTGCCTATCAATCTGAAATCTTTAAAGGAAGTTTTCTCTCTGTAACAACTGGGCAACGTGAAGCATCCAAAGCATTAGGATTAAGTCGTTTTGTAACATTTTTCAGAATTATTCTACCGCAAGCAATGGTCGTAGCATTACGTCCCCTAGGCAATGAATTAATTTTAATGATAAAATCCAGTGCTATTGCCTCACTCATCACTATTTATGATTTAATGGGAATTGCCAAAATGACGTATTCACGTACATTCGATTTTCAAGTTTACGTTTGGGCAGCTCTTATGTATCTTCTTATTGTTGAGTTCATTCACCGTTTTGTTGTTTTTATCGAATATCGTCTCACCCGATATTTACGGTAAATAAACTGATCAGAAAAAAACTTACCAAATCAAAATGTTAAATCAATAAATTTATTTATCAATGAAAGAATACAACAAGATGAATTTGGAAAATGATAAATCTATCCATACAGCTACACCCGTGATTTCTATTCGGAATTTAAATAAATGGTACGGATATTTTCAAGTACTCTATAATATTAATTTTGATGTCAAAACCGGTGAGCGCATTGTGCTGTGTGGTCCTTCTGGATCAGGTAAATCAACTTTGATCCGGTGTATTAATCAATTAGAAAAAGCTCAAGAAGGTACAATTTGCATCCATAATATTGATATTCATGCTGCTCCCTTATACCAGCAAAAAAATGTTCTCCGTAAAATAGGAATGGTCTTTCAGAACTTTAATTTATTTCCTCATATGAGCGTTATGCAAAACTGTATTTTAGCACCTATGACGGTTCAAGGGCTTTCTAAACAGCAAGCACAAGAACGCGCAATGCATTATCTGACGAATGTTGGCATTGAAAAACATTGTCATAAATATCCTTTACAACTCTCTGGTGGGCAACAACAGCGTGTTGCGATTGCTCGTGCACTTTGTATGGAACCTGAAGTCATGCTTTTTGATGAACCAACCTCAGCTCTTGATCCAGAAAGTGTCGGAGAAGTTTTAGAAGTTATGGTCAAGTTAGCAGATACAGGTATAACAATGCTTTGCGTAACACACGAAATGGGTTTTGCGCGTGAAGTTTCAGAAAGAATTCTCTTTCTGGAAAATGGAAAAATTATTGAAGATACAACTTCTGATGAATTTTTTACCAGTCCTCAAAGCCAACGTGCTCGTGCGTTTCTTGCTAAAATTAAACATTAACCATCAATATTGTTTTACCTGCACAATCCTAAGTGTTTTGTTTTTCGAGAAGACGAATAATTGTTTGGGCACCAATAACTCCTGATGGGACTTCAGTTTTCATTTTCTGTTCCACTATCTCAAAAGCATCAAGTTGTGCTTGTCGTAATAAAGGATTATACAAAAGCTGTTCTATCTGCCTTGCTAACATGCCTGGGTGTAGAAATTCGTTAAAATATTCCGGCATAATAGGCTTATCGACGATAATATTCGGAAGAGCAGCAGTCCATATCGTTATTTTTTGCAAAAAAAATAATTTAGAAAAAAAATCAAGTTTATAGCAATGAACCATGGGAATTTTTGCTAATGCCAATTCCAATGAAACTGTTCCATGTGCAGCAAGTGCAACATCTGCTTGTGCAAAAGCATGCCATTTTTCATCTTCACCAACAACAACTTCTACTGTGTTTTTCCAACTCTGTACAAAATCATGAATTGCATCCTGCAAATATGGTAAAGTTGGTAGAATAATACGTAAATGAGGAATACGTTGAGTAAGAATTTCTACGGCTTCTCGAAAAATCGGCATTAAAGAGCGAATTTCTAAATTGCGTGATCCTGGCAAAAGAACCAACGTAAATGATGATATTTTTTCATCACGCAAGTGTTTTTTTTCGGCTTGACGTTTTTTTTCTTCTTGAACAGCCAAAAGTGGTGGATGTGTCAAAAGAGAATGACCAACATAAGTTGTAGGAGGACCTTCCAAGTCATGCATAACCTTTTCTTCAAAAGGAAAAACCGCTAAAATATGATCAACAAATTTGCGCATAGCCTTAGCACGTTCTGGGCGCCATGCCCAAACAGTTGGTGCAACATATTTAATAATAGGAAGAGAAGGCGCTAAAGCACGCACCTTTTTTGCAACACGATGGGTAAAATCCGGACTGTCAATAATAATTAAACAATCAGGTTTCTCTCGCGCGATAAATTGAGATAAATTGCGAATATGCCGTAACAATAGTGGTAGTTTTTTTAATACTGCCCCTAAACCGATTAAAGAAATATCTTGAGAATCAAAAAAACTTTTAAGGCCTAACGCCTTTAAGTTCCTTCCACCAACACCAATCAAATGAATGTTGCTTCCTGTTTGTTGTGCTAAACAAGAAATCAAATCTGCTCCAAGGAAATCTCCAGATTCCTCACCTGCAATAACAGCAATTTTTAAGAAACAATTATTCATGATTAAACCTTTCAAATGTTTCTATAAACAAGGAATATTTGTTTGCTTTTTCTATTGTTGTTTTTACTGATAATATAAGACTTTTATTGGCTTCCACCGCAATGCCAGACAATCCACTTTTTGCAATATTCATTATTGTTGCTGGCCCAATTGATGGTAAATCAACACGATGATCTTGTTGTGGTTTTGCACATTTAACAAGAACACCACCTTTAGGTGGAATTTGCTCTCTTTTTCGCATTTCATAAACCCGCCGCAGCATATTATCGGTTCCCTCTGCTCCCTCTAGCGCAATCACCCTTCCATTGACAGCTACTGCAGCTTGCCCAATATCTAATTGACCTAACAGCTTTGCGGCTTTTACTGCTAAGAAAATATCTTTTTTTTCCTTTTTCGTAGCCCGCCGTAATGTTAAATCAAATTCTGCTGGTGCTAAAAGATCTGGTACAATTTCATGAGCACCAATCACACGAAAACCATGCGCTTCCACAATGCGTATAAAAGCTTTTAATAATGCATCATCCCCACCTCTCAAAGCACCGATTAACTTAGGAAGAGCTAAAAATGTTGTCCAATCGAGTCGCAATTCTGTAAGAAGTGGTCGCCTTTTCACACCACCTGCCAACACAATATTACAAATTTCAGCTGCTTTTAAGATTTTAATGAGTCTTGCTAACTCCACAATGGACAACTCGCAATGCTCATAGCGACAAAGCACAGAGTTCGCCTCATTCCGCAACAGGACAAGAAAAGGACTTTGTCCGTATTTTTCAAGTGCTTCGGCAACAGTGATAGGTAAAACACCATTTCCTGCTATAATAGCGGTGCGGCCGGAAAGAAAACTTCTGGCACAAGAGACAGGCATTTTTAATCCTTATTTTCTTTTATTATATCACCTTCAAATTTGGGTGTACAATAAAAACGTTTTCCTTCTTCTTTAATAAAATTAACGACATCAACCACAGATTGAGAAGTAGAATAGAAAGTAGAAACATCGCTAACACGCTCTTTAAACGGCTTGCTATGATCAAAAAGCATAGCAACAGCATGGCGTAATGCGTGAATATCTTTACGTTCAAAGCCTGCGCGTTTCATACCAATGATATTTAACCCTGCTAATTTTGCCTGCACACCAACAGCTGTTCCATAGGGAATGAGATCACCCACCAATGCAGATACACCGCCAATAAATGCATGATGCCCAACACGAACAAATTGGTGAACAGCAGCACCACCACCAATAATAACATAATCTCCAACAGTAACATGACCAGCGATCATCACATTATTGGCAAATGTTACATGATTTCCCACATGACAATCATGAGCAATATGCGCATAACAAAAAAACTGACAATAATCACCCACAATAGTCATCCCCACACTCGAATCCGAGCCCCTATGCATTGTTACGCCTTCACGAATCGTACAATTTTTACCAATAGAAAGGGTTGTATGACCTCCCTTATGTTTACTATTTTGCGGCTCTGCTCCTAAGACTGCATGTGAAAATACTTTACTATTAGCACCTAATGTTGTGTCACCCATTATCACAACATGACTCATCAAACTGCATCCATCACCAATAACAGCCTCTGAACTAATATGACAAAACGGCCCAACTTGTACATTCTCACCAAGCTGCGCTCCCTTTTCCACAAGAGCCGTTGGATGAATTTTCGTACCGGACATTATTAAATTCCTATTAATCTCGTTTACTCTTCTTCTATAATCATCGCAGCAATTTCCGCTTCAGCGACGCGAACATCTTCTACTTTTGCAACACACGAAAAACGCCTCATACCAGCTCTCTTTTTTAAAAGTTGAACATAAATCTTGAGCTGATCACCAGGCACAACAGGCTTACGAAATTTCGCATTATCAACAGTCATAAGATAAACCAAATTCGCTTGCGCATTCCCTAATTGTAAAAGTGAAATAGCTCCTGCTGTTTGCGCCATAGCCTCTAAAATCAATACTCCAGGCATGACAGGCTTTGCAGGAAAATGTCCTGTAAAATGTGGCTCGTTAATCGTTACATTTTTAATACCAATAGCTTGTTGTTCACCATCAATATCAATAATACGATCAATCAATAAAAACGGATAACGATGCGGTAATATTGAGAGCAATTTTTCAATATCTACAGCCTCCAAATTTCTCATCTCTCCGCTGTTGATCATATTAGCGTTTCTCCTTTCTCACTTTGCCAATATTACGCAACGCCGCTACTTCTCTAAACCACTGCTTAAATGGACGCGCTGGACTACCTCCCCATTTTTCTCCATCAGGAATGTCATTCATAACACCACTACCAGCAGCAATTTGAACACATTTACCGATTGCAATATGATCTGCGACTCCAACACTTCCGCCAAGTTGAGACATATCACCTATTGATGTACTTCCAGCAACCCCGCATTGCGCAGCAATAAGGCAATAGCGACCAATCTTTACATTGTGTGCAATCTGGACAAGATTATCAATTTTGCTTCCTTCACCAATAATGGTATCTTCAAATGTCCCACGATCAATCGTTGTATTTGCACCGATTTCTACACCATCTTCGATAATCACACGACCCAGTTGTGGAACTTTTTCAATTCCAGAAACACTCCCAACATAACCAAAACCATCTTGCCCAATGCAAACGCCAGGGTAAAGCTGAACTCTATCACCTATTAAAGAATACTGAATTGTTACCTTTGGACCGATATAACAGTCACGCCCAATACGACAATTTTCACCGATAACAGCTGTAGATGAAATAAGAGTTCCAGCACCAATCTCCACATTTCGACCGATAACAGCTCCCGCTTCAATACATACATCATGCGCAAATTTAGCAGTTGGGTGAATATGCGCATACGGAGAAATTTCTCTCAGTCCAAACCACGGCATTGGCTTGACAGAATCCGGAAATAAAATACGCCCAATCTGAGCAAAATCACGCTGTGGTGTAGAGGTAACCAAAATGGCCATAGTTTCAGGAACTTTAAAAACAACTTCATTCGTACAAAAAACGGCTACAGCAGAACTCCCTATTAGAGCATCAGAAAACTTTCGATTCTCTACGAACACAAGAGATCCCTCCACCGCACTCTCAAGTGAAGAAAGAGTATTGATCACTGTATTAGAAAACTTTGGATTAAGAAGTTTTGCCCCTGTCAACTCCGCAACATTAGCAACCGTCAATCGCCGGGACGGCGTAAAAAAAAATGTATCCGCCATCAAAACACTTTCTCTCCCAGCCTAATCCATTTTCTCCAATTTTGCCTCTAAAGAAAATTCAAATCAGAATTTTGTAGAAATACCAAAATTTAATTTCTGCAAACGATCACCTTCCTGTTTCTTTATCGGCCAAGCATAATCAAAACGCAAAGGACCAAACGGTGAATCCCACATTAAACTCACACCAGCAGACGAACGCCAAGCACTTTTCGTATGTGTAACGAGGGGTTCACTTTCAAAAACAGGTCGATAATTATTTCCATAGAGTGTTGCAACATCTGCAAATAAAGCGCCGCGCAATCCTAACCCTTCAGGAAAAACAGGTATAGGAAACTGTACTTCAGCAGTCGCATTCATATATGTCGTCCCGCCTAGGAAATAAACCTCACCCTTATTGGAAACCTGACGCGGACCTATTCCATTGTATTTGAAGCCTCGAATCATATCAGAATTTATTTTAAACATATCAAAGATACGAACACCATCTTTGCCTATTTCGTGAATATAGCCCCCACCAAAGGAAAATAAACCAACAAGATCCATCTGTTCAGACAATGTTTTATACATCATTGCTTTACCAGTTGTCTTTAAGAATTTTGCACGCCCGCCAAGTCCCGCATACTCTTGAGTAACACGCGCGTACCATCCATCATGAGGATTTTTCATATCGTCAATAGTATTATAGGTAAAACCATAACTAATTGATGAGCGCTTCCAAGGGCTTTGTTTTGCTGCTTGAACAATCGCACCAGAATACTTTCCATATAGTTCTCTTATGTCTGACTCTTTATTTAAGTCATACTCT
Organism: Bartonella sp. ML69XJBT; assembly: GCF_028618515.1. Classification (GTDB taxonomy): domain Bacteria; phylum Pseudomonadota; class Alphaproteobacteria; order Rhizobiales; family Rhizobiaceae; genus Bartonella. The sequence continues at coordinate 77,528 of NZ_JAQITB010000007.1, forward strand.
TTACCAAAATCATATTCTTCCTGAACATAAGAATAAGCCAAATTAGCAGATAATTGATCATTAATGGGGACTGAGAATCGAAGTGATCCACCGGTTTGGCGTACATCATATGCCTTATCAGCACGATAAGTACTACGGAAAATATCAACACCTGCAGACAAACGATATCCCAAGAAATAAGGATCAACAAACGACAAATTGTAATTACGGGATTTTTCTTGCCCAGCACCTAATCCTAAACGAACATACTGACCTCGTCCTCCAAGATTGCGTTCGGTAACAGACACTTCAAGAGACATACCAGGACTTGTACCACCCGTTGTGTATCCACCAGACAAAGAAAGATCTCCTGTTGGAGCCTCAACAACATCTATCACTAAGGTAACCTGATCAGACTGATCTGTAGGAACCATTGAAATATTAACGGCTTTAAAAAAACCTAAATTTTCTAAACGACGTTTTGCCCGCTGCACTAAAGTTTGATTGTAGGCATCTCCCTCATTTAAATCAATCTCACGACGAATGACATAGTCGCGTGTCTTGTCATTACCACGTATTTCAATACGTTGAATATAAGCGCGTTGTCCCTGTTCAATGTTATATGAGATCGAAATTGTATGATTTGCTAAATTACGATTGCCCCGTGGCTCAACTTTAGCAAAAGCATATCCCGAATCAGCAGCTTTATTATTGATAATTGCAACAGACTGTTCAATATCTTCTGCGCTGTAAATATCACCCGACCGAGTTTTAAGAAGCCCCTTTACCTTTTGAACATCAATCCCATCAATATCGCTTTCAATCTGAATATCACTAATTTTATAGCGAACACCCTCATCAAGAACAAAATAAATTTTATATGTATTACTTGCTTGATCAAAAGTTGCTTGAGAAGAAATAACACGAAAATCAGCATAGCCACGATTATAATAAAAGCGACGAAGCGCTTCTTCATCAGCAGCTAAACGTTCTTCACTATAAACATCCCCCCCCAAAAGCATTGAGAACATTCCCGAAGACTTTGTTGAAATCACATCACGCAAACGGCGACTTGCAAAAGCATGATTCCCTTTAAAAACAATGTCTCCAATCTTTGTTTTTCGTCCTTCAACGACATTAAACACCACATTTACACGTCCTTTCCCCAAGTTAATGGTCTGAACTGTAACAGCGACATTATTACGACCAACAGTTTTATAAGCTTCACGAATCGTATTAACATCCGCTGAAAGCTTAGCAGAACTGAAAGGTTCATTCGGCTTTAAAGAAATAAATCGTTTAAGATCAGCATCTTTAAGAGATTTATTTCCCTGAAATAACACCTGATTAACTATTTCATATTCCTTGACAAAAACCACCAGTTTATCGCTAACCTGATTTATTTTCACATCATAAAATAAGCCTAGTCCAAAAAGACGCTTCACCGCAGCATCAACATCGCCACTAGAAAAACTCTGCCCAGCTTTAATGCCTATATTGTCTCGAACGGCCTGCGCGCTTACAAATTTATTCCCGCGAACCTCAACAGAACGGACCACAGATGCCTGTACTTCTCCAATCATCGCAATTGACATAAAGGCTACTGCAGGAGCGATCACTCTCATACCTAATACCAATACAGATGCTGCATTTAAAAACTTCGAATTCATACTCATTGGCTTTTTTACCTTACTCTTATTCCCTGGACATGATGCCTCAAAAAGCGAACCGCCATAATAATTCTTTTTTCACAGCGAGACTTTATTATCCCTTAATTACTGATTATAGCAAACGATGCCACAATATTTTGCGGACATGGTAAACGACCTTCAATTTATTCTCTCTATTATTACCCAATTTATGAAATGTTTTCCATAATTTAATTAATTAAACCAACAAAAATAATCATTAAAGATCGCAAAGGTCATAAAGAGGAGGAGAACAAAAAAACCTAACCGAAAAATAATCTCTTGAATTTTAGTAGATACCGATCTTCCCGTAATGACCTCAAATACGTGAAATACCAAGTGCCCACCATCAAGTGGCGGAATTGGAAAAAGGTTAATAAGTCCAATACTTATTGAAAGAAAAGCCATAAAATTCAACAAAGAAACAAAACCTGTTTCACTTAATTTCCAAGCAATTTTAGCAATCCTTGAAGGCCCACTTATTCCACAGTGATCTTCTTTTCCCCCTATTAAACGACTTATAAAAAAAATTGTTTGGGTAACAATAAATGTGGTACGTTCTATCGATTTTCTTACAGCTTTTACAAAACCATAACGAATATGTTTTATATAAGCTGGATCTAAACGCGTAGGATTATCAGGATCAATGGGAGCGCCTATACCTATTATGTTACCTTGAGTCCTATTACCAAATCTGTCATTTTGTTCGATTACTTTGGGTGTAATTACCGTCGTAAACACACGCCCCATGCGCTCTATTTTAAATTCTATAGGATTTTTACCATACAAAGTCACATAGTTCATCAAATCTTCAAAACTTTCAACTTTGCGACCATCCATTTCAATAAAACGATCACCTAATCTTAAATCTGCCTGAAAAGCAGGAGAATCTTTTACCAAAGACCCAACAACCGGCTCAATGGCAACACGACCATGAATAAAGAAAAAAAATGTTAAAATCACAATGGCGAAAAGAAAATTGAATAAGGGACCAGCAAAAATCGTGAGAGCTCTCTTCCAAGCATGCGCATTAGCCAATGAACCCTCAACTGTCGGAGAGGACTGGAATGATGACACATCATCCCCATCCCCAACAAATTTCACATAGCCTCCTAAGGGTATAAGCGCTAAACGCCACCGTGTACCACGCTTGTCTGTATAGCCTAATATTGGGGGACCAAACCCAAGCGAAAAAGCAGACGCCTTAATACCGCACCACCGACCAATAAGATAATGCCCCATTTCGTGCACAAAAATAATCATCATAACAATAAAAAAAATACTCAAACTTCTTAAAAGCAAGTCACCCACGGTGAATATATGATTTAAAAGTTCCAAAATATCTCCTCCTCATTAAATCATACAAAAGAGATTAAAGGGTGTATCCATATCAGACATAAACGAACCAATTAAGTAAAGAAGAACCGCAGCCCCTACCAAGCCATCCATACGGTCCATAAACCCACCGTGACCAGGTAATAATGAACTGGAATCTTTAACAGAAAAGTGTCTTTTGAACCATGATTGCCCTAAATCACTCAATTGCGAAAAAATGGATAAAATAAGTACAAGAAACGGTACAAAAAAGCTCGTTAAATTTACCTCGAAAAAACAAAAAGCAACCAATATACCGCCAGAAAATCCAACAAACGTACCACCAATTGCTCCTGCCCATGTCTTATTAGGAGAAAATTTGGGGGCTAATTTAGGTCCACCAACTGTACGTCCGCTAAAATAACCGGCAATATCTGTTCCCCATACTATCGTAAACAAAAAGATAACAACCTGAAAACCTAACGTTTCATATCCTCGTAAAAAGGATAAAGCCACAACTGGAAAAGATGCATATAAAAAACCAAAAAAAACCCAACCACTCTTTTCTATGGGCCCAATAGCTAACACTGTTGCCAAAACTATCAAAAGACAAAAAATGAATAAAGCTGATACACCCGAAAGTAAAAAAACGCCAAAAACCAAATAAAAAATACTTGCTAATATTTTTTGTGAGCCCCGCCATTTCTCTCTAGTGATACTAATCCATTCATAAAGAATAAAACTACCGATAACCCATACAAACAAAAAAAATAAAGTTCCTCCAAACCACGTCAAAGATAAAGCAATAATACCAAAAACAAAAGCAGTCAGAATACGATAAATAAGATTAGACAAAACAACATCCAAATAATAAGAAAGACAAATTTAAAAATTGGCATATGCAAGAAACTTTACTACACAGCATGTCTATATTCATACCTTTGCATTTTTTCTACAATTTATCATAAACAACCCAATATACCAAGATGGCACTTTAAGAGCAATAATCAGTGAAAATAGGCAAAAAAAGTAAGTCTCAAGATCAATCTTTAAAATATGTTTTCAAAAATGACAATCAACCTTTAGAATAAGAATCCGCTGCTATGTATGTCAATTTTAATAGAGGTCTGCTATTTTTTTGCATAAAAGCATTTTTCTAACAAATTACACGTCATCTAAAAACAAATCGCTTAAAACAACGATTGCGCCAATACTATCGTATCTCTCATAATGAAAAGCAATAATCAACGCATTACTCTTTGTGCTACCTCTTTTCCAAAGCCTTCTACAGAAGATCTGAAAACCTCCAATCATGAAAACACTTTCATAAGACAATGTAATAAAAATCTTTATTACATTGTCTGATTCAAGGAAGTGTATCAGTAGAAGACTTCATGCAACGCACAAATAAAGAATTTTAAATATCTACCACTTCAAAGCAATCTTATCTTTACAGTATATAATTGCGCCCCCCCCTGTGCTGCTATCAACGACATACAAGCTTCTCTTTTCTTACCTATCAAAAGATATTACACGACAGTAAAGAGATAGTTTTTTTAAGTCGCCTTAAACGTGCATAATTTCAGTTTCCTTCACAGCTAAAATTTTATCAATATCAGCAATCGTCTCATCTGTAAGTTTCTGAACTTTATCAGACAAGCCATGGGCTTCATCTTGACCAATTTCACCTTCTTTTTCTAGTTTTTTTAAATTATCCATACCATCTCGGCGCACATGACGGGTAGCAACACGAGCTTGTTCTGCATATTGATGTGCAATTTTTACAAGTTCTTTACGACGCTCTTCATTTAATTCAGGTAAAGGAATACGTAAATTCGTACCGTCAGTGATGGGATTTAAACCAAGTCCAGAATCACGAATAGCACGTTCCACAGCTCCTACCATCGTTTTATCCCACACAGAGACTGAAAGCATCCGCGGTTCTGGAACAGAAATATTTGCAACTTGATTTATATGTACAACAGAACCATAAGCCTCAACTGTTAACGGCTCTAATAAACTGGTAGAGGCGCGTCCAGTCCGCAAACCACCTAATTCATGTTTAAAAGCGGAAATAGCACCATCCATGCGGCGTTTCAGATCGTCCATAATCGATGCAACATTCATATCTCTGTCTCCTTCAATTATGCTTTGAAGCTTACTCTTATTCTGATACTATTGTAAACCGTCCCGTTCCATTTAATACCTTAGCTAAACCACCTTTTTCATGAATAGAATACACAATAATTGGTACATTATTCTCGCGTGCTAAAGTAACGGCCGTTGTATCCATAACAGATAACCCCCATTGTAGAATTTCAACATGTGTCAATTGATCAAAACGCTTAGCTGTAGGATCTATTTTGGGATCTGCAGAATAAATACCATCTACTTGTGTCCCTTTTAAAAGAACATCTGCACCAATTTCTGCAGCGCGTAAAGTCGCAGCAGAATCAGTGGTAAAAAATGGATTACCCGTACCACCAGCAAAAATAACAACCTTCCCTTGATTCATATAACCTATCGCTTTACGTTGTGAAAAACTTTCACAAATTTGCGGCATGGCAATCGCAGACAACACAACCGTTTCAATCCCTAATTTTGTCAATGATGTTCGCAATGCTAAAGAATTAATAGCAGTTGCAAGCATTCCCATGTGATCACCCGTCACACGATCCCCCCCATGTGAAGCGACAGCAACTCCACGGAAAATGTTTCCCCCACCTATAACAATAGCAACTTCCACCTTCATCGCCCGCACTTCAGCAATATCAGAGGCAATACGATCTGCAACGGAAACATCAATTCCAAAGCTCTGCCCCCCCATAAGGGCTTCACCAGAAACCTTTAAAAGGATACGCTTATATTTTGGTGTTAATATCATTGATAATCTCCCCAAAAGCACATTTATTTTGCTTTCGACATATTAAGGGCACCACATTATTCCGTGACGCCCTCTCCATAATCATATTTTTATATCAGTGTTTATAATCGATACTATAATTTAAAACCTCTAATACGCATTTTAAAGAGCTAACCCTTTGCAGCTGCTGCAACTTCTGCAGCAAAATCAGTCTCCTCTTTTTCTACCCCCTCTCCTAGTGCAAAACGGACAAAGCCTGTTATTTTTGCTGGCGCACCAATTGATTTTTCAGCATCCCTTAAAGCGGCTTCAACAGTCATATCAGGATTCATAACAAAAGCCTGATAAAGTAAAACAACCTCTTCAAAAAACTTACGCATACGTCCTTCCACCATTTTCTCAATGATATTTTCAGGTTTTCCAGATTGACGCGCTTGATCTGAAAAAATCGCTTTTTCACGCTCAATAGCGCTAGCATCAACATCTTCAGCTGTTAGCGCCAATGGATTAGTTGCAGCAATATGCATTGCAACTTGCCGACCAAAAGCTGCAGCAGCCTCCTTATTCCCTGTAGTCTCAATAGCAACCAAAACACCAAGCTTACCAAGACCATCAGCGACACTATTATGTATATAAGTAGCAACAACACCATTCTCAACAGAGAGTTTAGCAGAGCGCCGAAATGTCATATTCTCGCCAATGGTACCAATCGCATCTTTAATTGTAGTCTCCACATTCTTATCAGAACCAGGGTAAAGAGACGCAGAAACAGAATCAACACCACCCTGGACACCTAAAGCAGCGGTTGCTACATTGCGCACTATGTCTTGGAAGACATCGTTACGCGCTACAAAATCTGTTTCAGAATTAATTTCAACCAAAACTGCACTTGAATCTTTTGATGCAATTCCAATTAATCCCTCAGCAGCCGTACGACCAGCTTTTTTATCTGCTTTGGCTATCCCCTTTTTACGAAGCCAATCAACAGCAGCTTCCATATCACCATTGGTCTCTGCCAATGCTGTCTTACAGTCCATCATACCAGCGCCTGATAATTCCCGAAGTTCTTTCACTTGTGCAGCAGTAATGCTCATGTCTTCCTCTTTATTCTGTAATGATGAAAGCGCGCTAAAAGAAAATTCTACGCACGCTTATAACCTTTTCTTTAGAAAACAACCATCTCAAACGGGCGTTTTAAATACTACTCGGAAACTGGAACCTCATTCTCCAAAACGGATTCCACAGGCGTATCAGCTTGAGCTCCCAAATCAATACCCATTGCCCCTTGTTGACGTGCAATACCATCAAGAGCTGCACGAGCAAAAAGATCGCAATAAAGAGAAATTGCACGCGACGCATCATCATTACCCGGAATCGGATAGGTAACGTTATCAGGATCGCAGTTGGTATCAATAATAGCAATAACCGGGATGCCTAAACGTTTCGCTTCTTGGAGCGCGATATTCTCTTTATTCGTATCGATAACAAATATAAGATCCGGAACAGATCCCATATCCTTAATACCACCAAGTGCACGATTAAGTTTTTCACGATCTCGTTCAAGATTTAAACGTTCTTTTTTGGTAAACCCCTGTGCTTCAGCAGCGAGAATTTTATCCAGCTTACGCAAACGGTGTATCGAATGGGAAATCGTTTTCCAGTTTGTGAGCATGCCACCAAGCCAACGCGCATTAACATAATATTGTGCCGAACGATTCGCAGCATCAGCAATAATCTCAGATGCCTGTCTTTTAGTGCCAACAAAAAGAATGCGGCCACCACGCGCAACGGTATCTGAAACAAGTTTAAGTGCTTGATGCAAAAGAGGAACAGTCTGAGCAAGATCAATAATATGAATATTATTACGCTGACCGTAAATATAGGGAGTCATCTTTGGGTTCCAGCGATGTGTCTGGTGACCAAAGTGAACACCTGCTTCCAAAAGCTGGTGCATAGTAAAATCTGGTAGTGCCATAATTTATCCTTTCCGGTTTAACCTCCGCGGAAAAAGTAGGTGAACCCTACTACCGGCGGACGCTTACTCTTCTTTCTAGTAAACACCCAAACTCCGCGTGTGGAATAATGTAAACATACTAATATTTGATTCTTTTTCAAGCTATTTTCTACAACTCTTTAATTTTCACATTGATTAAAATCCTTTCCAGTCTCAAGGAATTCAAGACTGTTCAACTTAGCACGCACCGCAAAAGTCCCATAATCGATACGAAGATCATGCATAACACCATTTTCATATAAGAGAAAACTGGTACGATAGACTGGCAAACCATCTTTTTTTTCCATATCATCAAAATAAGAAATTGTAACAGGCCAAGACTCCTCTTCATCCAATTTTCCCATTTTTTTTGTTTCAGCATCAGAGTGCGGCAGCGTCTTTTCTCCAATAACAATACTTTCTTTAATCACTTTGTCTGCTTTATCTGTTCCATCAAATACAGTAACATTATAAAAATGGCGTCCTGTTTTTGCATTACGTATAATATTCTTTAGTTGCATAATTGGAAACTCAGCAACTGCAAGTTTATATTCTTTTTCCTTTGGCTTTTTTAGTTTCACCATAATGCCATCTTGAATCCGCTCAGCTACTCCTTCGGTGCGATGTACAATCTCTTGTCCGACTTGATCTGTAACATTAAAATGAAATGTACGACTATCACCCGTTTCATAACTCGTCGTTTGTTGATCCGTTAAACGCACTGGCATATCTTCCATATGGGTACGGCTGATAAAACGAAAACGTGTGGTATAGCCCTGACATGCTGAACCCGTTAGCTCGTAAACCATTCGCCCCGTCATCCCCGAAATTGTCATTTCATGAGAAACACTATCAAGCTGAAAATCATAAATCGCTCGGTGAGGTGCAATAAAAATAGACTCTTCAGCTCTCGCAGTACATAAAAAAACAACATATAAAATTATTATAAATAACGATCTGATCATTCCCAACTTCCAATTCTATCCCCGTTGCATAACATCATACAATAAGGCAAAAAAGGCTCGCTTCTTAATTAACCACACATTTCCTTAAATCAAAAAATAGTTTATGCAATGGATATATTCGTTAGAAAGCTATGGAGTTAAAATTATGACCAATGCCATTGAAATCTACCTTAAAGAACGAGGAATGACTCTTCCTCAAGCAGCACAACCCATTGCCAATTACGTAACCACCTCACAAAGCGGTAACCAACTTTTTATTTCTGGACAACTCCCTCTTGTTGATGGAAAACCAATAGCAATCGGTAAAGTTGGTACAACCGTTAATGCCGAACAAGCAACAAAAGCAGCCGAAGTTTGTGCACTCAACATTCTTGCACAAATCAAGGCAGCTCTCGGTGATTTAACGAAAATAAAACGCGTGATAAAAATCACCGTTTTTGTTGCTGTAGATCCTTATTTTACTGATATTCCTCTTATCGCCAATGGAGCTTCTGATTTACTTGTCAATATTCTTGGTGAATCTGGAAAGCATGTCCGTTCTGCTATAGGTGTTGCCTCTCTTCCTATGAATGTTCCCGTAGAAGTTGAAGCTATCATAGAAGTCTAAATCTTCATTCATGTTAACGTATCTCCATAAAAGACAAACTTAAATGCAAAATTTTTCTTTTTTAATACTCTACCAGCCTTCGCTTTCTTTAGTTTTGAAATTAAAGTGCCAAATAAAAACGTGTAAAAGGAGCTATTGATATGAAACAAGCTTATGACAATAACAACATTTTTGCTAAACTGATTCGCAATGAAATCCCTTCTGTTCGTGTCTATGAAGATGAAGATGTCATTGCATTTATGGATATCATGCCACAAGCACCAGGTCATACCCTCGTTATTCCCCGAAAAGGCTCTAGAAACTTACTGGATGCGGACACTGAAACATTGTTTCCAGTTATTAAAGCCGTGCAAAAAATTGCCAATGCTGTCAAAAAAGCTTTTCAAGCAGATGGTATAACAGTCATGCAATTTAATGAAGCGGCGAGTCAACAAACTGTTTATCATCTCCATTTCCACGTTATACCACGTATGGAAGGAATAGAGCTTACCCCTCATAATAACGTTATCACGCCTACAGAAATACTTGAAGAGAACGCAAAAAAAATTCGTTCTGCTCTTTAAAGCATTCTCAAGTTGTTGAACTTTTTTTCTTCAAACGTTTTTTAGTAGAATCTGTTGTTTTATTGTTCTTTGCAGCAACAGACAGATGAGAAGAGGAAATTTGTAACTGCAACCTCTCTTTTTCGCCGTTTGTTTTTTGTGTCGATACGCGAACCATGCCACCATTGCGCAACTTTCCAAATAAAATTTCGTCAGCCAATGGCTTCTTAATATGTTCTTGAATAACACGGCTCAACGGGCGTGCCCCCATCTGAGAATCGTATCCTTTATTGGCAAGCCAAATCATTGCAGAAGGACTTAACTCAAAACAAACACCCCGCTCAGCTAATTGTGCTTCAAGTTGAAAAATAAATTTTTGCACAATCTGATTGATAATGAACTGAGATAAAGGAGCAAACGGAATAATGGCATCTAGCCGGTTACGAAATTCCGGTGTAAAAAGTCGATTAATTGCTTCAATATCATCCCCATCGCGATGCACTTTTCCAAATCCGATCACTGATTTTGCCATATCTGATGCACCGGCATTGGTCGTCATAATTAAAATGATATTACGAAAATCAATTTTTTTGCCATTATGATCTGTTAATTTACCATAATCCATGACTTGCAATAAAATATTAAACAACTCTGGATGCGCTTTTTCAATTTCATCCAGCAATAAAACGGCATGAGGATTTTGATCAACAGCATCTGTAAGAAGTCCTCCTTGATCAAATCCTATATAACCTGGAGGAGCACCGATTAAACGTGCTACAGTATGCCGTTCCATATATTCTGACATATCAAAACGCAACAGCTCAACGCCTAAAGAAGATGCAAGTTGTTTTGCAACCTCAGTTTTTCCTACCCCCGTTGGTCCAGAAAACAAATAATTTCCTATTGGTTTATCTGGTTCACGTAATCCTGCCCGTGCTAATTTAATTGATGACACTAATGCGGAAATTGCTGGGTCCTGCCCATAAACAACTTGTTTAATTGCTCTTTCAAGCTTACTGAGTACCTTCTGATCATCACGAGAAAGTGCTTTTGGTGGAATCCGTGCCATAGTGGCAACAGTCGCTTCAATTTCTTTAACGCCTATACTCTTTTTTCGTTGTTTTTTTGGCAAAAGCTTTTGTGCTGCCCCGCTTTCATCAATAACATCGATTGCTTTATCAGGTAGTCGGCGCTCAATCATATAACGTGAAGATAATTCTACCGAGGCCTTCATTGCCTGATCCGTATATTTGATCTGATGAAAATCTTCGAAATAAGGCTTTAGACCTTGCAAAATCTTAATTGCATCAGCAATAGAAGGTTCGTTAACATCAATCTTCTGAAAACGGCGCTCTAAAGCACGGTCCTGCTCAAAAATTTTGCGATATTCTCTGTAAGTCGTCGAACCAATACAGCGAATAATTCCAGAAGATAATGCAGGCTTTAAAAGATTTGCCGCATCCATATTTCCGCCTAATGTAGACCCTGCTCCAACTAAGGTATGGATTTCGTCAATAAATAAAATAGCATCTGAATATTGCTCAAATTCTTTAATAACTTTCTTTAAGCGTTCTTCAAAATCGCCACGATAGCGGGTACCAGCAACAAGCCCTCCCATATCAAGGGAAAATATTGTTGTATTTAATAAAACCTCAGGAACTTGTTCATCAACAATGCGTTTTGCCAGTCCTTCAATTATAGCAGTTTTTCCAACCCCAGGATCACCAACTAAAAGGGGGTTGTTTTTTGATCTTCTACATAAAATCTGAATCATGCGTGAGATTTCCATCTCACGACCAATTAATAAATCAATTTTTCCATTACGTGCCTTACAATTAAGATCAATACAATAATTTGCCAGTGCACTTGTTACCTTTTCATCACTGTCTGAAATTTGCTGATCTAATTGCTCCTCAAGCCCTTCAAGTAACATGGATAATCCTTCATCTCGTGTGATACCATGTGAAATGAAACGCACGGCATCATAGCGTGTCATTCCCATCTCTTGAAGGAAATAAGCCGCATGGCTTTCACGTTCAGAAAAAATTGCAACAAGAACATTTGCACCCGATACTTCATCTTTTCCAGCTGATTGAGCATGAATCACGGCACGCTGAATAACGCGCTGGAAAAATGTTGTTGGCTTTGTGTCTTCATCTGCTTTAATCTGTACATCCAATTCTGACTGGATATAGTTAGTTAAGCGCTCTCGCAATTCTTCTACATCTACCTGACAAGCCTGAATGACTGAATTTGCATCGACATCATCGAGTAGAGCAAGCAGAAGATGCTCTAATGTTGCATATTCATGCCGCGCTTGCGTAGCAATTGTTAATGCGCGATGCAAAACTTCTTCAAGACTTGATGTAAAAGATGGCATAATCCCTTACCTCCATTCCATTACACATTGTAATGGGTGTTCATTTTGACGGGCACACTCCCTAACTTGTACTATCTTCATTTCAGCAACTTCATAACTATAAATTCCACATTCGCCTACCCCATTCTGATGAACATTTAACATAATACGCGTTGCTTCTTTGAAATTTTTTTGAAAAAAAATTTCTAAAATAAAAACAACAAAATTCATAGGGGTATAATCATCATTAAGTAAGAACACATGATATAACTTAGGTTTTTGGAGTTTTGTTCTCATCTTTGGCAAGATAATAGCATCCTGTCTGTTTTCGTCCCAATTCTTGCCTTTTTCATTCTGTATAATACGCGCTATAGAGTTCATTATCAGCTTTTGTGCCATTATTGTTTCCTATGGAGCATAGTTTTTTAATTTTAAGTTTTTTCATAACTATTGTAATACTTGTTTGTGTAAAGAAGCAAACTTTCCTTTGTTATTATAAGATTTAAGTCAAATATGAAAATTCCCAAAATATTTTCTGTAAATAAATTAGTAATACCATTCATCTAAATTGCATCAAAAAGCTGCAAAAAGGGGCTTTACAAATTTTTTTAGCGTAAATAATGGAGAAATAGGATACTGCAAGTGTATATTAACTGCCAAAAAGTTGCCTGGTGCTATAAAAAAATAGCAATTGCTTTTATTGTTTTAGCCTTTTCTTACTCTTGGGCATTAGCTACTCCTCAAGAAGCTTATCCTGATAAATATGCTGCTATCGTTATAGATGCGAATACAGGAAAAACCTTATTTCAAGCCAATTCAACGCTAAAGCGTTACCCTGCTTCTTTAACAAAAATAATGACATTGTACATGCTTTTTGAAGCTATGCATATACGTCGTGTGACGCCCAATACACCAATCCCCATCTCAGCTTACGCAGCAACGCGCCCACCAACAAAAATCGGCTTTAAAGCAGGTCAAACAATTTCTGCCGAAGAAGCAGCAAAAGCTCTTATTACAAAATCAGCAAATGATGTTGCCACTGCCATTGCCGAATATCTCGGTGGCAGTGAAAAAAAATTCGCTCGGATGATGACTGCTAAAGCCAAAAAACTAGGTATGACTCATACGAATTTTACAAATGCTTCAGGTCTCCCAGATGTGCGCAATTATTCCACGGCACGAGATATGGCAACCCTATCACTAGCCCTACGCAAACATTTTCCACAACAGTATAAATTGTTCAAAACAAAAAGTTTTACTTTCCGTGGACATATCATTAATAGCCACAATAGACTCGTTAAAACAATGAAAGGTGTTGATGGAATTAAGACAGGATACACACAAATGTCAGGTTCTAATTTAGCATCTTCGATGCACCTTGAAGGGCGCTCTATCGTTGCTGTCGTTATGGGGGGTAAAACTTCTATCGCACGTGATAAACACATGGCCAGCTTATTAAACCAATATTTGCCACAAGCCAGCAAGATTAAAAATAACGGACATTTGATGGCTTCTGTACACTATAATTTACCCTCTGGTGCTAATATTCCTATTCCCTCCATTAAAGCAGAACAAACCAATCTCGATGACGAAATTTCTACGATGTTGACTGCGTTTGCTGAACAACCTAAAAATTCCAATACAGCAATAGCCGCAGTAAACCAAGCGATTATACCAATTCCTAATCCTCAGAAAATGATATCCGTTGAGACTAAAATTATTACAGCTTCTTTATCCCAAAATGCTGGATGGGCTGTACAAATTGGTTCACTTCCAAGTCAAGAACAAGCACAAACTCTGCTTCAAAAAGCAAAAAACATAGCCTATTCCGCTCTAAAAACGACATCTTCACATATGCAACTGTTTGAAAAAAGCGGACGTCGTTATTATCGTGCACGGTTTGTAGGATTTCAATCAAAAAAAGCAGCATTCGATGCTTGTTCTACATTAAAGAAAGCAAATTTTAACTGCTACACTGTAGCTTACTAAAAGTTTTTGGATTCCGCGTTAAGGATAGTATCATGAAACATAATGCTCTTGCTTCACCCAATAAAAAAGAAAAATTATTGAAGCAATCATCCTTCCTCTCATTACGCTCTCTTCACAATGCAGTAACAAGACTCACTGCTTTAAAATATACTCCAGCAACATTAGACACACAGTCTCTTGTCAATCTTCTCATTTGCCAAACAATGCGCAACCGTCGTCTTACAATGCCTCCTGTACGTATTCATTTACGTGTTGCAAGCCAAACTGGTAATGTACCTATTAAAATTCATTTGAGTACAACAAAAACTCCATAGGTAATTTTTCAAAAATTATTTTCTTGATAAAAATATCTGTGTATTGCCTAAAAAGCCTTTAAAAGGCTGGAGTTTATGCGCTGTTCCTACAAACTGTAAGACGTTGCGCTCACAAATTCCTGCCCAACGCTTGTACTTAGCTTTTCAATAAGGTTATTTTTTTAAGCCAATAGAAAGTACCCAATACTTGATTTAATTATTCTTGATACTTTTTTTATGAGAAAGAAGTTATCTTATTGGAAGCTCTGTTTATACATTGATTAGGGTAATAACATAACAGAAAATGTTCTTTGAAAACATATTAACTCACCAACGACACATTGATTTATAATGATAATTTAGCGTTATTCATATTGAATTAGAACCCCGAATAACCTAAGATTCTCTCATTTCAAATCTCTCTATCTTGAATCAATCAAAACCATTCCCTTGCATGTCAAAAGCGGGGCTGGTGTGTGGGTAAAAATTGTATAAGAAAGGAATAAAAATGGTCCTTATGAACCGTCTTAATGCAAGATCTGTCGCAACATTGGGGGCTGGCAAATATAATGATGGTGCCGGCTTGCTTCTTCATAAGCGTAAAGATGGGGGTGCTCAATGGCTTTATCGCTATACCATTCACGGGCGCCGTCGTGAAATGGGCTTGGGTGCCTTGAGAGATGTTTCTTTAAAACAAGCTCGCGAATGTGCAAATCAATGGTGTGCTGTTTTATGTGAGGGGCGTGACCCCATTAAAGAACGCAACAAACAAAAGCGTGAGGCAATGCGCAATCTCCATTATTTAAAAGATATGGCA
>NZ_JAQITB010000070.1 GCF_028618515.1 Bartonella sp. ML69XJBT
AGCCCCTAAATAGCCAATTAAAATCACTTTATTTAACATGCTTATAGTTCCATTCTATCATGCAAAAATTATAGCATAATTTTACTATTTTTACAATGTTTTCAATAAGATAATAAAAATATTTTTGAATAAACATTACAATTGACATTATTTATTTCGTAGTTTATAAACTACATATGTTCATTATTAAGAAAACGTCATATTTTAATAAATGGTTAAACTCTTTAAGAGACAAACAAGTACAAAAGAAAATTGCTATGCGCATTTTACGTCTTGAATACGGTCTCTTAGGTGATGTTAAATTTTTTAATGGCATAGGTGAGTTACGTATCCATTATGGTGCTGGTTACAGAATTTATTTTGTAAAAAGAGAAAAAGAGATTATTTTATTATTAAATGCGGGTGATAAATCAACTCAACAAAAGGATATTGAAAAAGCCCTTCAATTAGCAAAAGAGATTGATGATGAAAATAACACCATTTGATGCTAGCGAATTTTTTAAAACCACTGAAGATTTTAAAGAATTATTACAAGATGCTTTAGAAACTAAAAACAGTAGTTATGTTTCATATGTATTAGGAATTATTGCACGTAAGCAGGGAATGACCGCAATTTCCCATGAGACAGGGTTAAATCGTGAATCTCTTTACCGCTCTTTAAGCAAAAAAGGTGATCCACGGCTTTCTACTTTCTTTAGTGTATTAGATGCTTTAAATTTACAAATCAGTTTAAAATAAACCCCTAATAATTGTGAAAAAAACAACAGTTTTAGAGAAAATTTAAAAATTATTTTGACATTGCCTTTTTACACAGATTGTTTAATATAGAGATATTCGTCCACTCTTGGATAATGGAATAACAGAAAGCGTGTAAAAAAAGCCGTGTCGATTAATTTTGACGCGGTTTTTTTATTGGCTATCATTTGATTAGAGCATTCAAAAGCAAGGTTATGATTAGGTGATATAAAAAAAACCTTGCCACCTAAAAAAGATGGACAAGGTTTTCAGTTTCTTAAATCGATTTCTATATTAGCATAGCCTGTTTTAAGATGCAAATAGAATTAAAATACATTTGCCTTTATCCACAATATGTAGTATTTTATTTGACGCTAGTATGCATTGCAAGACAACAAAATGAAAGCCGTGTCAAAATCAATTGGCACGGCTTTTTTTTGATACTTAAGATAATAAATGTTTTTAATCTAGAGAACGGTTAAAAAACAACGCTAGAATAACGTTGCGAATTAAGTATAGCATGATCTGTTTTATGATGCAATTTGATAAAAACGCCATTGCGTTTATACACAAAATATGTAATACTTATTTTACATTTGGAAGTGACATATATTATACCCTTGTGAATAAAAGCCGCGTCCCTTAAAGACACGGCTTTTTTTAATTATTGCATATTTCCGTGGATTTGCTCTCTTAATAAAGCCAATCCTTTTGTTGTTATTTTTGTTGACGGGACTGTCTTTTCTGTACCATCATTTTTTTGAATAGTAATGGTCGTGCAATCCATTAAACCTTTTTGTATTTTATCTTGATATGGTAATAATGGACCACTTGGTACTCTTTTGTAAACCCAACCATATCTTCGTAAGTAATCTGATAAATCCTTAGGTCTTACTTCTAAGATTTTCGCAGCATCTATAATACCAAACAAGCCATCCGAGCGCTTTAGACCATCAAGAGCTATTGCTTTTGGTTTGAGTGTATTTACTTCATTTTTTAAAGTTTCTAATTGATTGATGCTCTCTAAGAGAAGTTTTTTAACTGTAAGGGGATTTTCTAAAGCACTTGCTAAATCTGTTTTCTTTTCTAATTCCTGCCAACGGTCAACTATTTTTGCACGTAAAGCGATGCTGTATCCAGATACGAGAATTAAGCATTCACGCTTGGGAAGAAGATATTCAGTTTTCTGGCGATTCATGCTATCAAAAAAGATGCCCTCAAATTTGAGGATATCTTTTTCATCATACAATTCAAGCAAAATATTCTTGATATCACGCATAACATTATCATGCCGTTTACCACACAATTCTGCGATTTCACGACTGGACATAGTTTGAATGCTATCATCTATGTTGATTTGATTTACGTTTGTTAAATTTGTTTGATTTGTGTTAATTAAATATTGTGACATGGTACTGTCTCCTTACTATAATTTTTGAATCGACACTCTAAAAAGAGTGCCGGGCGCTCAAAACACGGTAGTAAGTCCGTTGTTACGCTTTTCCCATAAGGGTCTTGTATAGCATAACCACACCCGACAATCCCCTCTTATATGCTATAAAGCATACTGGAGTCAAAACCTTATAATTCGCAAAAAGATTGTTTTAACAAACTATTCGCTTACTACCTATGTGTTTTGAAGCACCTACTGATTCGTTTAACAGAGTGATTCGGTTATTGTCAATATGAATTTTACTCTTTTTTAACTTTTTTCATTTCGATACTTATCTAATTGAATCTAAAGTTAAAAAGCAGGCGCCCCCGCCGCACCTGTGCGTTATTTAAGCAGCCTCATTAATGCTATGCACATTATCAAAAATAGGATTATAAGCTTTTAGCAATGAAACTATTGATTCAATTGGTTCAGATTGACCGAATTCTGTAATAATTGCTAAAATTTTTGTAAAATTTGGAATTTCGTTTTGTAATTTAAAAAACAAAACTTTTTCGAGAGCCCCCATAAGCTCTACTAAAGAAACGTGATAGTTATCTTCAGTATCAATATCAATATTTTCACTATTAGCTTCTTTACACACAGCCATCCACAAATCACATAAGAAATCTGTGGTTATTTGGATTTCGTTTTTTGTCATGATAAATTCTTTCTTAACAATAATTGTTTTTAATTGACAGCCCATAAGGGCGCCGGGTGCTAAAAACACGGTGTTAAGTCCGCCGCTATACTTTTCCCTCGCGAAGGGTTTTGTATGGTATAGCTACACCCGACATAAATCGTTATACGCTATTAAAAGCATAAAAGACAGTCAGTATTTCAAAAGCATAGGGGAAAAACCTTATCGTGATTTACCCGCTTAACACAAGTGGTTTTTAAGCACTTGTCGACCTTTCTAAACGACCTTTTCTTTAAAGTCAATACGTATTTTTTATTTTTTTCACTTTTTTTCATTTTGATAATTACCTAATTGAATATCAAGCGCTTTTTCTAACTCACGATCTATATAATCATCATCATAAGCTTGTGAATAACCTCTCTCACCATCATCTCTAATCTCACAAATCAACGGCTCTTTTGAACGTTGTTTGATCTTCTCATTCACCTCGTCTATCAACGCCTCATAACTCAATACGCTCCTTGGCAAATCACCACCATATATCCACGCTTTCACTTGTGCCTTGGTACTGTAATCAACTTCAATAGGTATCTCATGATACTGTCCACCATCGAATTCCTCATATTCCCTCATTCCATCATCATATTCGTAAAGATTATAAAAATACTCTGCTACCCCCATTCCCCACGGGGCATATCCAACCGCCGTTGCAATAAATTTTTTTTGCTGTCTTTTACGGTTTCTTAAGAACATATGTTTTAATATTCCCATATCTAAATCCATAATTTTACCAATGGGTTTATTTGCCTCAAAATGGACCGTACAGAGCAGTTTTAATTTCCAACGTGGTAATTATCAAAAAACTATCCAATCGCTTTGTACGGTGCCTTTTTATCGATTTAAACGCATATCTAATCCAATAGGTTTTCTATTTTGCACCATTTTGCTGTCTAATCTTCAATGCCCTTTAAAACTTCTTCAAGTCCTTTTTGAAGCTTTTCAACGCGCTCTGATGCTATCACTGCGTCTTGATCTTGGCTCTTGATTTCTGCCTTCTCT
>NZ_JAQITB010000071.1 GCF_028618515.1 Bartonella sp. ML69XJBT
AATACCGCACCATTCAATGTAGTATCCCCTCCACTGCTGGTATGAACTGTTCCGGTACCCACAACATGGCTGTTCTTATGGTGTATTTCCTCACTAGAGCCTTCCCCTTGACTAAACGCGGCACTGCTTGTTGCTCCTGCACCGCCTGTGCCATAACCGTAGCCAACACTCATGGAAGCATTTTGCGTTGTTAGGGTTGGCATTCAAGGGCGTTTTTATGTCTCTTACAATAAGGGCTCTTTAAGCGTCTCTCAACACTGCGCTGAGGCATGACAGCACCAGGACGACATATGGGAAGGTTATCCGATTTATGGTTCTCACACCATTCTTGTATTGTAAAGCTAGGACGAAATCCTGATTGCCCCAGACAAATTTCAATACTAGCGAATTGATTCAAATCTAACGCTACAACCTTATCAAGGTCCGGTACTCCACATTCTAAAAGTATTTTCTGTCTCCATAATCTTGGAGAAAGCGAGGAAATTTGGTTAACACATCCAGCTGTACTTAAAAAAGCCATGCAACTCAATAGTTTTAAAGTTTTCTTCATTTTCCCCTCCTTGAATGGGTTTCTTTACAATAACAAAAAGGCTTAGAAACCTGTTGATTATTTTTGTCTCCGTTTTTCAAGACAGTTCTGAACAATGTTGAGATGGTGAATTGGAGGAACACCCCCCATAGACATGCGAACACATGCTGTGGGGATTGTACTTTCCATCAACAGCAAGATTTAAGGATAGCATTCATATTGTTCTGGATGCTTTTTACAAAACGGGCTGTTTAAGCGCCTCTTCACACTTCTCTGTGGGATCACAGCGCCTGGACGACAAATCGGAAGGTTTTCGGCTTTATGGTTTACACACCATCCCCCCCTTTCATCTTTATAGCGGAATCCTGATTGAACCATACACGCATGAATTGTTGCTATTGCATTATTACTAAGCTTTCTGCTTTCTGGATCACGATCATAAGGGGTTGGCATACCACATTCTAACAAAGCTTTTCCTACCTCAGTAAAATCAGTAACACTATTTTTCTCCCACATACTCAAATACCCTGGAGCAGGCTTATCAATGTTACATCCAGCGATATTTAACAGAATGAGACCACTTAATAATTTCAAGATTTTCTTCATTTTTTCCTCCCTGAATATTTTGAATAAATTGGCGTACGATTAGGTGAACCATAGCGCGATGTACACGCATAACCTGCATGACCATAACAAGCATGGACAGTAGGATAAGTCGTAAATATTCTCCATGCCTCGTTCCCAGGACTACTCCCTGAAGGGATCTTATCAAAAGTAGCAGGATTTCCACCAAACTTTACACCAACAAAATCATATGCGTGATTTTCCAAGCCAACAGAGGTTTGCTTGCCATCACTTAAATAATCGAGCGTATTTGCCATCGATTGAGCATTATAAGCAGGACCAAAAAGATTGATACTCGTGTTGCCTGCTATGCTGTGAATGCCACGCTTTTCAAAGTCATCCATTCCGTTACCTACTGTCATACTACCACGGCTGTGCCCATTAATATGTAATCCGTCATTGCCATAGAGAGACATTGTATTCTGAAACTTCTTGGTCGAATTGGTCAATCCAAAGAAAAATGTACCTTCAAAAAACTTCTGAAAAACCGCTATCATGGGCTCCACCTCCCAGTCTTTAGCTTTGGGAAAGTATGTAAAATAAAGGGGATCATGCTCATTATCAGCAAACTGAACAGCATAACGCGCGTCATCATCAGATGTGTTAAAAATGCCATTGTAAAACATATGAACAGCGCCATCAGAGCCTTTTGGTAAATGCTTCTCTTCTTCTTCCATCAAATAATGAAAGTGAAGGAATAATCCCGCACAAGCATAGGAACACATGGAGGTAGGGATTGTTTCCATTACAAGCAAGACTTAAGGTTTACATTCAGGTTGTTCTGGATGCTTTTTACAAAACGGGCTGTTTAAGCGCTTCTTGACACTGCGCTGTGGTATGACAGCACCTGGACGACAAATGGGTAAGTTTTTCTCTTTAAAAGTATAACACCACCCTCCCTCATGTTCATCTTTATAGCGAAATCCTGATTGAATCATGCAAGCATAAATTGTTGCATCCTCATTAACACTAAGCTTTCTGTTTTCTGAATCTTCACCATAAGGCGTTGGCATGCCACATTCTAACAAGGCTTTTCCTACTTCAGTAAAATCTGCTCCGGGCTTCTCCCACATGCTGAGATATCCTGCAGGAGGCCTATCGATGTTTTCAATACCACATCCAGCTATACTCAAGGGAATGAGCCCGCTTAATAGTTTTAAGATGTGTTTCATTTCTTGCTCCCTGATTTAATT
This sequence comes from Bartonella sp. ML69XJBT, assembly GCF_028618515.1. Lineage (GTDB taxonomy): Bacteria > Pseudomonadota > Alphaproteobacteria > Rhizobiales > Rhizobiaceae > Bartonella. The sequence continues at coordinate 2,347 of NZ_JAQITB010000071.1, forward strand.
GAATATATTGTTTGGCGATGCTTATAAGAATCCCCATAAGAATATCTACAGCCTTTATCCGCATGACCATAACAAGCATGGACAGTAGGATAAGTCGTAAATATTCTCCATGCCTCGTTCCCAGGACTACTCCCTGAAGGGATCTGATCAAAAGTAGCAGGATTTCCACCAAACTTTACACCAACAAAATCATATGCGTGGTTTTCCAAGCCAACAGAGGTTTGCTTGCCATCACTTAAATAATCGAGCGTATTTGCCATCGATTGAGCATTATAAGCAGGACCAAAAAGATTGATACTCGTGTTGCCTGCTATGTTGTGAATGCCACGCTTTTCAAAGTCATACATCCCGTTGCCTACTGTCAAGCTACCGCGGCTGTGCGCATCAATATGCAATCCATCATTGCCATAGAGAGACATCGCATTCTGAAACTTCTTGGTCGAATTGGTTAATCGAAAAAAAAGTTTACCTTCCAGAATCTTCTGAAAAACCGCTATCATGGGCTCCACCTCCCAGTCTTTAGCTTTGGGAAAGTATGTAAAATAAAGGGGATCATGCTCATTATCAGCAAACTGAACAGCATAACGCGCGTCATCATCAGATGTGTTAAAAATGCCATTGTAAAACATATGAACAGCGCCATCAGAGCCTTTTTGTAAATGCTTCTCTTGCTCTGGTGTTAATGAAATGAAAGGAACAATCCCGCACAGGCAAGAGGACACATGGCTGTGGGGATTGTACTTTCCATCAACAACAAGACTTAAGGTTGGCATTCATCCGCATTTTTATACCTTTTACAATAAGGGCTGTTTAAGCGCTTTTCGACACTGCGCTTGGGAATAACAGCACCTGGACGACAAATGGGGAGATCTTTATAATTGTAGCACCAATACGGACCACCGTATCTATCACGGAATCCTGCCTGTACCATACAAGCATCAACGGATGCCATTTGATTTAAACTGAGATTTATATTTTCTGAATCCTGATCAATAAGACTCGGCATGCCACATTCTAGCAAGGCTTTTCCTATCTCAGTAAAGTCTGCTCCCGCTTTCAACCACCCGTATACTTCCCCTGGAGCAGGTTTATCGATATTTGATATGTCACATCCAGCTATACTTAATAAAATAAGCCCACTTAATAATTTAAACAATCTCTTCATTTTTTTCTCCATAAATAACCTAAACCTAAATTATCTAAAATTGCATATGGTGCATAAATTGCTATCGTAGGAGGTGTTCCATAAGCGTCTTGACATTTTTTCCCCGCATTACCATAACATTTATGGGTGGTAGTAGGGTTATGGCCACGTAGCGCGCTCCCTTGCTCTTTTATTGCAATTGCTGGTGGAAATAATACATAGGGGAGCTTCAAGGGTACCTTATAAGCTGTCGGTAGATTATGACCAATTCCTGTACCAATGGGATCAAAAAAATGGTTTTGTAAATA
>NZ_JAQITB010000072.1 GCF_028618515.1 Bartonella sp. ML69XJBT
GAAGCTTGATGCGGGCGATGGCTTTGTTGTTGAGTATGAGGCAACGGGTGATTTAGATAAATCCCTTGAGCAATTGTCTCGTTCCCCAGGCATGGCATGGATTAAGCAACTGCGTGATGATCCAGCATTATCCAAGCAAGTTGATTGGCAAGCCGTTAAGGCTGAATTTAAAGACTGGGATTATAAAGCCCAAGGGCTGACAGAAGCCGGTGCAGCTATCGTGGCCTTAGCTGTCACGGCGGTTACGGGCGGAGCAGCCTCTGGCGCTGCCAGTGCCATTACCGGTGCTTTGGGGCTTGGCTCGAGCACCGCCATGAATGCAGCGATACAGGCAGGCATACAGGCGCTGATCAACAAAAGCGCTGTGGCTCTTGTCAATAATCGCGGCAATATTGCCGGCGCACTTCATGAGCTTGGCTCTTCAAAGAATGTTCTTGGCATTGTCTCCTCAATGTTAACGGCGGGCTTAACCAGCCAACTAACGGAAATGGCAGGTGTTGGACAATCTTTGCCAAAAACCGCTCCTTTTGTCGATCGTATCGCCCGTGAAGCAGAAAAGAACCTGATCAAAGCCGCCATTGGCACAGGCGTGCAAACGGCTCTTGAAGGCGGTTCTTTAGATAAGAACTTTTTAAACAATCTGCGCATCGCTCTGTCTGATACGGTTGGCAAATCGTTGGCAGAAGAAATCGGTACCGCTAAGGCTGAAGGCAAAATAGATACGGTGACACAGATCGTTGCCCATGCTGGTCTTGGCTGCTTAAAAGGGGCTGTTGCGAGCGGTGCTTGCTCTGCTGGTGCGATTGGTGGTGCAGTGGGTGAAGCCACTGCTATGCTCCAGTTTCAATTGTGGGTGCAAGGCATTGTAAAAGAGGAAATGGGGGATCTAAACGGTCGCACCCCAACTGCGGAAGAGGAAGCGCGTATAAACGCAAAGATTGATGCGCAGTTTGCTGACTTTAGAGACCATGCCATTGATGTCGCACGGGCTGCGGGGGGCGTTGCCGCTGCCCTTGCCGGTGGCGATGTTGATGCCGGCGCCGATGCCGCAGGTAATGCCGCTGCAAATAACTACCTCAGCAGTGCTCAAATAGCCCAGATGAATAAAGAATTAAAGGAGTGTCCTGACCTTTTATGTGAAGCAGAAGTGTCTGCGAAGTGGTCTGCGATTAGTACAGGGCAAGGTATAAGCTTTGGGGCTGGTATAGTAGCTGGTGTACCGGCCGAAATATACGATACGCTTGATGGTTTTTTGCAACTAGCCAAACATCCCGAAGAGACTTTGAAAGCGCTCAAAGATTTTTTCAGCAGTGGTGAGATTTTGGCGACAATTGGTCGGACCCTTGGACAGTCCTATGTAGATCGCATTAATAAAATGGAGGAGGAATATGAGCGAGCCGGTGCCGGTGGATCCTTTAAAGCTGGACTTGAATTTGGAAAATTATTGACTGAAACAGCATCTCTAATGACAGGAGTTGCTGGAGCAGCCAAAGGAGCCATAAAGCTTAGCGAAAAGGCTGTGATCAAGTTCATTGCTAGGAAAGATTTTGCCCAATTTGCTTCCAAGAAAAATCTTTCCAAACTTGCAGCTCAGGGAGATCTTGAAAAATTTGCAGCGAAAAAAGAACTAACCAAAGAAGCTGCTAAAGAAAAAAAACATTGGTTAAAAAAGAAACCTATTAAATTTACCGATAGCAAATTTGGTCAGACCAACAAAGTCTATTGGAGAGAAGATTTGTTTGATCCTAACAAAAGGGTTAAATGGACTGAAAACAAAAAAGAAGTGTGGGGCACCAATGTTGAGAGAATGGAAACAGGAAGAGCACCTATAGGACATGATGGTGAGTCTGTAGAGTTGCACCATCTCTCGCAAACACATGAGGGGGCCATAGCAGAAACTAGTAAGGAATTTCATCAAAAATATACTTCCGTGATTCATAATAATCCAAAAACACATCAATCGCTTATAGAGAGAAAAAAGTTTGATAAGTGGAGAGAAGAATATTGGAAGGAACGTGCTAAAGGGTATAGAGAACAAAAAAATAGTCATTTAGGAGGAATAATCGATATGAGATGGGGTATTATAGGTCTAGATTTTAACAGATGGGGACAGGAGCATCAGCAATAATGCCCTACGGTTGATGAAAAGAGAAAAAAAAGAGACTTATAAAATAATTAATGGAGAATAATTGATGAAGACCTATACCTTAGATGATGTTGTAGTATTAGTTGATAAATATAATGATATTATCAATTTTCGGACTGAAGAAAATGCGGCTGATGATCTACGGATTGAAAAGGAGGAGAAGGCTCTCGGTTTACAATTTACATCGTCTTATAAGAGCTTTTTAAAAAAATATGTAGGAGGAGAAATTGGTGGTGAAGAAATCTTTAGCCTTTATAAGGAGTGTGGAGCAGATATCCCTGGTGGTGATATTGTTTACCGAAACTTAAATGCTAGAAAACGTGGTTTTGAAACATCAGAACAGCTTGTCGTTAGCAGAACAGATTTTGGTGAAACTTTTTATTTTGATTATACACAGTTTCGGGATGGTGAGTGTCCACTCTATCTCAAGTATACACCTGAAGATTGCGAATATTACGCAAGTAATTTTTATGAATTCCTTTGCAAAAGAATTATAGTACATGCGGGAGAAGAGATACCTGAAGGTGATCAACCGATTGAAAAACCTGAGATCCCTCCCATTCCGCAACCTATCCCTTTTTACAAGTGCTTTTGGAAAAAGTTATGGAGGGGATAATATTGGTGATGGGAAATCTCTAATCTTTCTAGAGATCCTCAGTATTACATAGGTAATTTTTATGAGTTTCTCTGTAAAAGAATTAGGGAGCATGCAGGGGCAGATTCATGAAAACTTATACTTTAGCTGATGTTGCACAATTAGTTGATAAGTGAACAATGATGCAAACTAAAGATGCAACAGAAATTTTAAAAAGACTGGGCTGGGAGCCTCATCGTGATGAAATGGGTGATATGTTTGCCTATTATCATCTCCCTGATCGTATCGTGCGTATTCACTATGGTGTCATAGATTATGGACGAGATAGTGGAAGATTGTGGGTTTCTGCCAGTCTTACCACTGCTGCCTATTGTCTTGGATGGGAATACGCTAACGGCAAAAAATCGCAATATCAATATGAGGATATGCTAATTTCTTCAGAAGAGAATTTTGGAGTTACAGCGCTAGAGTTTTTTGAGAACCATGTTAAGGTTGCTTTAAACAAAGTGTTAGCTTGGGCGCAAGCACAGGATATTGAACAAAAGTTGCGCGAGGAAGCAGCTGATCATTCTCTTGTTGCAAAAGCTTTACTCGGCGATATTGAGGCTTTAAGGAATTACAAATCTACACCTCAATTATATGCACCAGAGTTTTCTGATTATGAAAAGATGACACAGGTTGAGCGCGTTATCTTTTTTGCTCAGGCTTATAAAAACGGTGAGTTAGATGATATTCTTGTTCGTAAAAAGCCTAAAAAAAAGCTGATGAGCATCACTACAGCAACTAACATCCTTAAAAAACAAGGATGGTTTGCTACAGATCCTGGGAAAATGTGGCTCTCTTTGCCAGACCGTTTTATTCAGTTTGATTTTGGCTTTATACGTCTCCATGATCAGTATAATGTCCATCTTGAAGAAGTAGTCTCCAACGAAGAGATTTCTGTAGCTTGCCATTATATTTACCATAGTGGAAAACTTAGGCACATATCAGCTACAAATATTTATCAACCTTTTAATACACTTGGAG
>NZ_JAQITB010000073.1 GCF_028618515.1 Bartonella sp. ML69XJBT
GCTTTCGCTAAAGCGATAAAAAAAACGGCTATAGCCGTTAACAGAACAGACAGATTTCTTTTCAACCCAAAAATCACAAGCGCTGTTCCTTAAAGCGCTTGGCTACAATCACAACACCTGTGAGCGCAGCTAAAACCATAATTCCTGCTAATGCCCATTGCACTGGTCCATTGCCAACCAAGAGCCCACCAAAGCCTGAACAAGAGCCTATAATCGGGGCAAGCGCCTCTAATTGGAAAAGACCGGTTCTATTCTTGGTTTCTACCCTTTGATAGTTTGAAGAAACATAAGCCCCCTTTGCCCAGAGCCCTGCTTCGGCGGCTCTACGGTTGGATAATCCTTTAAGACACTTGCCTCCTACCTTATTCCATTTCTGTAATTCCACCGGAACTGATTCGTAATCCCCTTGATTAAGCTTTTTCAACAATGTCGATTGGCAAAACGCTTTTGTGCCTACATTATAACAAAACGACACCAATGCCGCGAATTGGCTATCTGTTAAGGAAACCGTCACCGATTGTTCTACCGCCTTCTCAAATTGCTTTAAGTCCTCACAAAGGATTTCTTCCGCTTGCTCTTTTGTAAGACGCATGCCCTTGTGGACCAAAGGTTTTCCTGCACGACTGGTATGACCATACCCAATTGTCCAGACGCACGCCGTATCCTTATACGCTTCTAATCGCAAGCCTTCCCATTGTTTAATCAGCTCTAATCCTTCTTTTGAGATCTTTCTCATCTGTTCCTCCATAAAAAAAGCCCCACATAAGCGGGGCTCGATAAAGTGATGTTTCGATTATTCTATAAGCTCTTCACTCTTTATTCTCTCTGATCAATTGCTCCACTTCTTCAACGCTAAAGCCAAGTCTAAACAGCGGCGCATATTCACTTTCCTGTAATTCATATTGGTAACGCTTTTCTACAAAATCTCCCTCTAAATCAAACGGGAAGTCTTGGCTTACATAAACTCTATGGCTCTCATCCTCTACTCCACCCTCTCCATCGTCTAGTTCTTTTACCAAAACCCAATAAAAACGTGTCTCTAAAAGACTCTTGAGCCTTCTGACCGTTTCCCCCTTATCAAAGGACAGCATGTTCAAATAATCTTGCTTGCTATTTAAATGTTCTGGATAATCGATCATCTCAATATCCTCTAAACAAAATGATGCGGACGGCTACAGCCGCGCGCCCCTAGTTTGGCATCCTTGAAACCACGAGAATACTGACCATTCCGAAAAAAGGGACCACTATCGGTACCATGTTGCCAGTTCCCACCACCTAACAAAGCATTCATCGTCGTTTTAAAATTTGTCCTACCAGCAAACGTATAGGGAGTTTGCATCAGAAACGTCCCTGATAAAAATTGTGCAAGATAACCGCAACCATCCTCACACCCTATATGCGATATCATTCGACGATTCGCTGTATCTTTATGACCTCCTGATTTTTTGGGCGTAGGGGCTTTACTCCCTGCTATATTGGTCTTCTCATTACTTCCATACATCGCAGAAGCAAATTGCTCATCATTTAGTAAGGACTTCTTAACACGCAACATGTCTGATACATGCTCTGTATAGCTACGATTGGTGGTGACAAGATCACCATAAGCCGATTTGGTGTTTTCCCCCGTTCCGGATTGAAGATAAATATCTACCCAAATATCTGTAGTGGGGTCATACACCATGCCTTCGGGAGAACTATAGGGGCGGTGATTGAGACACCAGACAGAATTGGGTAATATATCCCCCGCTTTATAACCTGATAAAGGGTGACCAGAGATCGTTCCAACATCCGCACAAAGCGTATGAAAACCTCCTATCTTACGAGAATTCGTCGCCGTATAACCTAGAGGATAAGTAGAGTTCAATGACACAACAAACTGCACATTCTTCTCACCCGCATTCACTAAATAGATGTAATAATCATTGCCTCCTGAAAGAGTTCTATTTATTGGGATAATTGTATCTTCCATGTAACTGACTACAGAGAGATCATTCCCATTTTGAAAAGAAATATGGGTTCCTTTTTTTAACAGGATTTGCTGTTTTCCAGATGCCACAAGAAAGGGCGTAGAAAGCGAAATACTATTCCAAGTTAAATGTTTCACCAAAGCAGAACTGTTTAGATCATTGCTCCCTTGAGCTTTTAGAACAGCCTCTTTTGCCTCTTGAGCCAGTGCCTTTGCCTGTAAGGCTTCTGTCTGAGCTAGCGTTGCCGTGCTCTTCGCAGAATTCGCCGTTGTTGTGGTGGTTGTTAAGGAATTCTTTATACCACCAAGCTCTTGATTTGTCGTATTTAAAGACTGTTTTGCTTGCTCGCAAAGGCTTTTCGCACTCTCTGCTGTCGACTTCGCACTCTGGGCTAGTTGCTTGGCTTGACTTGCTTCATTCTTAGCTTCATTGGCTCGTATCTCTGCTTTTCCGGCTGCTTTCTTGGCTTCTTCACCTGCTCGCTCTGCTAAACTCGCTTTCACCTTAGCTCCATCCGCCGCTTGTTGAGCATCGCCTGCTTGATTGAAAGCTTGATAGGCTACAGTCTCTGCTTTGCTCGCTGTTTGTTTGGCTTCATCCCCTGACATTTTCGCTAAGCTTGCTGTTGCTTTGATACTATCAACCGCTTGCTGGATATCTATAACTTTACTGTTTGCACCATAAGCTACACTTTCCGCCTTTTCTGCCTTACTTCGTGCTTGTTCTGCAACATTCTTGGCAAAACCTGCTGTATCTTTCGATTCCTTAGCGGTCTTTTGCGCTTCTTCGGCTACCCTCTCTACCTGATCTGCCTTTTTCTGGGCTTCTTCTGCAACATTCTTGGCTTCTTCCGATACATTTTTAGCTGTTGAAGCTGTACTGCTTGCCTGATCTCCCCTTTGTTTTGCCTCATTGGCTAAAGTCTCTATACTGTCTGCTTTGTTCTTGGCTTCTTGGGCTAATCTCTCTGCTGCTTCTGCTTTGTTCTTGGCTTCTTCAACAAGGCTTTTTACAGCATCTGCATTCACTTGCCCCGCCGCTTCTCCTGAACGTATAGCCTGTTCTGCTGCCGTTTTTGCCTCTCCCGCTATTCTCGTCGCCTCGCTTGCTTGCTGTTCTGCATGTTCTGCCTTCTCTTTTGCACTATCCGCTACGCTTTTAGCGTCCTCTGCCATGCTCTTGGCTTCACTCGATTGCGTCAAGGATTCTGTGACTTTTTGTAACGTCTCATCATCTG
>NZ_JAQITB010000074.1 GCF_028618515.1 Bartonella sp. ML69XJBT
AATGACTGCCTATCATTTACTAAATTTTTAGTAAGCGCTTTAAAAACGATTTTGTCTTTTTATACACCCTTAATGAATTACACTTATAAGCTTATAAAAATTTTAAACGATTATTTTCCTTTTAAGGTTTCGCTCAAAAAAGAGCAAAACTCATACCATTCTCTAAACGCATGCGATTTTTGAATGATAAAAACGTATCATAAAATTTATGAACTGTTATGAATGATAGCTGCTTTTCATTTCATTTGAATGCACACATGCGTTATAATATTTACATCATGATTTGCTTTTTATGGTCTATTCATACATGGCAATCTTCTATAAAAAATGGTCAAATGAATCATGCATAAAAAGATGGATTCTTAAGTGGATTCATATAAAATAATTGAACGCAACATATTGACTTTATTGTGTTTTTTATGATAATATCTTGAATTACCGAGAGTTGCAAAGATGGCAACGGTGGCAAGCTGCCGAATACGGCTTGTTAAGTGAGGTCACTCATAAATTTCTCCATACACAAAAGAGATGATGAATTTTGCGAGATCAGGGGCAACATCGGCCATTTCTTCAAGAATTGAAGGGGGCTCGACCAATTCCATAGAGCGTAAACGCTCCACCCCCAATTCATAAGCATTTTTCTTATAATTTACAAATTTTTGTTCTTGCATGTAATGGCCTCCTCCCCACGGAGCCTTAGTTGGATAAGGCTTTTACTTTCCTTAAAAACTAAACCTTCAATTAAAATGCAATACCTTATCTCCTCTTGCGGACTTGCATTGCATGAATCGTTATCGTGCTTAAATATCCTAGTCAATCATTTTTGTAAATTTATTTTATATTATTTTTCATTTTTTACATTATAGGCAATCCTTATGAAGCTATAGCAGATAGTAAGGGATTTTTCTATGGCATTAATATTACGTTGATGCAGCAGGCACGTGTAGCCTTTCCAGACGTTGTACTTAAGACTGAGCTAAAATTAGCAAATTAAACCCTTCTTATTCGTATTTGCGCAAGAGAACTGAGGTGTAACTTGTTGAGCGTAGAAACACCATGCATGATTATGTGCGCATTGAGCTATAAGACTTAGTTGTATTTATTATTTTGCGGCTTGAATTTACCGAGGAAAGTGCGAAGCGTTAAATTTATAACAGATGCTACTGACTTACCTCTAATCTAGTAAAGTTCTATCATGACAAAGCCATTTGTTGGGGTGTACGGAAGAGCTTTGTTTTTAACTCAAGTTAGAGGTATGTAATAGCAGATGAGTGCAGTACTCCTTTGCTGCAAAGTCCTCCAATCGGTTTAGCTAAAAATATTATGCCGCAATTAGATGCCCAATAATGCTGTGTGCCTCTATCAAGTTGTAAAATATATTATGCTTTAAGATCTCGGTAAAAATTTTCATGAGAGCCAAGTGCTAACAAGGTCAAAGTAATCGTGTGATCTTCATAGCTGTAAGCAAGCAGCGTCAATTGCTTGGCCATTTTAAATTTATAGACAAAAACACCAGAAAGATCACCTGTTTTGGCTTGACCAATGGTGGGCGTTTTCATAATGACGCGAACAGCTTGGTCTAGATCTTGTTTTTGGTTGGCATGCAGTTTTTTGACAGTTTTTTTAAATGAATGGGTTTGTAAAACTTGCATAGATTCAGCCAAATTCGAATGCTGTTACATCGCCATCTGCATTTTCTTGTTGTCCAAGTAAGATTGCTTGAATAAATTGAAAGGAGAGATCTGGATTTTCTTCGGCTATTTTGCCCATACGCGACCAATATTCAATTTGCTTAGGAACCGAGCGGCTATAAACAGACGCGTAACGCTTAGCCTCATTAATGAGATCATCAGACAGTTTAACAGTTGTAGCCATGACTATACTCCTACCTTACAATAAGGTGGTAATATAGTTCAAAAGGTGTTAAAAAGCAACCTTTGAAACACAATAACCTTAGCAGATCTCTAACACAATTCCTTCTCTCACAGCCATCTTTCTTAATATCTGAAAGAAGAGAAAATAAAAGATAAATTTAGAACTAAATGATCGAGAATAAGCTCTAAAAAGGTTCGGGATAGGCAGAAAATAAGTTAAAAGAATCAACGGAATCAAAATTCCCAAACTTCTATATAATCTATTGATTTTATATAAATATAGCATTCCCTCCGCCACAGCATTTTTGTCGTGCTATAAATTATTGATTCTATATGTCTTGTATGTAGCTTGTCAGCAGGTTTTGCAGAATTTGACAGCAGGTTTTGCAGCAATTCATTTTTAAAATTCACGTCTTTTTTAAAAAATTAAAGGGGTTTTCAAAGGGTCTTCAAAGACCTTTCAAAGATCATTTAAAGACCCTTTAAGGCAGCTTTTTCTCCTTTGCTAAAAGTCGCAATTTGAGATGATGAGCTCTTGAGCTGGAATTGGATTATTTGAACTGCATGTATAAGATATGGTGATCTCTTTTATCTTAAATGGGCTAAAGCTTTTGCGAATCTCCGGCACATCATTGAGTGACAGAAGAAACTTTCCCTTTAATTGTGCAAGCAGTGTGGACATCCTCTGATAATCCTCTCGCTTAAACAAATCCTTGCCATAGTAATCCTCAACACCCCAATAAGGCGGATCAAGGTAAAACAAGATGTTGGGACGATCATAGCGCCTAATAAACTCAAACCAATCTAAATGTCCAATGGTCACACCTGCTAAACGACGGTAAATAAGCTTTAAAGAGGCTTCAAGTTTGAGACTATTAAACCGTGCACCACGGTGTGGATCAACTCCAAACGTCTGTTTTGCCACTTTGCCACCAAAACTCAACCGCTGCAGATATAAAAACCGCAATGCCCGCTCTAAATCTGTCAGGGTCTTGAGATCTTGGGTGCGTAACCGTTCAAACGCCTCACGGCTACTCACCTGGAACTCCAACAGATCCATGAAAGGGTAATAATGGCGTTGCAACACCCGAAAAAAATTCACCACATCACCTGAACGATCATTGATCACTTCATATAAAGGAACTAATTTTCTCCTTAAAGATACAACATATTGATTTATAATGATAATCTAGCGTTATTCATATTGAATTAGAACCCCGAATAACCTAAGATTCTCTCATTTCAAATCTCTCTATCTTGAATCAATCAAGACCATTCCCTTGCATGTCAAAAGCGGGGCTGGCGTGTGGGTAAAAA
>NZ_JAQITB010000075.1:0-2024 GCF_028618515.1 Bartonella sp. ML69XJBT
TTTCAATGTATTAAGATTTATGAACTTTTCAAAAAACAACCTATAGTGATATTACAAAGCTAAAAACACAACTATCAATATGTTTTGAAGGTGTTTTGAAGGTGTTAGGAACCTTCAAAACCTATAAGCAAAATGAATATACATAACTCTCTTTAAAGAGGTTTTTTGAAAGCTATAAAGCTATCATTTGGAGATTACGGTATAATCTTTTAGAGGCAATCCACATAAATCTTATCTTGTTTAAGAGGGGATTTCTTATAAGTCTTAAAGCAATCCAAATGACAGTGTTTAAAAGTGCAAATGTTCTTTTTTTTAGAATAACGCATATAAACACTCTTTTTAAGATTGTATCTAATTAACTTAATAAAAGAGGTATAGATTATGGTTATAAGACTCTATACCCCTTATAATTAGCATACCCATTATGTGAGCATGCTTTATAAGTTATTCAGTTTCTCTTATTTCCAATTTTGGTAAGTTCTTAACGATTTTCATGGTTTCTAAACTTACGGTAATAACCCTTTGAAATAACTCTAGAGGGTAGGCAGGGTTGCCAATGGTTTCAACAGCATAGCGATTAGCATCATTAACAATGCCACTCTTTTTATCAGTCTTAACGCATTGACGACCCATAACCCATTCAAGGGCGGGTCTACCATTGACGATATACTCATAAGCTTCAAGAGGAATGTCTGTTATGATGATGTTGCTGTTATAAATAACAGTCGATTTATCCTTTTTCTTGCTATTCTTAATTTTTGCGAATTTCATTTCATTCACGTAATAAAACTTTTCTGGATTAGAAATATCAGTCTGTTTTGGATTACCCTTTTTAAAGGTCACTGGATAAGGTTCCACATCTTCATAATTTACGTGCAAATGTCCCAGTTCACGCCCTGCTGTTACAAATTTCCAAAAGTCTTCAGCAGTTTTAACACAAGGGATACGAGGCAATTCTTTGCATAAGTTATCAGCATAACGAGTACGATAATCTTCTGAATGTAAAAGACCGTAAACATAATAGAATAAATCATCTTTCGTGATAGTTTCATTCGGATAAGCCGCTTTAAAATGTGCTAATCCCTCATCCGTAATGGCATCACGCCTTTGTAAACCAGCTATTTTGTTTTCTTCTGTAGAGTTCGTAAATAGATGAGATTGTTTCTTATTTTTATTTTTTAAAGATTCAGTATCTTCGTAAATATACCGTGGAAAGCATTGGCTATTATCTATTACACTCACATCAGGTACATTTTTGGTCATCAAGACAGAGAAACCACATCTTGCCCCTACAGCAGCGACTTTTATAACTCTATTTTCAATCGTTTGTTCTATAGGGAAAATACGCGGAATTTGATGAAGCATTTCATTGAAGGTACGATTATAATAAAGCCACTGTTGTATAAAAGGACGGCATAGACTTTGTGTAAGGCAAGCCTCTTCAAATTCAAAAGTATTTCCTTTTATCAATTGTTTTTTAAGATTAAGGCTCCAACTAATTTTTCTAGTATCAGAATTGACAAAATCATCTACAGTATTGATACGTGTTTTATGATCGGCGTGTGAGTATGTATTATTAAAACGCTCTACTTCACTATTATAAAAAGCAATCATATTATGCATGTTTTTTGTGAGAGATTCACGGCTTGAATTATAGACCCAAACATCACGATTGCTTTTAAGACCATATGAAAAAGTTTCAAAGAGCTTTTTATCATGCCCTTTCTTGTCACCTATAGCTAAAAACGTTTCAAAACTTTCATCACGTTGATTGATCCAATCACCATGTTCGTCTGGTGTAATCATTTTCCAACCGTTTTCATGTGTAATACCATCAATGCTACAAAAATTCTTAATTGTCTTAAGCTTTTTTTCTCTTGTGAGATTATTACCAATGTCATGATAGTAAATTTTACACTCTCCAGAAACATTGGGATTTTTGATAAACAGTGTGACAGCAATACCCGTCATGCTACCATTGCCAAAAATATTTTCTCCTTCTTGAGCTTTTCCATTGCTTAACA
>NZ_JAQITB010000075.1:2034-3147 GCF_028618515.1 Bartonella sp. ML69XJBT
GTAAATACTCGTAAACTCTTTGGCTAAAGATTTCCGTAAACCGTCCATTGTAGACTTTTCTATGTAACCAGAACCAGAAACAAAGCCGATTACCCCAGCATTATCAATACGGTCACTTGCCCAACGAATGGCGCGGATATAACTGTCATAGAGCGCTTGCATATTAGTTGCTTCTGAATGAGCTATATAAGTTTTACGGATACGATTATCTAAAATCGGATAGGGTGTGTTTTTTGCATTATCATTGGCATTTTTTTGTCCTACAGAATAAGGGGGATTTCCAAAAATAACTTTGATATCGAGTTTTTTCTGAAGTTCTAAATATTCACTGTTTTCTCTGAGTATACCTTCCATAAGGTCTTTTTCTTTAAGCGTTTGAAACGTATCAGCCAAACCAATATGCTTGAACGGTATGTAATCTCCTTTCACAAGACTATGATAGGTCGATTCAATGTTAATGGCTGCTATGTAATAAGCTAAGAGAACAATCTCATTGGCATGGATATCATGACGGAACTTATATTCCATATCCTCTGGTTTGATGAGATTGGATTGTAATAACCGTGTGATAAAGGTACCTGTTCCTGTAAAAGGGTCAAGAATAGAAACACCCCGTGAACCTAGGCTTTTTCCAAACTCATTGCGTAAGACATCATCAACAGAATGAATGATAAAATCAACAACCTCAACGGGGGTATAAACAATCCCAAGCCTATCGGTAGTTTTCTTAAAAGCCTTGGCAAAAAAACTTTCATAAAGCTTGATAATAAGATTCTGTTTTGCGTGAGTTTCGGTAATCCCTGCTGTACAGAACGTGACACTTTTGTAAAATTTATCAAGATCTTTGGTTTTTTCTTCAATATTCGTTTTATCCAGTTCTCTTAAGATCTTGTCCATGGCTTGCGAAATGGCATTGTTTTGCACAAATTCATTGCCCTCAAACAAAGCTTCAAACACGGGACGTGTCACAAGATGCTGTGCTAACATCTCAATGGCTTCTTCTTGCTTGATTGCACTGTTTACGTTGTTCTGTAATTCCTTATGAAAGGCATCAAAAGCATGAAAGGCTTCACTGGTTTCATCAGCAAGTAGATTTTGAAGATGCGTAATATG
>NZ_JAQITB010000076.1 GCF_028618515.1 Bartonella sp. ML69XJBT
CCTCTTACTTCACACCGCAAATACGCATGCTCTTTTACAGGCTCCACACCGCACCTAACATCGATCACGTACACAGATAAGTAAAATCTTACAAAGGTCGTTTTAAAATATCAAGAATCCGCCAGAACAAGCTCTTTTAGACTTTAAGATCTCCCCCCTTACTTCACACCCCAAGTAAGGCATATGCTTTTTCACACACCCCACCCCAGCGCCTGACATGACGTCACACCCAGAGGAAAACAAAGCACACAGGTTGTTTTACAACATCAAGAAACACAAAACCAACTTCTATGCTGTAAGCTTACCCCTCTTTCTCTCCCATGACACAGCATTCTTTTATTGCCCTGTTTCATTGTCCAACCTTGTGGGAGGCAACTCCTTGAGAAAAGAATGATAGAATGCCACCATCGCTATAGTAAACAACACAGCAAGCGGTATCCCCAACAGAGAAAACAGACATGCATACGAAAAAAATGCACAAGGGTCGTTTTAAAATATCAAGAATCCGCCAGAACAAGCTCTTTTAGACTTTACAATCGCACCTTTCTTCCTCCACACCCAAAAGCACCCATGCTTTTTCACGCATGCACCCCAGCACATGATTCATACACACATACAGATGAAAAAAACTTTTATGCTTAAATCTCTCTTTTTCTCCCATAGCACAGCGCTATGTCTGCTCTTTTATTGCTTTGTTTAATTGTTTTGTCACATTGTAATAGGCTATGCAGCGCTTGAGAAAAGAATAATACAGAGCCACAATTGCTACACTTAACAAAACATCAAGGATAATCCCAAACTTAACCCCATAATACATGCCCATTACAATCAGAATTCTTGCACTTTCTGTAAGCATTTTTCCCTCCCCTTCTCTTTATGAATTGTCCTGTTGCTTGGTGAGTTCTTCCAATTTGCCGATCTTTTTCTTCACCTGAGAAGTTAATATTGCCCGCAGTATCAAAACAACAGGGGCTGTAAGACAAACACATACCGAAATCAAGAACAGCAGTATAAACAGCATAGTATATGCTTTAAACCTGTCAGGGCTTACAAGATGATGAGCGTTAAGATCCAACTCCTGCGCAAAAGCTCTATAAACATGCACTTTGAAAGCCATAATAATAAGAGATATCAAGAATATGCTGAGATAATCTTTTCGTGAAAAAGTGAGCCATTTTTTGTATAAAGCGGAGTGTTTTTCTGGCAAGAGCGCTAAAATTTGCTTTTTGATCTCACTCTTTTGCAGATCATCAAAAGGCTGTCGCTGTTCTTTCATCATGCTTTTATATTGTTTAAGCTTTGCATAGAGCCTGAAACGTTTGATAACAGAATAATAAGGGGCAACGATAATCATATTGAGCAAAAGAGCCAAAATCACAATGGTGAGAACTGTGAAAAAAAAGGCAGGTATGATAAGAGCCATAGCACCAGGACCCATGAGATTTACGTCCTCATCGATTCATCTTGTGACTCATTTGCTTGTTTTGACTGCTGTATTTTTTTCAATTTACGCTCTTTGATGCTGTGGATTCCCCAAAGAATAGGCAAAGGCGTGAGAAGAAAAAGCCAGATCAAAATGGGGAGTAGAAAAATCACATGCCCCATACCACCCCATTTTCTCCCTTGGAAAAATTCGCTCAAAGGCTTTGCACAAGCAGGCTCTTCTAGAGCCATCATGATAAAAAATGTGCAAAACATGATAAGAAAGTTGCCTAAGAGCATTTTATCCTTTTGCCATGAAAAAACGCTCAATACTCTCAATTGAAAGGCAGGTGTTTTTTTCTCAACGCCCCCGTTTTTCCCTTTCATTTTCCCCCCTTATTATTCATATTGCTCTAAAATTCCCTCTTGTTGTATTTTTTATAAAGCAATTGTTTCTTTTTCTCAACAACCGATTGCCTTAAGCACTCTTAATATCCATAAATTTAAGTTCCCCATCCACAATATAAAGAATATCGTAGCAATAATTTTTACCATCGACCTCACAGAGCGCTTTCTCTTCGCAGACAATAAAGCCCTGTTCTCTTAGTTGTTGTTTTTTCTCTTCAATAAATTTTTGATGCAAAGCCCTCTTACGATTGCACACCAGCGGATCACCGGCTCTAAAATATTGATAGCTGATCCCTGTTTCTTCTGGAAACAAGTTTATTGCGACCTGTTCAAGTAAATCATAATTGAATTGCTTAAGCCTTGCCACTTCTTGAGCCAACACTATAGCCCGTTCAAGATGCACTTTTTCGACAGAAGCATCAAAAGTTTTTTCCTGCAAGGCAAGTTGATCGCCTTCTGGAAAGCTTTTGCTATAAGAGAGCAAAGTCTCCACATTGCCAAGCAAAGCAAGGGCAGCCAAATGCCGCAAATCATAAGGCACCATCTTGTCTTCACCCTTGACCAAAAATAACGTATCCCTTTCCCATGGAGGCATACCATATTGAGAGCGCAACATTGCTTGGAGATCAACAGTCTCCATCGCCCTTTCTACAGCTGTCTCAAGCGCTTGCTTTAAGCGCCCCACAGAGACCTTTTCTGCAAAAATTTCCAACCCTTATGACCTTAAAATTCACTTCTCGATCTGGTAAAGTTGCAAAATTGCTGAAAAACTCGATAAACTACAGCAAAATACCATTCACAATCAAAACACGCCTCAAATTACCGATAATTTTTGCCCATTTCATTCTATAAAGAGTCTCCATTTCATAAGTCCGCTAACAACCGGTTCGCAAACGCTCTGCTTTTTGATACCCCCAGTTTTTTCAACAATGCTGTGGGTTTTGCCCTTTTGTAAACCTTTGCTTTTTAAAGGCGCGTGTTTTTTATAGCACGCAGTATGGGGCGTGAAATGTGGAGCATGGATTTTCCTGTTTGGTCCCGTGAGAAAAGCATAAAAAGTGGGTAGAGTGTTTAGATCGCTGTGGGAGAAAAATATTGCTGCAACAGAAATGTGCGTAAAACAGTAAGAAGAGTTTTTGTGGGTTATGATGGTGAAATTTTACTATCAGAGTGCCACTGCACATGATACATCGGTGTTAACGTTCTCTTTAAAACACACAGATCATGACAATCAGCTTCAAAAAACAGCCTTACCAATGAAATACTAGCGAGAGGGTTGCGTGCACAACGCAATAATG
>NZ_JAQITB010000077.1 GCF_028618515.1 Bartonella sp. ML69XJBT
ATTATGATATCGTCTTATAGGCTGTCACCATGCCAAAACCACGCCCTCCTTATCTTCTCAAAGAAATCACACGCCATGGCAAAATCATATGGTATGTACGCATTGGTCATGGGAAACGTATTAGAATACGTGGAACCTATGGAACACAAGAGTTTGTTGACAACTACAAAATGGCAATTGCCGAATTACAAGGACTTATACTCCCAAAATCTAAAACCGGTAAACTTACTGAAGGGTCATTTGCATGGCTGCTTAAACAGTATTTTAATAGCGCCAATTGGCATAACCTTGCTAAAGCTACAAAAAAACAAAGAGAACCCCTTCTTATGAAGGTATGCGATAGTATAGGAAACATTCCATACCAAGCAATTGAGAAAAAACATATCATAGCTGGTGTTGAACGGCGTAAAGAAACACCAGCAATGGCTAGAGACTTTTTAAAAACACTCAATGGACTTTTTAAATGGGCAATTGAACAAGATCTTTTAGAAAATAATCCAGCTTTAGGGATAAAAACACCCTCTTTAAAAAACAAAGGCGGTTTTCCTGTTTGGACAGAAGAAGATGTTGAGAAATATTACCAACGCTGGTCGCATGGTACTCATGAACGTGTCTGGATTGATGTCCTTTTGTATACGGGGTTGCGTCGTGGTGATGCCGTTCGCATCGGTTGGAAAGATGTAAAAGATAATATTATTCATCTTAAAACAGAAAAAAGCCAATTTAAAACAGATGTTTTTCTTCCTATTTTACCAGAATTAGCAGAGACACTTAAAATTGGTCCTGTTGGGAAAGAAACATTCATCTGTAGTAAACGCCGAGAAAAATTAGCCAAAGATAGCTTCGGAGTTTTATTTTATAATGCATGTACCAAGGCGGGTATCAAAAAATCAGCACACGGATTGAGAAAATTAGCAGCAACACGCGCCGCTAATTCTGGTGCAACAGTATCGCAATTGAAAGCAATTTTTGGCTGGACAGATGACAATATGGCATCTCTTTACACAAAGAGCGCAGACCGTAAAAGATTAGCAGTAGAAGCGATAAAAAAGCTCCAAAAAAGTTAGGGTTAGAGGCAAAAAAACGTAATAGAATCAAGACTCACCAATTCCCTTACTTATACAGTAACTTATTAATTTAATTTTTATTTATTTTGGTACAGTTGAAGGAAAAACATATACAGAGATCAGTTTACGGCGTACAAAAGTTAAAGATTTAGAATTGATAAGCATAAAGGAAGATATCAAGCAAACAATAGAAATGATTGCCTCTTTTTCGGGATGGTCTTATGATATGATCAACAAACTTGATAAGCGCGACTTTTCAAATATCAAAGATATTTTGGACTCCTCATTAAAAGAAGTGTTCGACAAAATAATCAGAATTAGTAACAATCTGGAAATGGCTTTAAAAAATCCATTCACAAACTACCTTAAAAATTTTAACCATGAAATAAAGAACCTAAAAATATACATGGGAAAAATAATAAGTGTCTGTATTTTCAACAACATCATATCGGAAAAATGCAAAAACAGTTTTTATAAAGATATATTTAAAACACAGAATATAAAAGACATAAAAGAGGAAATCTTTAGCGACTATACACCAATAACAGCACGTACCCCTTCTAATACACAGATTCAAATAAACATTATAAATTATGGTACCTTCGTACAAAATAGTCCATCAGGAACTATGCATATTACATCTTATCAAAAAACTGAAGACAAAACAAAAAAATCAACGTTGGATATAATCTTAAAATCGTTAGACATTGCCTTAAAAATTTTGAATCTGCCCTCTTGGTGTTGGGAGTTTTTACTCAAAAGATTAAAATAGTTTTTCGAGCATTATTGCTAAGTAAAAAAACAAGGAGGAAAACGTACAATCAAACGATCTTCTCTCTTCTTCACTTATCTCAGCTTTTAAAAGCTTTTCAAATTGAAGGGTATCAATATTATTGATCATCAATAACATACTATTCGTCATAAAAACAGCGCATAAAAACGAAAATTATAGCGACCATGATTTCTTAGAAAAAAGCAAACAACAACGATAAAATTTTACTTTTTATCCTCAAACACAAGGAACACCATCAACAACCAAAAGAATCCTCACACAAGAATAATGATACTTTTTATGAAAAAGTAAAAAGCGCATTCATTTCCTATAAGACACAGAATGATCAATTAATATGCGCCTAAAACATCAATATCCCCCTTGATGTTGCTGATTATATGTTGATCAAAACATTATCGTAAAAACACTCTTTTTAAATTTTCCAACAGAGCCCTAATAAAACAAGCCTATGTCATTATTTTGCACAACCAGAGCATAATGTAAAAAACGTTCAATCTGTTTGCACCTTAGACGCTCAACAAAAGACTCCATGAATAGCTCTAAACAAAAACTTCAAACGCAAATAAATCTTCTGATGATATATAATCTTTTGCTTTGGTTAATTCGTTTTTTTCACCCTAAGAGGTCCAAAGAGCATAAAAAAACCTTGGCAGACAATTGAGATCTTGCAGCATTGCCCCCACACACAGCCTACAGCAAAAGCAACAACTTGAACAGCTTCTCTCTCCCACACAACACGAGGTGCAATTAAAAATTATGCTGTCTCATAAAATCTCATAAGAGATAAAATGATCACACGAACACATCTTTCCTCAAGCATAAATTAGATCTTTAGAATTTGTACATTCAACATTTTTCCTCTCATAAAATATTGCAGTGTTTTTCTATTCATTTTAGCTTCTATCCGTCTCTGTGGGAACATAATGGATCAGCAAGCATTCTATCTCCAGCATCATTCAAGGAGATAAAAACATGGAAACCCGCATTCCTGAAGACACACCCTTCGATACGCATTTTCTAGGAGAAACATCCCTAGAAACAGAATATCCTTTTTTCCAACCTCCCATTTCATGGTCTGCAATTTTTGCCGGACTTGTGACAGCTCTTGCCACATCAATCTGCCTCTCTTTTCTGGTGGCAGCATTAGGCTTGGGTCAAATGGATTTCACTTCTTCAAGCTCTTTTGAAGGCTCTTTCCT
>NZ_JAQITB010000078.1 GCF_028618515.1 Bartonella sp. ML69XJBT
GAGATGATGAGACGTTACAAAAAGTCACAGAATCCTTGACGCAATCGAGTGAAGCCAAGAGCATGGCAGAGGACGCTAAAAGCGTAGCGGATAGTGCAAAAGAGAAGGCAGAACATGCAGAACAGCAAGCAAGCGAGGCTACGAGAATAGCGGGAGAGGCGAAAACGGCAGCAGAACAAGCTATACGTTCAGGAGAAGCGGCGGGGCAAGTGAGTGCAGATGCTGTAAAAAGCCTTGTTGAAGAAGCCAAGAACAAAGCAGCAGCAGCAGAGAGATTAGCCCAAGAAGCCAAGAACAAAGCAGACAGTGTAGAGACTTTAGCCAATGAGGCAAAACAAAGGGGAGATCAGGCAAGCAGTACAGCTTCAACAGCTAAAAATGTATCGGAAGAAGCCAAGAATGTTGCAGAAGAAGCCCAGAAAAAGGCAGAGAAGGTAGAGAGTATAGCCGAAGAAGCGCAAAAGATCGCTAAGGAATCGAAAGATACAGCAGGTCTTGCCAAGCATGATGCCGAACAAGCACGAAGTAAGGCAGAAAAGGCGGAAAGTGTAGCTTATGGTGCAAACAGTAAAGTTATAGATATCCAGCAAGCGGTTGATAGTATCAAAGCAACAGCAAGCTTAGCGAAGATGGCAGGTGAAGTCGCAGAAACACGAGCCAATGAAGCCAAGGATGAAGCAAGTAAAGCCAAGCAATCAGCCGATAGTGCAAAGACGACAGCAGAGAGTGCGAAAAGCCTTGCTGAACAAACAAAACAGTCTTTAAATACAACAAATCAAGAGCTTGGTGGTATCAAGAGCTCTTTAGCAACCACAACAGCGACGGCTAATTTTGCGCAAAGCACGTCGAGTGTAGCGAAGACAGAAGCCTTACAGGCAAAGGCACTAGCGCAAGAGGCAAAAGAGGCAGTTCTAAAAGCCCAAGGAAACAATGCTATAAACAGTTCTCCTTTAATGAAACATTTAACTTGGAATGTCATTTCGCTTTCTACCCCGTTTCTTGTTGCTGCAGGTAAACAGCATATTCTGTTAAAAAAAGGAACGCATATTTCTTTGATGAAGGGCAATGACCTGTTTGTCGTGAGTTACCTAGAAGATACCACCATCCCACTGCATCAAACTCTTTCAGCGGGTAAAGATTATTACATTTATTTAGTGAATAAGAGTGAGAATAATGCGCAACTTGTTGTGTCATTCAACTCTACTTATCCTACAGGTTACACAGCGGCAAATTCACGCAAGATAGGAGGATTTCATACGCTTTGTGCGGATGTTGGCACGATTGAAGGTCATCCGTTATCGGATTATAGTGCGGGGGATATATTACCCCATTCGGTCTGGTGTCTCAATCACCGCCCGCATAGTTCTCCTGAAGGGATGGTTTACGACGCTTCTCAAGATATTTGGGTTGATATTTATCTTCAATCAGGAACCGGTAGAAGTACAGGATCTGTATATGGTATCCCAATAACGACCAACCGTAGTTATACGGAATATTTAGATGATATGTTTGTTGTGAGGAAGTCTTTGTTGACAGATGGTGAATTTGCCTCTGCGATGTATGGAAGTAATGAGAAGACGAGTATAGTCAATAGTCAAGCTCCTACGCCCAAACATTCAGGAGGGCATAGGGATACGGCAAATCGTCGAATGATATCACATATAGGATGTGAGGATGGTTGTGGTTATGTTTCGCAATTTTTATTAGGGACGTTTTCTGTTCCATTACCCACTTCTCGAGTTGGCGCAACTTTAAAAACAACGCTGAATGCTTTGGTAGGTGGTGGTCATTGGCAGCAGGGCTCGTTATCAGGTCCCTTTTATCGTAGTGGTCAAAATACGCGGACTTTGAAGTCTGATAAATTAGGAGCACGCGGCTGTAGCCGTCCACGTCGCTATGTATAGAGGATATTGAGATGATCGATTATCCAGAACATTTAAATAGCAAGCAAGATTATTTGAACATGCTGTCCTTTGATAAGGCAGAAACGGTAAGAAGGCTCAAGAGTCTTTTAGAGACACGTTTTTATTGGGTTTTTGTAAAAGAACTAGACGATGGAGAGGGTGGAGTAGAGGATGAGAGCCATAGAGTTTATGTAAGCCAAGACGTCCTGCTTGATTTAGAGGGAGATTTTGTAGAAAAGCGTTACCAATATGAATTACAGGAAAGTGAATATGCGCCTCTTTATAGACTTGGCTTTAGCGTTGAAGAAGTGGAGCAATTGATCAGAGAGAATAAAGAGTGAAGAGCTTATAGAATAATCGAAAAACCACTTTATCGAGCCCCGCTTATGTGGGGCTTTTTTTATGGAGGAACAGATGAGAAAGATCTCAAAAGAAGGATTAGAGCTGATTAAACAATGGGAAGGCTTGCGATTAGAAGCGTATAAAGATACGGCGTGCGTCTGGACAATTGGTTATGGTCATACCAGTCGTGCAGGCAAACCTTTGGTACACAAGGGCATGCGTCTTACAAAAGAGCAAGCAGAAGAAATTCTTTGTGAAGACTTAAAACAATTTGAGAGGGCGGTAGAACAATCGGTGACGGTTTCCTTAACAGATAGCCAATTCGCGGCATTGGTGTCGTTTTGTTATAATGTAGGAACCAAAGCGTTTTGCCAATCGACATTGTTGAAAAAGCTTAATCAAGGGGATTACGAATCGGTTCCGGTGGAATTACAGAAATGGAATAAGGTAGGAGGCAAGCGTCTTAAAGGATTATCCAACCGTAGAGCCGCCGAAGCAGGGCTCTGGGCAAAGGGGGCTTATGTTTCTTCAAATTATCAAAGGGTAGAAACCAAGAATAGAACCGGTCTTTTCCAATTAGAGGCGCTTGCCCCGATTATAGGGTCTTGTTCAGGCTTTGGTGGGCTCTTGGTTGGCAATGGACCAGTGCAATGGGCATTAGCAGGAATTATGGTTTTAGCGGCGCTCACAGGTGTTGTGATTGTAGCCAAGCGCTTTAAGGAACAGCGCTTGTGATTTTTGGGTTGAAAAGAAATCTGTCTGTTCTGTTAACGGCTATAGCCGTTTTTTTTATCGCTTTAGCGAAAGC
>NZ_JAQITB010000079.1 GCF_028618515.1 Bartonella sp. ML69XJBT
TTAAGAACATATGTTTTAATATTCCCATATCTAAATCCATAATTTTACCAATGGGTTTATTTGCCTCAAAATGGACCGTACAGAGCATTTTTAATTTCCAACGTGGTAATTATCAAAAAACTATCCAATCGCTTTGTACGGTGCCTTTTTATCGATTTAAACGCATATCTAATCCAATAGGTTTTCTACTTTGCACCATTTTGCTGTCTAATCTTCAATGCCCTTTAAAACTTCTTCAAGTCCTTTTTGAAGCTTTTCAACGCGCTCTGATGCTATCACTGCGTCTTGATCTTGGCTCTTGATTTCTGCCTTCTCTAGAACCTTCAAAATATAATTTGCACTCCAACGAATATCGCTTTCAAGCTTTTCGCAGTAGCGATAAAAATCTGCTGTTGATGGCATAAATGTTGCATTTAATCCTTCTGCTTTGCCTTTCAATGCGTCCTTTGTTGCTGTCTGCAATGCCCAGCTGCTTATACCTTCAAGAGCGTAAAAATACGCAAGCGCTGTTGATTTCTCATCTGACCTTAAGGGGCTTTTGAGACCATTGGAAAGAACAAGAAATGCTGTTTGTATTTCCTCTTCCGTTGCTTTTCTTTCAAGCTTTTGCAACGCATCATCAACCAATGAAGTAACTCTCTCCACTTCTGCACTCAATGGTTTTTGCCCCGTTTTCCAAAGGAATGGAGGTTCTGTCATCATCCTCGAATAAAAATTTGTAAACGCTGTCTGAATTTTTGATATTGGACATGTGCTGTGCAACTCGATAACTCCAGCCACGCTGCTGTTCTGTTTGTTTAGTGCTTGTTTTTCCATAGTTTCCACCTTGTTGATTGATTTTATGATCTTTTGAATTCCTTACCCAGTTACGCCATGTTGCTTGCCAATCGGTTTTGGTAGCATTTGCTCCGGCTTTTGAACGCCAGTAATCTCGAAACTTTGCGATCTCAATTTTGATACGCTCTGGTGGCAAGCCCTCTGCAAGTGCAAAATCGTAATCGGGTTCGAAATCATCAGGCAATCGACAGCCTCGATGAGCTTTTGAACGTGTTGTTTTTTTCGAAACGTTTTCTTGCTCGTGAATGGGAGGTTGGTTTTCTAAACCCGCTTCGATTTGTTCTGATGGGCTTTCAACAGCAGCAACCTCGATTGGTTCGTTAACCAAATCGCTCGTTTCTAAATCTTCAAAATCGATTTCTTTTTTTGATAAAACGATAGTTTTATTTTTTTTATATATATTGTTAATGTTATTGTTATTGTTAATGGCATCATTAAGCATTGCTTGTGCATTGCTTATAGCATTGCTTATAGCATCCTTAGCATCATGCTTAGCATTTTTGACATCATTATCACTTTTATCTTTATCCCATCTTGCCTTTGCTGCCTTTTGTGCTCTTTCTGAAAACTTACTTAAATTTTCATTAGAGTTATTGAGTTCCTCTTCAACTTGTAAACTCCACAAACGACCATCTTCTGAAAAAACAATGTGTCCAGTTTCTAATAAAAGATCTAATGCTCTCTGAAATCTTTTCACTGAACAGCCTGCCAATAAAGATAACACTTTAAAATTATTTGTAAGCGGCTCTCCAGTGCGAAGCATTTGAAATCGCAACTTAACATATATGAAACCTTCAAAAGGAGGCAAATATGCAAGATCAAGTAGCCACTTGTCTGCAAAAAGCCTCGTCCATGGCAACTTAGTTGACATGTATTGCCTCCTCTCTTTTCTTACTCCACCTCACATTCGCTGCTTTTGAAGCTCTTTCTGAAGCTTTGCTAATCGTATAATCAAAAGCTAATGACCTATGCCATAAGTTCCCATTCTCTAAACGCGTGATGTAACCCATGCTTATTAAAGTCTCTAATGTCTTTTGAAACGTTCTTACTGAACACCCACACCAACTCGATAAATAAGACGCATTATTGATAAGAGACGCTTGCTTATCATTCATAAGCAACACAAGGGTTGTATAAACAGCCTTCTCTTTTGCCTTTAATCCCATAAGCTCTTTTAAAAACTTATCTGTACTAAACTTTCCATACGCTACTTTATTACTGGATATCATTCGTGATCTCCCTCTCTTTAACTAAATGTAAAATTGATAAAGCATCCGCTTCATTATCATCACAAGGCGCGTGTCCTTTTGCACGCATTGCCTCTATCATCTCTTCTTTCGACGCATTCCCCTTGCCTGTCGTCGCTTTCTTAATCGTACCAACTGGAATGCCTTCATACGGTATCTGATGATGCTCGCACCACGCCGTTAACGTTGCTAACAAGCCACCGTAAACATGCGCTGCGTCTGTACCAACATGGCTCCTCACCTCTTCAAAATACACCGCATCAATATCACCCGCTGTCTGCTTTATTTCTGTAAGCCATCTCTTAAAGCGTAAATAACGCATCCCACCGCCTTCAAAACGACGTGATTTAAAATCAACGGTGCCACTAGTGATACCACAATCCGCACCACAAAGCGCCCACCCTGTCCTCGTACCTAGATCAAAACAAAGAATTGTATGAGACATCTGAAACACCTGTATTTACTGATTATTCCCTTTTTAGAATGGTGCTTTAAACGACTTCTCTGCACACAATTTTGCTGCAATTCACACAATAGGAAATGTTAGGGTTAGATAATTTTTGGATTAGATGATTTTGCTCGTCTATTGTTTTGTCTTTTTCATCTAGCTCTTTTCTAAGCATTTTTATGGTTTTAAAAGCGCTATAAGCTGCATAACAAGATATAATAAGTGCAATAAAACCCATCTCTCTCCTCACTTCCTTTTCTTCTGAGAAGAGTCCTTTTTATTATCTGTAGATACTTCTCCACTATTAACTAAAGTACCACCACCAACGTTGCTTGTATCAACACGTGCATTACCGCAAACAATTG
>NZ_JAQITB010000008.1 GCF_028618515.1 Bartonella sp. ML69XJBT
CATCTTCAATTTGATCTTCACGAATATGACGCAAAGGAAAAGTACGAACGCCTGTAAGGATAAGCAAGCGCAAGGCTAGTTGTGTTATAGCTGTTTTTTGACAAAGCGTTTTATAAAAAGCCGGCACATCTTTCCAATCCATGGCTGGTATATTTTGTGTTTTATGGAGTTGTTTACCTAAAAGAGCACGTGCTTTTTCTGTTGCTTGTAAATCAACATCCAACCCTAATGCAGCCGCATGTTTGAGACACATATTGAGACGAATAAGAGCTCTATTAGCTGTTGCTGCTTTTGTATGCCAAATGGGAGCAAGGGTATTGCGTATCTCTATTTGCGTAATCTCTGAAACCGGTAAACAGCCTAATTTTGGTAGAATATAAAGGCGTAAAGGCGAAAACCAATGTCCATTTTTACCATCCCCTTTTAATTCAGCTTTACGGCTTTCAAAAGCATCTAGTGCAATATCTTTTAAATAATGAAGATTGCTTATTGCCTCACGCTTTTGTTTATCGCGTTCTTGAATAGGGTCACGACCCTCATGCAAAACAGAACGCCATTGATTTGCTAATTCACGGGCTTTTTTTAAAGAAACATTTCGCAACGCTCCCAAGCCCATTTCACGGCGGCGCCCATGAAGGGTATAACGATAAATCCATTGAGCACCTCCATCTTTACGCTTATGAAGTAACAAGCCGGCCCCATCATTATATTTGCCAGCCCCCAATGTTGCGACAGATCTTGCATTAAGACGGTTCATAAGAGCCATTTTTAGTCCTTTCTTATACAGTTTTTACCCACACGCCAGCCCCGCTTGTGACATGCAAGCAAGTGATTTTGATTAATGCAACAAAAACAGATTTGAAATGAGAGAATCTTAGGTTATTCGAGGGTCTCATTCAATATGAATAATGCTAAATTATCATTATAAATCAATGCCTTGTATGAAGGAAAATCGAATACCGTCATACTCTTTGCTCTTTTCTAGCTCCCAATATAGCGAAATTTTTGGCAGCTAAAGCGGTTCATAAAAGATATTTTTAGTGCTTTCTTGTGACAATTTTCATTCACATGCCAGTTCCGCTTGTGATGTGTAAGAAGGTGGTTTTGATTGCTTTTATATCAACGGGTTTGAAAGGGGAAAATGACAGTATTCGGGGCTCTCATTCGATATGGTGAAACCATAAACTATCATTATAAATCAGTATATTATACATTTAATAAGGATATTGAATACAGAAATATTTTTTGGCATGTCAGAAGAGGGATCAGATGTGTGAATAGGAAAATGTAGAAGGATATGCCTCTTATGAACTGTCTTCATGCGGATGCAGTAGAATCTTGGATGTGGGGAAAGAGAGTTTGGTTTGTGTGATTTCATAATTTTAAGGATAGCGACGAGAGTTTTTCAGTATACTTTATTTGGCGAAGGTCGTGGGAGAACAAACTGGGAAGAGAGCTTTTGAATAAATTTTTTCATTTTGATTGAATGACTTTTTTATCATTATCCTGCTCGTAAGAGACGTGTAGCATCATCTCGTCCGAAAAGATAAAGCAGCAAACGTAAAGCTTGTCCTCGCTCTGAAGACAGATGAGGATCACGTTGCAGGAATAAACGCGCATCTCTTCTCGCTATTGATAAAAGATCACTATGTACGGAAAGATTTGCTATGTGAAACTCAGGCATACCAGATTGTCGTGTACCTAAAAGTTCTCCTTCTCCTCGCAGGCGCCAGTCTTCTTCAGCGATTTTAAAACCATCTTCGGTACCACGTATAATATTAAGGCGTGTTGCAGCCGTTTTTGTTAAGGGATCTTT
Organism: Bartonella sp. ML69XJBT; assembly: GCF_028618515.1. Lineage (GTDB taxonomy): Bacteria > Pseudomonadota > Alphaproteobacteria > Rhizobiales > Rhizobiaceae > Bartonella. The sequence continues at coordinate 1,817 of NZ_JAQITB010000008.1, forward strand.
GTAGAGCAAAATACAGGAGGATTTTTTTTCTCCCCTTCCGACACGTCCACGCAATTGATGTAGTTGTGAAAGACCAAAATGTTCAGCATGTTCGATGACGATGATTGAAGCATCTGGAATATCTACGCCTACTTCAATGACTGTTGTTGCAACTAAGATATTGATATTTCCGCATTTAAAGGATGTCATGGCTGCTTCTTTTTCATCCGTTGACATTTTGCCGTGGATCATACCAACACGTGTTCCAAATCGCTCTTGGAGAATAGCAAAACGGCTTTCAATAGAAGTAAGCTCTAGAGCGGTTGATTCTTCTACTAAAGGACAAATCCAATAGAGCTTTTCTCCTTTTTCTAGTGCAAGAGTAATTCGTTCTATGAGTTCATCAATACGTTTTAGAGAAAGTGTTGCTGTTGTAATGGGTTGGCGTCCCACTGGCTTTTCTGTGAGCTTTGAAACATCCATATCTCCAAAAGCTGTTAAGACGAGCGTGCGTGGAATTGGGGTAGCAGTCATGACCAGCATATCAGGTTTATGGCCTTTTGCTGTTAAAGCAAGACGTTGCTGTACACCAAAACGGTGTTGTTCATCGATGATGCTCAGGGAAAGATTATGATAGGAAACACTCTCTTGTATGAGGGCATGCGTTCCAATGATAAAAGAAGCTTGGCCTGAGTGAATAGTGTTCAAAATATTTGTGCGGACTTTTCCTTTTTCTCGTCCTGTTAAAAGAACTGTTTGTAAACCAATCTTTTCGGCAAGAGGCGCAATTGTTGCAAAATGTTGTCTTGCAAGAACTTCTGTTGGGGACATTAAAGCTGATTGTCCTGAATTCTCAGCAATTTGTGCCATTGCCATCAGTGCTACGACGGTTTTTCCTGCGCCTACATCTCCTTGAAGTAGCCTTAACATTGGCTCTGCTGAAGCAAGATCATTGGAAATGTCATGTATCGCTTTTGTTTGTCCATTTGTCAGTTGAAAGGGAAGGGATTGCAGCAATTTTTTCGTGTAAATCCCTGTTGATGGTCGAGATGTTCCGACAAGAGACTTGGTTTTCAAACGCACGAGTCCAAGAGCCAGTTGACAGGCGAGTAATTCATCATAGGCAAGGCGTTTGCGTGCTGCACTCTCTAGGGCTAAATCATTGGGATCGATAGGTGTATGAATACGGTGTAAAGCAACAGAAAAAGAGCAAAATTTTTGCTGCTTTTTGATGTTTTCTTCTATCCATTCTGGTAAGAGAGGAAGAGAGTCAAGGGCATGTTGTATGATACGCCTTAGTGTTTTTGCCGATAGTCCAGCGGTAGAAGGGTAAACGGGTTCTATCAGGGGGATTTGATGTGATTGTTCGCTTGCTATGATATAATCGGGATGGATCATTGAAAGTTGTCCGTTAAAACGCTCAACTTTTCCTGATATAATGGCTTTTTTTCCTTCTGGTAGTTGTTTTTTCAACCAAAAAGGCTTGGCATGAAAAAAGACTAAACTCATTTTTCCTGTTGGATCATGTGCAATAACCCGATAGGGTAATCGGTTACGACCCATTGGTGGTGGCTGATGCTGATCAATAACAATTTCGAGTGTAACGGTATCTCCTTCTTGTGCAGCAGCGATGCTGGGACGCATTCTGCGATCTATAACGGAATAAGGCATTAATTGAAGAAGATCAATGAGGCTCGGCTCGTGTTGCGTGGGATTAGTGTTTAAGACTTTTGCTAGTAAGCTATAGACTTTAGGTGTAACCCCAGGAAGGGTACGAATAGAATTAAAAAGGGGAGTAATAAGGCTTGAAAGCATAAGCAAATTTACCTTGCTCTTTTTGTTTTTTCTAGTGCTTTAAAAGAGCTTTTTGGGGATAAGTCATCGAAGAGAAAGGTCGTTTATTTACATTTTGAACTTTAAGCAAAAAACTTTATCTTTGAATATATAAAATAAAAAAATGAGAGTTATTATTCATAATATTCTATCCGATTTTTTCCTTTTTATTTTTGTCTGTTTATTTGCTGTGAATAGAGATATTTTCTTGATGAAAGTCTTTTATAAATAGCAATAAAGTTGCAATATCTTGCTCGTATACAGAGGGATGAACTTATAAATTTAAAGATGAGTAAGTTGGAGTATTCTCTATTATAAAGCAGATAAGGGTGCAATTTGACATTTATTTTAGAGTAGGAAACTGTGAGAGTGATAAAAGATAAAAGTAAAATACGAGATGAAAAAAAATCTCTTCCTCGCTTTATTCATTTGAGAGTGCACTCTGCTTATTCACTTCTTGAAGGGGCTTTGAAAATCCCACAAATTATTCAACATGCCATTTCAGATCATGCTCCAGCGGTTGCTATTACCGATACAAATAATTTATTTGGTGCTTTGGAATTTTCGCAATATTGTTTTTCTCACGGGATACAACCTATTATTGGCTGTCAGCTTGCCGTTGATTTTGCTGATGAAGATGATAATGTGTGTTTTTCTCAAGGGCGTCATCCTACTCATTTCTGCTCTGTTGTTTTGTTAGCGGCTAGCAAGATCGGTTATGCTCATTTAGTTCATCTTGTTAGTCGTGCTTATCTTGATAAGTGCGATAGTGATTCTCCTCATATTAAAATTGATTGGTTGTTGTCGCATAGTGAAGGAATCATTGCTTTAACGGGAGGCAAGGGGGGGCCTATTAATTTCTCTTTGGCAGAAGGGAAAAAAGAACGTGCTGCTGAACGCTTAATTTCTTTAAAAAAAATTTTTGATGATCGTCTTTATGTAGAATTACAGCGGCATGGCTCTTTTGATCAACAAGTAGAAGCTGCATTGATTGAGTTGGCGTATCAATATGAAATTCCTCTTGTTGCAACCAACGAAGCTTTTTTTATGAATAAAGAAGGTTATGAAGCCCATGATGCACTGATGGCCGTTGCAGAAGGACAAATTGTCTCTAATCCAGAGCGTAAACGTGTGACACCAGATCATTATTTGAAATCACAAGATGAAATGGTGGCACTGTTTTCTGATCTTCCAGAAGCTCTGGAGAACAGTGTTGAAATTGCCTTGCGTTGCCATATTGCTACGCCAGTCCGAAAACCTATTTTGCCTCGTTTTATAGAAAAGTCTGTTGATTCAAACTGTACTTTAGAAGTAGAAGATAGTGAATTGTTAAGTCAAGCTAAAGCTGGTTTAAAAATGCGCCTTGAGACAATTGGATTGGCTGAAGGATATACTGTTACAGATTATGAGCAGCGGCTTGATTATGAAGTGTCCATTATTACACGTATGCAATTTTCAGGCTACTTTCTTATCGTTTCAGATTTTATAAAATGGGCAAAAGCGCATGATATTCCTGTTGGTCCAGGGCGTGGTTCTGGTGCTGGTTCACTGGTTGCTTATGCGTTGACTATTACTGATGTTGATCCATTGCGTTTTTCTCTTCTCTTTGAACGCTTTCTTAATCCTGATCGTGTGTCTATGCCGGATTTTGATATCGATTTTTGTCAAGAGCGGCGTGAAGAGGTGATTCAGTATGTTCAAAAAAAATATGGTCGTGATCAAGTTGCGCAAATTATTACCTTTGGTAAATTGCAAGCACGTGCGGTGTTGCGTGATATTGGGCGTGTTTTAGAAGTACCTTATCGTCAGGTGGATTATCTTACAAAACTTGTTCCTGCTACGCCTGGGAGTCAGGTTGAATTGGCTGATGCTATCAAGGATGAACCTAAATTTGAGGAAGAAAAGAAAAAAGATCCCCTCATAGGACGTGCATTAGATATCGCGCTTCAGTTGGAGGGGCTTTATCGTCATGCATCAACCCATGCAGCAGGGATTGTTATCGGTGATCGTCCACTTTTAGAACTTGTTCCAATGTATCGTGATCCTCGTTCCGATATGCCCGTGACACAATTTAACATGAAATATGTTGAACAGGCAGGGCTCGTCAAATTTGATTTCCTTGGATTAAAAACCCTTACTGTTTTGAAAATGGCGGTAGATTTTGTTGCACGAAAGGCTATCAAAATAGATTTGTCGAATATCCCTCTCAATGATGAAGCGACCTATGCTATGATGGCACGTGGTGAAACGGTTGGTGTGTTTCAAGTGGAAAGTGCAGGTATGCGTAAAGCACTGATTGGGATGAGGCCTGATCGTATTGAAGATATTATTGCTCTTGTTGCGCTTTATCGTCCTGGTCCAATGGAGAATATTCCAACCTATAATGCACGCAAACACGGGGAAGAGGAAATTGCTTCCATTCATCCTAAAATAGATCATCTCATTAAAGAAACACAAGGTGTTATTGTCTATCAGGAGCAAGTGATGCAGATTGCTCAGGTGCTTGCTGGTTATTCGCTTGGGGAAGCGGATTTATTACGTCGTGCTATGGGTAAAAAAATTCATAAAGAAATGCAACAACAGCGGACGCGCTTTGTGAATGGAGCTATCGCTGGTGGTGTTGATAAAGATCAAGCTGATATTATTTTTGATCTTTTAGCAAAATTTGCTGATTACGGTTTTAATAAGTCGCATGCCGCTGCTTATGCAATCGTTTCTTATCAGACAGCTTATATGAAAGCGCATCACCCCGTTGAGTTTTTAGCTGCTTCAATGACATATGATATGACAAATACGGATAAGTTAAATGATTTTCGTCGTGAAGCATTAAGGTTGGGTATTAAAGTTATTGCACCTTGTGTGCAAACGTCACATCGTGTTTTTGAAGTTGGTGATAACTGTATCTATTATTCTCTTGCTGCCATTAAAGGTGTAGGCGAAGCGGTTGTTGATCATATTGTTGCTTGTCGGGGAAATAAACCTTTTAAGGATTTGGAAGATTTTTGCGAGCGTATTGATCCGCGTATTGTTAATAAGCGTGCGATGGAAAGTTTGATTTGTGCTGGCGCTTTTGATTGCTTTCATATTGCACGGGAAGTTTTATTGGCAAGTCTTGGAACGCTTCATGCACGTGCGCTTCGTATTCTCGAAAACAATTCTAGTGGACAGATTGATATATTTGGCATTTCGGGTGGATTAAAAGAGCCGTTAATTTTATCGCAAACCTCTCCTTGGTTACCAGATGAAAAACTTCATCGAGAATTCCAAGCAATAGGTTTTTACTTTTCTGCGCATCCTCTAGATGAGTATCAGGCTATTCTTGCTAAAAAACGCGTTCAAACTTGGCTTCATTTTGCCAATGCCGTAAAAGGGGGGGCAACTGCTGCTAGACTTGCTGGAACTGTCGTAGCAAAACAAGTGCGTAAAACAAAGTCTGGTAAAAAAATGGGAATTATTCATTTTTCTGATACGAGTGGACAGTATGAAACAGTTCTCTTTTCTGACGCACTTGCGGATTATGAAGAAATACTAGAGCCTGGGAAATCTTTTATCATCACAGTGAGTGCGGAAAATCGCTCTGAAGGTGTTAGTTTGCGTCTTGAGACGGTCCAATCTTTGGAAAAGGAAGCGTTGCAGAATCATAAAATGATGCGTCTCTTTATAAAGAGCGTTGATATGCTTGCGCAAATTGAGCAAAATTTAAATCCTCATGGGAATGGAGAAGTTGGACTCGTCCTTATTCAGGAGGATGGATTACGGGAGGTCGAAATTGCGCTCCCAAAACGATACAAGGTTAATTCACATATAGCAAGTGCTATGAAATCAATTCAGGGGATTATCGCTGTGGAGTTGACTTAAATCAAGAGTTGTAAGATGAGGACTTATTGTACATTATGTTTGACGTGATTGGTGGTGGGGAATTTTACTTTAAACCAGATTGGAAACTTTGAAAATTCTTGTTTTTATTTTTGATAAATGATGTTGGGTTCCTAGCATCATAAAGTGAATAAAATATTTCTTGTATCTCTCAAGTTATTAAAGGTATTTTATAAGTTCTTATCATATATTTTTATGGCATTCATCGCATCATACATATAAAGCCAATTAAGCTGAGAGATGGTATTCTCTGGTGTACGAATTTTCATAATAAAATTACGTGCAATTGCCATAGGACCCGTTGCGTGATAAACTATTTTATTGAAATCTCCACGTTTTTTTACTGCTCTTATGCGGGTTGTTCGTATTTTTTCATAAAGCGAAAGAGCTTTTTTTAATGACAGATTTTTAAGAGAGAGCGTTTCTGCTAATGTGGCGGCATCTTCTATTGCCATAGCAGCACCTTGTGCGGCAAAGGGAAGAGCTGCATGTGCACTATCACCAACAAAAACTTGTCGCTCTAAGCCTAGAAAACGGTGTTTTTTCATATGAAAGAGGGGCCAATAGGTCCATTCATCAATATGGTCAAAGATTTGCAAAATTTGTCCATGCCAATTTTGAAAAAGAAATTTCAAATGTTCTTTATTTCCTTTATGCGCCCATCCTTCTTTGGGATTGTTTCCATTTGTAATGGCTACAAAATTAAACAGTTTTGCTGATGGTTGAATGGGATAGACAACAAGATGATTTTGAGGTCCCATCCAAGCTATGATTGCTTTCACATTTTGCAATAAAGAGCGAAAGTCTTTAGGAAGATTTTCAATTTCTGTTGTTGCACGCCAAGCAATAAAGCCACTGAAATCTGCTGTTTCATGAAAAGGAGCCAATTTTCGTAATGTGGACCAAACTCCATCGCATCCGATAAGGAGCGATGTTGAATAAAACTGGTATGCTCCTGTCTTATTTGATGTATCTGTTTTGATTGTTTTTATGTTCATGCTGCTTATCGTTTGGGTCGTCGATAGAAAAGATTCGCCTGTTTTGTATTTAATAAAAGGATTTTTCATAACAGCGTTGTGTAAAACTTTTTGTAAGGCGGCACGATGAATCGTAATATAAGGGAATTTCCAGTATTTCTCTGATAAATTGATCAGATCAACACGCAATCGCGTTTTTAAAGAGACTCCATCTCTTAACTCAAGAAAGCGTGGTATTGTACCCATTTCTATGAGCTTATTAAGAATTCCCCAATGAGAAAGTATACAGGTTGCATTTGGAGTAAGCTGAATACCAGCTCCCACAACATCACGCTGTTGACACTTTTCAATAACTATCGTTTCTATTCCTTTATGGGCGAGTGCTAAAGCAGTGCTTAAACCTGCAATTCCACCTCCAATGATGATTGGTGATTGGTCCATAAGCCTCGTCATATTGAAAAAGCAGAAAATGTATTATAATGAATTGCTTGGATGATATAAACATCCTGGTGGATTTGTTTGATTGTATGATAGCGAGGAAATATAACGATAAAGGGTTGAACAATAAGGGCAAATTTTCTCATCAGCCGCTCCCATGTCAATAAAAATATGAGGGTGATCAAAGGGTTGTGTCGCTCCCACACACATAAATTCTTTTACACCAATTTCGATTGTTTTATATCCAAGATCATTTTGGAAATGGGGAATGTTGTGATCAGCCATGGTGTCAAGCTCCGGATAAATTGTTTCATCAGGTATGATTGGGATTTTTTTATTTCATGCATGAGTTTGTAATAAAGCTTATGATAATGCAAGGTGCTTTTTAAAATAAACTCACTATCTTGTATGTTCGTGAGCTCATCACTCTGTTTTTTAGCATTTTACGTACAGGAAGAGTCTCAAATGTTTAAAATATTCAATGGAAATCACATGAGAAAAATAGATCGTTAAACAGTAATATATTATAAAGTGTTCAGTAATATATTTAATTATGAAAATTTTAGAAAGTATAAAGTAAGTTTAGCTAAAGTATATGGGACAGAGGGTGGAAGACCAGATTTCTTTATCGGATATAACAATGAAAAATCCGATGCGGTTTATTAATAGAGAATTTTCATGGTTACAATTTAATACGCGTGTATTGATGGAGGCCACTAATACAAGGCATCCTTTATTAGAACGGCTACAATTTCTTTCCATTTCCGCAGCAAATCTTAATGAGTTTTTTATGGTTCGTGTTGCTGGTCTTGCTGCTCAAATTCGTGCTGGCGTGACAGTGTGCAGTGCAGATGGGCGCACACCGCAGGAACAGCTTGATCTTGTGTTAGCTGAGATTTCACATTTGCAGACTCAGCAATTACGAGAATTACGTGTTTTACGTCATGAATTAAAACAGAATGATATCGAAATTATTTGTCCTGAGGAACTTTCAGGAATTGAAAAATCATGGCTTGAAAAATATTTTCTTGACATAATTTTTCCTGTTCTTGAACCTTTGTTTGTTGATTCTGTTCACTCTTTTCCGTTTATTCCTAATTTAGGGCTTTCTCTTGCTTTGCAATTGTCTGGGGGGGCTGCTCAACAGGCAATTATAGCGTTGTTACCACTGCCAATGGCTTTAAGGCGTTTTATTCTTCTCCCTCAAAAAGACAGTCATTTTCGTTTTATTGTCTGTGAAGATGTTCTTCGTCTTTTCATAAATTATGTATTTCCTGATCATAAAGTGGACGGAATTGGTATATTTAAAGTGATTCGCGATAGTGATATTGAAGTAGAAGAAAAGGCTGAAGATCTTGTTCATTTTTTTGAAACTGCTCTTAAAAGGCGCCGTCGTGGGCAGGTTATTCGAATTGAATTTGATACGAAAACACCAAAGAATTTACGCCAGTTTATAAGCCGTGCTCTTGCTGTTCCTGATAATTGGATCAGTGTTCTTGATGGATTTTTGGCGCTTAATATGGTTTCAGAGATTGTTTCTATTCCACGTAATGACCTAAAATTTATTCCTTATCATTCTCGTTTCCCTGAATGTATTCGTAAGCATAAGGGTGACTGTTTTGCAGCTATTCGTGAAAGTGATATCGTACTTCATCATCCTTATGAATCCTTTGATGTTGTTGTACAATTTTTACATCAAGCCGCTTACGATCCTGATGTTGTGGAAATCAAACAGACTCTTTATCGTACATCGAATGATAGCCCAATTGTCAGTGCTTTAATTAAGGCTGCTGAACAGGGGAAATCAGTGACTGCTTTGGTAGAACTTAAAGCACGTTTTGATGAGGAAGCGAATATTCGTTGGGCGCGTGATCTTGAGCGCGCAGGTGTACAAGTTGTTTTTGGTTTTATTGCCTTGAAAACACATGCTAAAATGTCACTGATAACGAGGCGTGAAGATAAACGTCTTTGCTCTTACGTTCATCTTGGTACGGGAAATTATCATCCTATTAATGCTAAAGTTTATACCGATCTTTCTTTTTTTACCAAAGATGATGATACTGCACGTGATGTTGCGTTATTGTTTCATTATATTGCTCAGTATGAGCGCCCAAATGAGGTTATGAAGATTGCTTTTTCACCCTTAACATTGCGCAATCGTATTTTGGAGCATATTGAAGGGGAAATTACTCATGCGCGGCAGGGGCGGTTTGCTGCTATTTGGATGAAAGTCAATGCATTGGTTGACCCGGAAATTATCGATGCTTTATATCGTGCTAGTCAAGCGGGTGTACAGATCGATTTGGTGGTGCGTGGTATATGTTGTTTGCGTCCTAGTATTCCAGGAATTTCAGATAATATTCGTGCAAAGTCAATTGTAGGGCGCTTTCTTGAACATAGTCGTATTTTTTGTTTTGGTAATGGTGAAGATTTACCCAATGAGAACGCACTTGTTTATTTAGGATCTGCTGATATGATGCCTCGTAATCTGGATTATCGTATTGAAATATTGGTTCCAGTTTTCAATAAAACGGTTCGTAAGCAAATTCTTTTACAAATTATGTTAGCTAATATTATTGATAATCAACAAAGTTTTGATATACTCTATAATGGAAAATCAAGGCGTATAATACCGCAAAGAGGTGAAAGTCCGTTTAATGCACAGGAGTATTTTATGGCCAATGCAGGTTCTGCGGGCTGGAAAAGTTCTTTTGAGTCTTCTGCTTCATCTTTGATGGCGTTGCATCGGCAACAAGCCGAAATACATAAAGACTGAAATCCAATGACATATATAAATGCTCAGGGACGGTTAAAAGGATGTAAACCTGTTGCTGTTATCGATATTGGCTCAAATTCTGTTCGACTCGTTATTTATGAGGGTCTTGTTCGTTCGCCAACGGTTTTATTTAATGAAAAAGTTCTCTGTGGTCTTGGGCAAGGTGTTGCAAAAACTGGATTTTTAGAAGAAAATTCCATAAAAATGGCGTTGCAAACACTGAAACGTTTTCGTGCGCTTTGTCAACAGATTGGAGCAGATGAGGTCTATACACTCGCAACAGCAGCAGCGCGAGAAGCAAAAAACGGATCAGTCTTTATTCAAAATGCTGAAGATATCTTGCAAAATAAAATATATCTTCTTTCAGGAAGTGAAGAAGCTGTTTATTCAGCATATGGGGTGATTTCTACTTTTTACAAACCTAAGGGTATTTCTGGAGATCTTGGTGGTGGAAGTTTGGAGCTTATTGATATTGATGACTCTGAGGTAGGAGAGGGCGTAACACTGCCCTTAGGTGGTTTACGCCTACAGTATATGTCTAATAATGATATTGCTGTTGCTGCAAAAATTGCCCATGAGCAGTTTGGTAAATCTGCTGTCGTTTGTAAAGGCAGGGCACGTTGTTTTTATGCTGTTGGAGGGACTTGGCGTAATTTGGCAAAGCTCCATATGGCAACCAAACATTATCGGTTGCCTGTTATGCATGGCTATGAAGTTGATGCAGCTGAAATGGAAGATTTTCTACGTTTTGTTGTGCGTGGCAGCATTGATAATATGCAAGGAATTACAGCTGTTTCAAAAAATCGTCGTCAGCTTTTATCTTATGGGGCGATCATTCTTGTTGAACTTATTCAATGTATGGGGGTAAAAAAAATAGTTTTTTCTGGAGCTGGTGTTCGTGAAGGCTTTCTTTATTCACGATTGCCACAAAAAATTCGTGCTTCAGATCCGCTCATTGCAGCATGCACGGAAATGGCTATTTTACGGGCTCGTTCACCAAAGCAGGCAGAAGAACTCATTGATTTTACGACAAGCGCTTTTAAAGCTTTTGGGATTCTCGAGACTGAAAATGAATGCCGTTATCGCAAGGCTGCGTGTCTTCTTGCGGATATTGGTTGGCGTATCCATCCAGATTATAGGGGTAATGAGGCGGCCAATCGAATAGCACTAGGATCATATCCGGGGATTTCTCATGAGGGGCGTGCTTATGCTGCGCTCGCTGTTTTTTTTCGCAATACAGGTTCATTAATTGATGAGGAATCCCTTCCTATTTTTCAACTTGCAACTAAAAATCTCGTTGATAAAGCAAGAATTCTTGGTGAAATTATGCGGATTGCTTATCTTTTTAGTGCGTCTACTGCAGGAATTTTACCTCATTTATCGTGGCAAAAAAAGACAGATCACGTTGTTTTATATATTCCCAGGCGTTATGCTGATTTATTAGGAGAACGTCCTTTCAATCATTTAAAGAAGTTATCAAAAATAATAAACCAGCCTCTTTGTTTTGAAACATTCTGATTCTTTTCTATTATTTGTAGAAATTCATTGCTCTATTATTACTTATGAGGGGGCTATGCAAATTTATTTTTTGTTGTTGTGTCACGGTTGCTATAGGATATTCATAATATGAGGATATGAGATATTATGCTTCCACATTTTTTTGCGCTAAACTCATATTTCCGCAAACGAATCCGCTATTATTAGAGGAAAGTTTTTCCGTTATTCGATTAGGGGGCTTGTTTTTTCATCGTCATTTTGAGCAAGCATTGATCAAATTTAAGTTTTTAAATTATAAGTTTTTTTACCGTATTTGTATTGGTCATAAAGCACATTCTAAATTGACGCGGGAATATGGATAATGAGGCAGATTTTTCCGGAATAAAAGTACTTAAAATTTATTTAGAGCTTTTATTTTTTCAAATACAATTTGCTTAGCGGAGTGAGATTACACAATTCCTCTTTTTTGATTCTCACTTCATGTATTATACTCAAAATAAATATACTCTTTTCAAAAATTTTATTGCACCCATTTTAGAATGCAAATGGTGAAAAATCTTTTGTAAATTAGAGTTGTTTGATGTTTATTTTTCCACTGTCAAAATAAAATCCTATCTGGCCTTTTAGCATTTGTTCGGCTTTTTTACCAAATATTTCATAGCGCCAACCATTCATAGCGGGAATATTTTTCTTGATACATCCATTAGCGATTTTTTCTAAATCATTGGTAGTGGCAATAACTTTGGGTGCAATGTCATTTTCGTTGGCAACGTGCTTTAATAACACTTTAAGAAGGTCGATAACGGCAGTTGATGTCTCATTGAGTGGATTATATTTAGGAAGGGGAGGTAAAGTCGCAAGATCAACTTCTAAGCCTTCATTTACAGCTTGTATGAGTGTTTGTGCGATTGAAAATTTATCCCAGTTTTTGTTCAGACTGCGCAAGCGTTTCAGGGCAGTTTCATCTGTTGGCTGTTGAATTGCTATTTCAATTAAGCACTCATCTTTCATGATATGACGGCGTGGAATATTATATTTGCGTGCTTTACGTTCACGCCAAGCAGCTATTTTTTGTAATACGGCAAGTTCACGTGTTTTTTTGATTTTGCCTTTTACTTTTTTCCATGCCTCATCTTCTGGCATATCATAGGTTTTAGGTGCTAAAAGGATTGCTATTTCATCATCCATCCAGTGGGTGCGTTTGTTTTTTTCTAGCTGTTTTTTTAATAAGAGATAAACATCTCTAAGATAGGTGACATCGGCAAGTGCATAGAGCAGCTGTTTTTCCGAAAGAGGGCGGTAGCTCCAGTCTGTAAAACGAGATGATTTATCAATGTGATGCCCAGTGCAACGTTGTACAATCTGGTCATAGGAGATAGAATCACCAAAACCACAAATTGATCCTGCTATTTGTGTATCAAAGAGAGGGGAGGGAATGATGCCTCCAAGATGATAAATGGTCTCAATGTCTTGACGTGCTGCATGAAACACTTTAACAATTTTTTTATCCTTCATGAGATCAAAAAATGGTTGTAAATCAATATCTTGTGACATTGGATCAATGAGAGCTGTTGTGTCTGGTGAGGCAAGCTGAATGAGACACAGTTGGGGCCAAAAAGTTGTTTCACGAATAAATTCAGTGTCGACTGTTACAAAATCTGAGGTACGCAGAATAGAAAGTGCAATTTCAAGATCTTTGGTTTGTGTAATAAGATTCATCATCACTCTATTATAACGAGAGAAATTAAATTTGTCTTTTCTTGACTTTTTTTTTGAGTCTTTATCCTCATATCTTGACAAATGGTTATGAAAAGGACTTTGTAGCCCATGTGAAAATTATATCAAAGGCAAAAAACTATGCACCGTTATCGCAGTCATAATTGCGCTGCTCTTCGTAAATGTGATGTAGGGACAAAGGTTCGTCTTTCGGGATGGGTTCATCGTGTTCGTGATCATGGCGGAATCCTTTTTGTAGATTTACGTGATCATTTTGGAATCACGCAGATTGTTGCTGATCCTGCTTCGCCAGCTTTTAAAATTATTGAGAGCGTACGTTCTGAATGGGTCATTCGTGTAGATGGGGAAGTATGTGCACGTGCTGATGAGGTCGTTAATACATCTCTTCCAACAGGCGAAATTGAAATTTTTGCCAAAGAGGTTGAAATTCTTTCAAAGTCTGATGAGCTTCCTTTACCTGTTTTTGGCGAACCTGATTATCCAGAAGATATCCGCTTGAAGTATCGTTTTCTTGATTTACGTCGTGAAACTATGCACAAAAATATTATGCGTCGCACTGAAATTATTGCTGCTATTAGACGCTCTATGCAAGAGACTGGTTTTACAGAATTTACAACACCGCTTTTGACGGCTTCATCACCGGAAGGAGCACGTGATTTTTTGGTGCCAAGTCGTATTCATCAGGGAAAGTTTTATGCATTGCCACAAGCTCCTCAACAATACAAACAATTGTTGATGATGTCGGGTTTTGATCGTTATTTTCAAATTGCTCCCTGTTTTAGAGATGAAGATCCCCGTGCTGATCGTCTTCCTGGAGAATTTTATCAATTAGATCTTGAAATGAGTTTTGTTGAACAAGAGGATATTTTTGTAACAATGGAACCTATTATGCGCTCTCTTTTTGAAGAGTTTGCAGATGGAAAGTCTGTAACACAAAACTTTCCTCGTATTTCTTATGATGAAGCAATGCGAAAATATGGTTCGGATAAGCCTGATTTACGTAATCCGATTATTATGGAGGATGTCTCACAGCATTTTTATGATTCTGGCTTTAAAGTTTTTGCGCATATTTTAGCAAATGATAAAAATGCACGAGTGTGGGCTATTCCAGCTAAAACGGGTGGAAGTCGTGCTTTTTGTGATCGTATGAATGGCTGGGCACAAGGTGAGGGACAGCCTGGGCTTGGTTATATTTTCTGGCGTGAAGAGCAAGGAAAGTTTGAAGGGGCTGGTCCTATTGCCAAAAATATTGGCGAGCAAAGAACTGAAGCACTTCGTATGCAGCTTGGACTTGAAAGTGGTGATGCCTGTTTTTTTGTGGCAGGAGATCCCAAGAAATTTGCATCTTTTGCCGGTGCAGCACGCACAAGAGTAGGGGAAGAATTAGATCTTGTTGATCTAGATTCTTTCTCTTTAGCATGGATTGTTGATTTTCCATTTTTTGAATGGAATGAAGATGAGAAAAAGCTTGATTTTGCACATAATCCTTTTTCTATGCCGCAAGGAGGAGAGAATGCTCTTGACTGTCAAGATCCTCTCACGCTTAAAGCATTTCAGTATGATCTTGTTTGTAATGGTTATGAGATTGCATCGGGTGGAATTCGTAATCATTCACCAGAAATGATGCTTAAAGTTTTTAATCTTGTTGGTCTTTCCAAAGAGGTGGTAGAAGATCGTTTTGGTGCTCTTTATCGTGCATTTCATTATGGAGCTCCACCACATGGTGGTATGGCGGCTGGTATTGATCGTATTATTATGCTTTTACAAGGCGTTAAAAATTTACGTGAGGTTGCTTTATTTCCTATGAATCAACAAGCGTTTGATCTTTTGATGGGGGCGCCGTCTGATGTTTCTTCTGCACAATTACGTGATTTAGGGATACGAATGGCTCCTGTTAACAAAAATAGTTAATGAATTGGTTTTGGGTTTTTAGCAGTTTTCTCTCTACAGTGAAGTTTTAAGATTTTTAGTTCATGTGTATATGTTGTTTATAAAGCTTAGGTTTATACTGCATTTGCATTTTTTTACATTGTAGAAAAGGGCAGTTATTTTAGTGTTTAATAAGCATAATGCGATGCTATTAAGCATCGCATTATGCTTAAAATTCCGTACAGTCCGTAATAGAAACGAGATATTATTTTTGTCCGATTGTTTTCCAAAACAGTATTATTTGAGATCACGATATAAGGTAGCTAATGCTTTATACATTGAGTTTCTTTGTTAGCAATAGAGATAAATATTCAAGGTGGGGTTTGCTCTTAGAGTCTATGAAGAGAATTGCATGGAGGACAGCCAAGGGAAATTTGCTAAAAAAGCAGAATTGTTGACCAAAACGGTGTGCATAGTAATCTTTGTTTTTAGAGCAGTAAGAGGTCAAGCATATTCAATAGCTATAATGTTTTAGAGCTTAGTAACAAGCCGGTACTATCGCTGTTTCCTAGAGATTTCCAATATTGCGACAGCTCTTGTCCCTGAGAGGGTTTATAAGAGGCATTTTTTTACAATTTTTATCCACATGCTCATCCCACGTGTCATTTGCAAAAGGATGTTTTTATTGATTCATCTTGAATAGATTTTAAATGAGAAAATCTTACTATATTTTGATTTTCTTATTTTGTTATCAAAACAGTGAATTATCATTATAAATTAATGCGTTGTAGGTATTGTTAGACTTTCAGAAAAAATTAGGCTGAATGTATTCAGGATTTCTGTATGGCTTTTTAGACAAAGTTTAGAGTATGCATATAACTTTTTCAATTTGATATAATTTTCTGTTCATGTTTTAATCGTCCTGTTTATTTTTATATAGTCGATTTTCAATAACAATAGTCGGCTCATAAAAGATTACACTCAAAATCTTATGGAATAATTGCTCATTATTTTGGGAATTGTTGTCCTTATATTATGTCTGATAAAATGAATTTACCTTTTGATAAAGAACATATTGAACCAATAGAATTACGTTCTGCTTTACAAGAGCGTTATTTAGCTTATGCGCTTTCTACTATTATGCACCGCGCGTTACCTGATGTCCGTGATGGTTTAAAACCGGTGCATCGGCGAATTGTCCATGCTATGCGTTTACTCAAGCTTAATCCAGGGCAGTCTTATGCTAAATGTGCACGGATTGTTGGTGATGTGATGGGAAAATTTCACCCCCATGGTGATGCCTCTATTTATGATGCATTGGTGCGTTTGGCTCAGAGTTTTGCTGTTCGTTATCCATTGGTGGATGGACAAGGCAATTTTGGTAATATTGATGGTGATAATGCTGCTGCTATGCGTTATACGGAAGCGCGTATGACTGAAGTGGCTGCGTTGCTGCTTGAGGGGATTAATGAAAATGCTATTGATTTTCGTTTAACCTATAATGAAGAAGATGAAGAACCAGTTGTTTTACCTGGAGCTTTTCCTAATCTTTTAGCAAATGGTTCATCAGGCATTGCTGTTGGTATGGCAACATCTATTCCACCCCATAATGTTGCTGAGCTTTGTGATGCAGCCCTCCATTTGATTGCATATCCCGATGTAAATGATGAGGAATTAAATCGCTTTGTTCTTGGTCCTGATTTTCCAACAGGTGGTATTTTAGTTGAGCCTAAAAAGAGTATTGAGGAATCTTATCGTGTTGGACGTGGATTTTTTCGCTTGCGTTCACGTTGGCATCAGGAAACTGGCAGTCGTGGTTCTTATGTGATTGTTGTGACCGAAATTCCCTACCAAGTTCAAAAGTCACGCCTTATTGAAAAAACAGCAGAATTGCTCCTTGCACGACGCTTACCAATGCTTGAAGATATTCAAGATGAATCGGCAGAAGATATCCGCATAGTGCTTATTCCTAAAAATCGTACTGTTGATCCTGAACTCCTTATGGAGTCTCTTTTCAAATTGACTGATTTTGAAGTAAGATTTCCTCTTAATTTGAATGTTTTATCTTCTGGAAAAATACCCAATGTTCTTTCTCTGCGTGAAAGTTTACAGCAATGGCTCCAACATCGCCAAGAAGTGCTTGTTCGCCGTTCTCATTATAGGCTTGATCAAATTGATTGCCGATTAGAAATTCTTCATGGATATCTCATCGCATATTTAAATCTTGATGAGGTGATTCAGATTATTCGTGAAGAGGATGAACCAAAAAAGAAGTTCATCGACCGTTTTCAATTAACAGAAAATCAAGCTGAGGCTATTCTTAATATGCGTTTGCGTTCTTTACGTAAGCTTGAAGAATTTGAAATTCGTAAGGAATTTGAAAATTTGCGTGCTGAAAAAGAAAAACTGCAGAATTTGTTAGCCTCTCGTGTAAAGCAGTGGAAAGTGATTTCAGAGGAAATCATAAAGGTTCGTAAAATTTTTGGTCCTGATACTCTTTTGGGAAAAAGACGTACGACATTTGAGGAGGCACCAAAGCATGATATTGATGATATTCACCAAGCGATGATCGAAAAAGAACCAGTTACGATTGTAATTTCTGAGAAGGGCTGGATGCGTGCTTTAAAAGGACATTTAAGTGATTATAATGCGCTTTCATTCAAAGAAGGGGATTGTTTGAAGTTAGCTTTTCCAGCATTCACTACAGATAAAATTATTGTAGTAAGTACGGGGGGAAAGTTTTTTGCTATTGCTGCAAATACTTTACCTGGAGGAAGGGGGCATGGTGAACCCATTCGCCTTTTAGTTGATATGGATGATGAGCACGATGTTTTGACAGCTTTTGTCTATCATGCACAGGATAAATTGCTTTTAATTTCATCTCATGGAAATGGTTTTATTGTATCTGCAACCGAAGTGATTGCTAATACACGAAAAGGCAAGCAAATTATGAATGCAAGGGCTTCTGATAAAGTAAGGCTTTGTATTCCAGTAAAAGGTGATCATGTTGCAATAGTTGGTGAAAACCGTAAAATGCTTATTTTTGCCATTGAACAAATACCAGAAATGAGTCGTGGTAAAGGTGTTCGTCTGCAACGTTACAAAGAGGGCGGTATTGTTGATGCCAAAACCTTTCATTTATCAGAAGGGCTAAGTTGGCAAGATACAGCTGAGCGCTGTTTTAACCGTCAAGCTGATGACCTTATTGAGTGGATGGGAATGCGTGCTGGAGTGGGGCGTTTGGTTCCCAAAGGATTTCCAAAATCAGGAAAATTTACGAATTGAATTGTTGATCTGATTTATAAATTATAGACCGTTAAAAAGAACAACTGTATGATTTTCTTTGAGTAAGAGTATTGTGAACCTTTTTTTGAGTTGCTTCTATTCGTTAGGATTATGGTGATATTGCCTAAAAAGATATCCACGTTCAGCCCATAGAACAAGAAATATGGCGATGATGCTGAGAAAGAAAAATGCTGCTGAATTGGGTATTGTTGTTTCATCAAATTGTTGTGCAATAAAAAAGCCAAGACTGGTGGCGATAGATGTCTGAAGAAAACCAGATACGGAAGATGCTGTCCCAGCAATTTCCCCTACAGATTCGAGAGCAAGTGTATTGAAATTAGCCATAATGCCGCCACAGGCAAACATCAATATACAAAACAGCAGCATGTAAAAAGGAAAAGGGATAACACCATCTGTTAAGAGTGAGCCAATAAACCAAATACATGAGGTGATACAAAAGAGCAAAAGCATGGTGTGTGCGATACGTCGCATGCCAAGACGTCCAACCAATTGAGAATTAAAGAATGATGATAGAGCTTGAAAAGCCGCACCAACAGCAAAGGCAATTGGAAACCAGAGTCCTAGATTGTAAATTCCTTCATATGTTTGCTGCGATGTATTAACAGCGGTAAAAATACAACCTAAAACAATAGAAGTTGCTAGTGTGTAGCAAAGTGTGGTGCGATTGGTTATGACGACCCATAAGTTATGTTTGACCGAAGAAAAAGAAAGAGAACGTTGTCTATAAAGAGTTTCAGGCAAGCGTAGTTGAATCCAAATCATCAGTCCAAAACCAATAATTGCCATAAAGATAAAGATAATTTGCCAGTTTCCAAACAATAAAATGAATTGTCCTGTTGCTGGTCCAATCATGGGTGCAATAAGAAAAACCATCATAACGATAGACATAACTTCTGCCATTTTTCGACCACTGTAAAGATCGCGTACAACAGAAACAGTAAGGACGCGCATAGCAGCACCTCCTATACCTTGCAAGATACGTAAAATAAGCAATAGAGAAAAGTTGGATACAAAAGCACAACCAATCGCTGTAACGGCATAAAATGCAAGACCAAGGAGAATAAGTTTACGACGTCCATAACGATCACTTATCGGACCAAAAAATATTTGTGTGATGCCATAACTTATAAGATAACTAGAAATGATATAATGTTGATCATTTTCATTGAGAACATGTAAGCTGTTCAAAATATCAGGCATGGCTGGAAGCATAATGTCAACAGCTATAGAATTGATAGCCATGAGTGCTCCAATAAGAAGAACAAATTCTTTATAGCCAATTCTTTTTCTAATCGCATCACGGTGCGTTTGTTCGTCAATTAAATATGACATAAGGCATCCTTGAAATAACAATTTCTACCGACCACAGCTCTTTTTAAGAGGCTGAAAAATGAAAGATACCTATGATTTATTACAAGGAATATTTTTCTCTTTTAACAGTTCTTGCAATTCATTATTTTGAAACATTTCTTTCACAATATCACAACCACCAACAAACTCACCTTTGATATAGAGTTGTGGAATTGTTGGCCAATTTGAGTAGTCTTTAATTCCTTGACGCAATTCATGAGAAGTTAAGATATTGATCCCTTTATAATCTAATCCTAAATAATCAAGGATTTGAACAACCTGTCCTGAGAATCCGCATTGCGGAGCATTGGGGGTTCCCTTCATGAATAAAACGACGTCATTTTCTTTAATTTCGTTGTCAATAAAATCATGAACAGTGCTCATCTTTATTCCTCAATATTGCAGATTTTGTAAATGTATGTTGTACATTCATGATATTTTCTACTCGTATTGAGTGAATGAATGCAAGAAGAATTTTTAAAATCATTTGGGAATATTCGTTTGCAGCATTAACGCATGAAGATCATTTCCCATATTGCCTTTAAGAGCATCATAGACCATTTTATGTTGCTGGACACGGCTTTTCCCGCGAAAACTTTCAGAAGTCACCTCAGCAGCGTAATGCTCTCCATCGCCAGCCAGATCACGAATTATCACAGTTGCATCGGGAATACCTTCGCGAATAAGTGTTTCAATCGCATGGGCACTCATTGCCATGATTATTCTCCTTTATTTATTCTTTGTCAGAATCGCATTAAGTCAAGTAGAGACGAAGAACTTTTTATTCCTCGCCCATGAATTGCGGAAACCAACTTTCATAAGCTTGTGTAAGTTTGTCTATGGAAAGTGCTAATATCCCCTCTATGTCAAGAGAATCACCCTCAACTCGACCAAGTTCCGTTAAAGAAACTGCGTTTGTTTGTGCGAGTTCTTTAAGATCGCTGAGGGCATGAGATTTGACGCTTAAAAGATAACGCGCTTGGTCTTCTGCAAAAAGCTCTGCATGAGATGGTTGCTTGTTGCTTAATTTGACTTTTATTCCTTTCTCAGCTTTTATGACCATTTCTGCAAGAGCAATGGCTAATCCACCATCAGAAATATCATGAGCGGCATTTACAAAACCATGATGAATGACATCTCGAACAAATTGTCCATGCTTTTTTTCAAGCTGTAAATCTACCTGAGGTGGTGCACCTGTCTCAATATTTAAAATATTACGTGCATAGATTGATTGACCTAAATGAGAGCCGCATGCTCCAATCAAAACAATAGTATCTCCATTTTGCATACCACTGATTGTTACCATTTTAGACCAGTCAGCAAGAAGGCCGACACCAGCAATTGTTGGGGTAGGAAGAATTGCTTCTCCATTGGTTTCATTATAAAGAGAAACATTTCCTGAAACGATAGGGAAGTCGAGGATTCTACAAGCTTCCCCTATACCTTTAATGGCAAAAACCAATTGTCCCATAATTTCAGGTTTTTCAGGATTACCAAAATTGAGATTATCTGTAGCGGCTAATGGTGTTGCACCTGTCGTGCTGATATTTCGCCAGCATTCTGCGACGGCTTGTTTTCCTCCTTCATAAGGATCAGCTTCACAATAGCGAGGTGTTACATCAGAAGAAAAAGCAAGAGCACGTTTGTCATGACTGCTTACACGAATGACTCCAGCATCACCTCCTGGACGAACAAGCGTATTTCCTTGAATAAGTGTATCATATTGTTCATAAACCCATCGCCTTGAACTTTGATCAGCAGAATTCAATAATGAGAGAAGTGCATCTCCCAAATTTTCAACCTTCTCAATTTCTTCTACTTTAAGAAGTGGCTTTTTTACGGGTTCACTCCAAGGACGATCATAAACAGGCGCTTCATTCCCAAGTTCCTTGATGGGAAGATTGACGACTTCCTCTCCTTGATGAAAGACACGGAAACGTAAATCATCGGTTGTTTTTCCAATAATGGAAAAATGAAGTCCCCATTTATGAAAAATTGCTGCGGCTTGCTTTTCTAGCTCTGGTTTCAATATCATGAGCATGCGTTCCTGGCTTTCAGAAAGCATCATTTCATAGGCTGTCATGTTTTCTTCACGAACAGGAACTTTATCAAGATTAAGCTGTATCCCTAAATCTCCTTTTGCTCCCATTTCAACCGCAGAAGATGTTAAACCTGCTGCACCCATATCTTGAATAGCAACGACAGCTCTCAGTTCCATGAGTTCTAAGCAAGCTTCAAGAAGGCATTTTTCTGTAAAAGGATCACCTACTTGGACTGTTGGGCGTTTTTCACTCATTGAATCGTCAAATTCGGCAGAAGCCATTGTTGCTCCACCAACACCATCACGTCCTGTTTTTGCCCCAAGATAAACAACAGGAAGTCCTACTCCTTGGGCTTTGGAATAAAAAAGAGAGTTGGTCTTTGCAATACCAGCGACAAAGGCATTTACAAGGATATTGCCATTATAGCGCTTGTCAAAATTGACTTCTCCACCAACGGTTGGGACGCCAAAAGCATTACTATAACCACCTATTCCAGAAACAACACCAGAAACAAGGTGGCGTGTTCGAGGATGACTTGGAGCCCCAAATCGCAAGGCATTCATAGCTGCAACAGGACGTGCACCCATGGTAAAGACATCACGCAAAATACCACCAACACCCGTTGCTGCACCTTGATAAGGTTCAATATAGGAGGGATGGTTATGGCTTTCCATTTTGAAAACAACGCATTGCCCCTCACCAATATCAACGACACCAGCATTTTCACCAGGTCCTTGAATGACACATTTTCCTTCTGTTGGAAGTGTTTTAAGCCATTTTTTGGATGATTTGTAGGAACAATGTTCGTTCCACATTGCCGAAAAAATTCCCAGCTCAGTAAAGGTTGGCTCTCTACCAATTAAGGTCAGGATATGTTGATATTCATTATCTTTTAGACCGTGTTGGACAATGAGTTCTGGCGTAATGGCTCTGTTATTGCAAGGATTCATGAATTTTTATCCGTCAAATTGATCAAGATTTAGCATCTTTATTATTTTAAATCTAGCAGCTTAGGTCATCAAGGGGCTTATCGTTTGATAAGGCAGTGGTCTATAGATCCTAAACGAAAATGCTTGTTATTGTCTCTTGTTATTAAGGTCTTTTGAATAAATCTTTGTGTGTTTTTAAAGTACACTCCGTTGTGTTTGTAAAAATATTTTATTGGTAAATTTGTCGTGTGGGAAAATGATACAGATTTTTGACTTTAACACAGTGAGGCAGCATAAAATCTTCTTTGTTATTATCCATTGGTCAATTCTAAAGCACTTTGGAAAAGCAAACGACCATCAGTACCACCATGTGCGGGTTCAATAAAATTTTCAGGATGAGGCATCATACCAAGAATATTACCAGCCTTATTGACGATACCAGCAATGTCCTTTATCGAACCGTTAGGATTTGTATTTTCTGCATAGCGAAAAACAATTTGCTCATCGTCTTCCATTTGTTTTAATGTCTCACTGTCGACAAAATAATTTCCATCGTGATGTGCAACAGGACAACGAATAATTTGCCCTTTGGAATAATAGCGAGAAAATTTTGTATTGGCATTTACCACTTCAAGCTTTATTTCACGACAAACAAATTTCAATGAGGTGTTACGCATTAAAGTGCCAGGTAATAAACCAGCTTCCAATAAAATTTGAAATCCATTACATATGCCAATAATTGTAACACCTTTTTTTGCTTTCTCACGCACAGCTTGTAAAACGGGGGTTCTTGCACCGATAGCTCCACATCTTAAATAGTCCCCATAAGAAAAACCACCAGGAATAACAATGATATCTACATCCGGAATTGTTGTTTCTGTTTGCCAAATTTTTAACGGTTCGATTCCTGTTATATGGCGTAGTGCTGCAACCATATCCCCATCGCGATTTAATCCAGGTAATTGAATAATAGCAGTTTTCATGAAGTGTCCCACTTACAGAAGCTCTATAGTGCAGTCTTCAATGACGGTATTTGCCAGTAACTCTTTACACATTTCTTCAAGTTTTTGCGTTGCAGTTTCAGAAGGCTGATCATCGAGCACAACATCAAAAACTTTTCCTTGGCGAACGGAATGAATGCCTTTGAACGCTAAACTTTTTAAAGCACCTACAATTGCTTCTCCTTGTGGGTCAAGGACACTGTTTTTTAAAGTCACTGTAACACGTGCTTTCATTTTTTATCTCCTGTCGCTAAAGTTCCTCTTCTTAAAGAGGTTCATTTGCTAATATTAAAGGAAGGTGATTTCATGTCACTATTTTACTAATACTGGACCAGTTGGTCGTGGAGGTTCATTCTCATTGATAATGCCAAGGCGTTTTGCCACTTCTTGATAAGCGTTAATAAGCCCACCCATATCACGCCGAAAACGATCTTTATCCATTTTTTCTCGCGTTTGCATATCCCATAACCTTGCAGAATCAGGAGAGATTTCATCAGCAAGAACAATACGCATTGTTTCATCTTCCCATAGGCGTCCAAATTCCATTTTGAAATCAATGAGCTGAATGTTAACACCTGCAAAAAGCCCGGAAAGAAAATCATTAATACGAATCGAAAGTTGCATAATATCTTCTATTTCTTGGGGAACAGCCCATCCAAAGGCAGTGATATGCTCTTCCGTTACCATTGGATCATCAAGAGAATCATTTTTATAGTAAAATTCAATAATGGATTGCGAAAGGGCAGTTCCTTCTTCCAGCCCCAAACGCTTGGCAAGAGAACCAGCAGCAACGTTACGAACAACAACTTCCAATGGAATAATTTCAACGGCTTTAATGAGCTGTTCGCGCATATTTATGCGTTTAATAAAATGGGTCGGGATACCCAAACGGCTAAGATGACTAAAGATATGTTCCGAAATACGGTTATTTAAAACCCCTTTTCCGTCGATAATTTCATGTTTTTTTGCATTAAAGGCAGTTGCGTCATCTTTAAAAAATTGAATATAGGTCCCTGGTTCAGGTCCTTCATATAAAATTTTGGCCTTGCCTTCATAAATACGGTGGCGACGATTCATCATGATTCTCTATTGATTTGAGAGGTTTCTAATAACACTGATAAGTAATACTATCCTAATTGTCAGAAATTCTCAATGATTGCTATAGCACTTCTTATATTTTTTGTCATTGGGACTTTGAGCAAAGAGTCATGAAACTACAAATATAGAGAGCGTGAAGGCACTTATCTCTCTTTCATTAAATTTTTGCAAGAAAATGAGAGAGAACCATAAGTCCTTCAGGCCAAGGTCCATGTCCAGATTCTGCATTAATGTGGCCAGATTGCCCAGCATCAACAAACAGTGCACCCCAATCATTCGCAAGTTTTTCTGCTACTGAAAATTGACAAAATTCATCGTTGCGGCTGGCTATAATGACAGAGGGGAATGGTAATTTTTTACTATGATAGGGACCAAATGTCATAAAATGTTTGGGGCGGATGTTTTCATTGTTTACATCTGGAGGTGCAACAAAAAAGGCGCCACAAACTTTTTCTGCGTTTTGTTTCGTTGCATGAATAGCTGTAGGTACGCCTAATGAGTGGGCAATAATCACAACAGGTTTTTGTGCTTGTGCAATGGCGCTTTTAACCTCATGAACCCATTCTTCACAAACAGGTTTCGACCAATGGGTTTGTTGAACGCAGCGGGCTGTAGACAATTTTTTTTCCCATCGTGTTTGCCAATGATCAGGACCAGACCCTTTGTAGCCAGGAACAATAAGAATATCGAGTTGATTTGCTTTCATTAATTGCTTCTTTCATTACCACAGCTTTTGTTTCATAAGGCAAGGACAACATGCTTGTTGCTTGTGTACAATATATGCTTTTGTCATTTTCCAAAAACGCGTTGAAAAATCGTGTTGATATGTTTGGTGTGGTAGGAAAGATCAAATTTTTCACGAAGTTCTGCTTCACTTAAAGCTTTTGTAACATCTTTGTCATGGAGTAATTCTTCTAAAAAATCTTTTCCTTGTTCCCACACCTTCATCGCATTGCGTTGTACAATTCGGTAAGAATCTTCACGACTCATTCCAGCTTGCGTGAGTGCTAAAAGCACTCGTTGTGAATGAACAAGCCCTCGGAATTTGTTGAGATTTTTTTGCATATTTTCTGGATAGACAATTAAATTTTCAATAACAGATGTGAGTCGAGCAAGAGCAAAATCAAGGGTAATGGTAGCATCAGGGCCAATATAGCGCTCAACAGATGAATGGGAAATATCTCGTTCATGCCAAAGTGCTACATTTTCCATGGCAGGTATTGCAAAGGCACGTACCATACGCGCTAATCCAGTAAGATTTTCGGTTAAAACTGGATTACGCTTATGGGGCATAGCCGATGAGCCTTTTTGTCCAGGTGAAAAATATTCTTCTGCTTCCAAAACTTCTGTTCGTTGTAGATGACGTATTTCTATAGCTAATCTTTCAATGGATGATGCAATAACACCAAGCGTTGCAAAGAACATGGCGTGACGATCGCGTGGTATAACTTGGGTGGAAACGGGTTCAGGATGCAGTCCCAATGCTTTTGCCACATGTTCTTCAACGCGTGGGTCAATATTTGCAAAAGTGCCTACGGCACCTGAAATAGCGCAAGTGGAAATTTCTTCTCGTGCGGCAAGAAGGCGTTTGCGACACCGAGAAAATTCAGCGTATGCAAGAGCGAATTTGACACCAAATGTTATTGGTTCAGCATGAATACCGTGACTGCGTCCAATGGTAATTGTTTCTTTATGTTCAAAAGCACGTTTTTTTAATGCTTCAAGAAGTTGGTCTATGTCTTTTAGCAAAATATTACTGGCACGCATCAGTTGTATATTAAGCGTTGTATCTAGAATATCTGATGAGGTCATACCTTGATGAATGAAACGTGCTTCTGGGCCAATAAATTCAGCTAAGTGGGTTAGAAATGCTATAACATCGTGCTTGGTGATGTCCTCAATTTCATTAATGCGATTGACATCAAATTCGGCGGCTTTTCCTTTTTCCCAAATAATGTTTGCGGCTTCTTGTGGAATAATACCCAGTTTTGCTAGCGCATCACAGGCATGTGCTTCAATTTCAAACCAAATACGATACTTTGTTTGTGGTGACCAAATTGTTACCATTTCAGGGCGGGAATAACGTGTTATCATGACTTTTTCCTTATTGTGAGTGAATTGCGGCTTGGCGCAGTGCATTAATACGGGTTTTGTAAAGCGCTTTGTTGCCTTCTTTATAAATTGCAGAGCCTGCGACAAATACATTTGCGCCCGCTTTCGCAGTTATCCCAATTGTATCAACAGTGATACCACCATCAACTTCAAGATCAATAGGTCTGTTTGCAATCATGCTTTTAATGCGTTTGATTTTATCTTTCATTTCTGGAATAAACTTCTGTCCTCCAAAACCAGGATTGACTGTCATGATGAGGATAAGATCTAATTGATCAAGCAAATACTCAACTATATGTTCTGGCGTGCTTGGATTGAGAGCAATTCCTGCTTTTTTCCCCATTGCTTTAATTGTTTGCAGCGAACGGTGAAGATGGGGAGTTGTTTCAGCGTGAATGGTTATAATATCTGAGCCAGCCTTTGCAAAAGCTTCTAAATAAGGATCTACAGGTGTGATCATCAAGTGGACGTCAAATATTGCTTTGGTTAATGGGCGGAGAACCTTGACGATATCTGGGCCAAAAGTGATATTAGGAACAAAGTGGCCATCCATGATATCAAGATGAAGCCAATCTGCTCCAGCATCAATAACATCAAGTACTTCTTGACCAAGTTTGGAGAAATCACAGGCCAAGAGCGAAGGTGAAATGAGGTGAGAATGGGGCATGAAGATCTCCTTGATAGGCTGTTTTTATCATGTTGTTTTGTATACTAAAATATCTTTTGTGCTATGACGTAAAAGAAAAATACATGTCATGAATTTTTTATGGAAAAATTATTGGGAATTTAAAAGCTGTATAAGTGAAGGATATGTCAAACCATACAACACGTTTAATGCCTAAACTTCAACATAATATTACTGTTTCTTCGCAAGAATATCGAGATGCTATGAGTCATTTTGCAGGAGCTGTGCATATTGTGACCACAAATGGTATGAGAGGAAGACGCGGGGTAACGGTTTCAGCGTGTTGTTCTTTATCTGATGATCCTCCAACTATTCTTGTTTGTCTTATGCGGCATAACTTCAAGAATCGATTGTTTATGGAGAATGGGAACTTTTGTGTGAATAGTTTAGCGGGTAAACATCGTCCACTAGCGGATATTTTTTCTAGGCGTTGCAATATTACACAAAAAGAACGTTTTGATATCGCACAATGGAAGACGTTGCTAACTGGCGCACCTAGTCTTTCAGATGCTTTAGCGTCTTTTGATTGTCGTTTAATTTGTTGGCATGAACATGCAACCCATTGTGTTTTGATTGGTGAAGTTGTTGCGATCAGCCTTAATCAAGAAAAAGACGCTTTGATGTATTTGAATCGTAAATATCACACTCTATCTTTGTAAAGTTTTTTGTTTTTTACATATTGAGACAATTGATTGTTAATATATTTAAGGTTTAGCGAAATCATTGGATAAAGATGAGTTTACATGACACTGAATATCTACATTATTTATGGTTTATAGGCATGGCTAAAAAGATGGATAGAAGAGCCCTGAACAACTGGTTATGTTGAGAAAATATATTTTATGCAAAAAAGTTGTGGAAACATACTCCGTGGCTTTAAACACATTTTTAAGTAGATGGAAAAAGAATTTTACACTTGTGTTGCGTGGTGTTGCACAATATAGAGTCCGCACATACCATATATGGAGGTTTTTATGGCATGAGCGAAGAGATTGATCATCAATATCGCCCTAGTGAAGATGAGCCTTTTATGAATGAGCGACAAAAGGCATATTTTCGTGCTAAATTAGTTTCTTGGAAAAATGATATATTAAGAGAAGCGCGTGAGACTTTAGAAAATTTGCAAGAAGAGAATGTTGCTCAACCTGATTTGACCGATAGAGCGTCTAGCGAAACTGATCGTACAATTGAATTACGTGCTCGTGATCGTCAGAGGAAACTCATTTCAAAAATAGATGCTGCTTTGGAGCGCATTGATAATGGAACTTACGGTTTTTGTGAGGAAACTGGCGAGCCTATTAGTATAAAGCGTCTTGAAGCCCGACCAATTGCAGTTTTATCGTTGGAAGCACAAGAGCGCCATGAACGACGAGAAAGAGTTTATCGCGATGATTAAAATCGATTACAATGTTTGCCAAATGAAACTCTTAGTGCTGGAATTGAGCATTTCATTTGTTTTGAGGGGGGATAAATAAAGATGGTTCGTGCCGTCCTTCGATTTCGGCGGTGATTGCTGAATCTTCTACATGTTGCTTCATAAAAGAAGCAGTGTTGTTGCTTTGCACGTGTTCTCTTTTATCTAAAGATCTTTGTTCTGTGGACATGTTGCTCAGATTGGTTTTTTTTATCGATAATGTTGGCTGTGTGTCTTCCTTTTTTATGAGAGACGTACTGTTTATGTTGGCTTCTACAACAATGTCTGTAAGTCCGCCAATAAGAAGCAAATGCTCTTTATTATCACAACGTACCAAAACAAGACGACGTGTACGATCTATAACAACTGTTTCGCAGAGAGTTAATCGCGGTGGACGCTTATTTCTATGGATACTAAGCCTCTTTCTCTTTAAACGGCTTAAAAACAGGATGAGCATAGCAATAGCTATGCATGTTATGACGCAAAACACAAAGCTTGTGATTATGTTAGCGGTGGTTGTACCTATTTGGTTTGATAACCAGATAACCATAAAACTTCTCCCATTTTAGAATGGAAATATTATTTTTATTGAGACAGCTTTGTAAATATACCCTAAAGAGAGTTTCTTAATAATATAAGAAAAAATCTTTTAACATTGAGTGATTTGTTTTGAGGGGATATTATCATAGTATATACTTTATAACAACGGTTATAGAGGCAATTTATCGCTAAGCAATAGCGATAATCAAGGCAAAGTGAGATGGATAAAGGTTTTGAGAATAGTGAAAGATCATTATCTTCTTCTGGATATCGAGGAGGTG
Source organism: Bartonella sp. ML69XJBT (assembly GCF_028618515.1). GTDB lineage: Bacteria > Pseudomonadota > Alphaproteobacteria > Rhizobiales > Rhizobiaceae > Bartonella. The sequence goes on from NZ_JAQITB010000008.1 coordinate 31,557, forward strand.
TGATTCTTGGTATTGTTTTTATAATAGCTTTTCTCTTCATTTGGGGTGTTGTCGGTCTTTTTTATCCACAGAGCTTTTTGCAAAAGATTGGAATGGCGTTTTTTTGGGCTTTGGCAGCTATAGGGGGAGCTGCACTTGTTTTGAGTGGAATAGGGATTTTAAAGTATAATGCCGTGCAACTGCACGATGAATGTGATCTTAATATTTTTAATAATAGCGATGACGCAATTATCGTCTCTGATTTATCTGGTTTTGTTTATTATTCTAATCAAAATTACCGAAAAATTCTTACCTATAACCCTCAGTCTTCTTGTTATGTGGTTATCGCTGATCTTCCAGGAGCAGGTGCATTGGCGTATCGCTTAAAGGTTGCTGCGTGTAATCATCTTGCCGCGCAAGAAGAGTTAAGAGTTGAACAAGCGATTTTTGCTCATTCTACGCAAAAAAGGGCTAATTGGTATAATATCTCTGTTCAACCGATCACAAAGCAGGGAAAAAAGCTTTTATTTTGGCGTATTGCTGATATTTCGCATTTGCAGGAATATCGTGAAGTTTTTTTCTCTCATCTTCAAGAAGCTATCAATCATTTAGATCAAGCACCTGTTGGTTTTTTATCCGTTAATGCACAAGGAATAGTTCTTTACGCAAATGCGCTTTTTGCTGAGTGGTTTTCAATTGATTTAGCAAATTTTTCTGTCGGTCAATATAGTTTTGATCAGTTATTGAACAGTGTTGGAGAAAAAATTACATGGAGTGATATTTGTTTGCAAAACAACAAATATCAAAGTTCAGGATACTCTTTGCCTTATAGGTTTTCATTATGTTGTAATACACAGAGCAGTGTTAAGAAAATATTGAATTGTTTTATGTGCGTTTCTTCTCTTTCAGAGGATGAGACCATTTATCGTATTGTGATCATTCCACAGCAAAAACAAAGGCAAGAGAATGATGATCAATTGAAATTACCTAGTGTTTTTGTGGAGTATTTTAATGCAAGTCCCTTTGCAATAGTGGTGGTGGATCAAAAAGGTCAATGGGTTCACATGAATAATACATTTTCATCATTGATGGGATGTACAGACAAAACTCTCAATCTTTATAATGTGATATCTCGTCGCGATCATACACTGTTAGAACGTGCATTTCAGAAAATGACCACAAATAAAAATGATACAGTTCTAGAGACCGTTTTGGAAAATAATGAAGAACGCCATTTGCGTCTTCATATTATGCCTATAAAGTCGTATTATGATGACCTTTTACAGGATTTTGTCATTATCTCTGTTATAGAAACAACAGAACACAAAACACTTGAAGATAGAATGATGCAAAGTCAGAAAATGCAAGCTGTTGGGCAATTGGCTGGCGGTATTGCGCATGACTTTAATAACGTTTTAACAGCAATTTTGATGTCTTGTGATCTTCTTTTAAATACGCACCGTAGTTCTGATCCTGCCCATGCGGATCTTATCAATATTAAAAATAATGCTAATCGTGCAGCAGCACTTGTACAACAATTACTCGCTTTTTCTAGAAAGCAAACACTTCGACCTGAAGAAGTTGATTTTACAGACTTTTTATCAGATATTCGCAATCTTATTTTACCTCTTTTGGGCAATAATATTCAATTAAAAATTATTCATGGAAGAGATTTATGGAGCGTTGAAGTCGATCAAGCATCTTTCCAGCGTGTGATTATGAATTTGGTTATTAATGCACGTGATGCTATGCCCAATGGAGGTGTGGTTACGATTGCAACAAATAATATTACAAAACAACAGAGTGCTGAATTCGACCATGTTGGTTGTGAAATTGGTGAGTATGTGCAATTGACTATTTCAGATACAGGGACCGGTATATCATCTGCTGTACAAGAAAAAATGTTTGAACCATTTTTTACAACAAAAGAAGTGGGAAAAGGAACTGGGCTTGGTTTATCAATGGTTTATGGAATTATCAAGCAGACAGGTGGTTATATTTATTGTGAGAGTAGAGAGGGTGAAGGAGCAACATTTCATATTTTTCTTCCTCGTTATATTCCTTATAAGAGTGGAAAAATTTCTCCACAGATTGAAAAAGCTGAAGAGCAAGAAAAAAATACAGATTTAACAGGATCTGCAACTGTTTTGTTGGTTGAAGATGAAGATGCTGTCAGAATGGGAGGAGTAAGAGCGCTGCAAATGAGAGGATATACTGTTTTAGAGGCAGCAAGTGGAGTGGAAGCCCTCGCCATTCTTGAGGAAAATAACGGAAAAATTGATATTATTGTTTCTGATGTGGTGATGCCAGAAATGGATGGTCCAACTTTGCTCAAGGAAGCACGTAAAAATTATCCTTATATCAAATTTCTTTTTGTTTCTGGATATGCAAAAGATGCATTTGCTAAAAATCTTCCTCAAGACGCTATTTTTGGTTTTTTATCTAAACCATTTACACTCAAACAATTAGCTTTAACAGTTAAAGAAACACTTGCACAATAAAATGAAAAGTTATGCAATAGAGAAATTATCTTATTATACGGTAGAACATTGTTGTTTAAGGAGGATGGAATAGGATAAGGGATGTAAAAGTTTATACATTAGGTGTTTTCGTAAGTCATAGAAAAGAATATTAAAGTGGGAGGTATTCCGTAGCACCTATGGAGTTAAGGGCATGAAGTGATCAGTCGTGGGGAGCTGCAAAAAGAATCTAGATCGTTTATAGACTGTTGCGGTTCAGAATCAGCGTTCTTTAGAGTGGGGAGAGGGAAGTTATTTTAAGATTCTTTAGGTAAAAATTGGCAAATCCTGAAAAGATAAACATGGGCGTAAAATTATTAAAGAGAATAAATAGCAGTTATTTTGGGTCCCTTTAGCCATTAAAAAAAGATCATAGATCTCGCATGAAAATTATTCGTGGAGAAAATGGTTTTTCTTATGTTGAAATATCGTAGATTCAAAATAGGATAATTGATGATAAATTTTAACTGTAATACTGGGAAACACTAAACGGCATATTCAAAAGGATAAAAGTTGTTGCTGGGTATTTACAGTTTTGTTTTTCCCTTCAATGAAGCTTTTTAAAGCCTGCGGATAGAGGATATGCTCTGCTTTAAGAACTCTCTGCGCTAAGCTTTCAGCAGTATCATTTGGGCAGACTGGAACGGCCGCTTGAGCAAGAATTTTTCCTGCATCCATGTCTTCTGTAACAAGATGAATAGTGCAACCAGTGATTTTAACACCTGCTTGTAAAACTCTTTCATGTGTATTTAAACCTTTAAATGAAGGTAAAAGAGAAGGGTGAATGTTTAAAATTCGCCCTTCATAAAGTTTTACGAAACGTGATGAGATGAGGCGCATATAACCTGCAAAGCAGAGTAGATCCGGCTTATATTGAGCGAGAACTATGAAGATAGCTTCTTCATGGGCTTCTTTTGTTGGATAGCTTTTGCGATCAACAACATGAACAGGTAGGTTATGATGATAAGCTTTTTCAATGCCAGCAGCATGAGGATTATCACAAATAATTGCAACGATTTCAGCAGGGTATTTTTTTTGTTTACAGGCATTGGCAAGGGCAACCATATTAGATCCGTTGCCAGAAATAAAAATAACAATTCGTTTTTTCATAAGTAAAGCACACCCTTGTAGAGTATTCCTTTATCTTGACGTTTTGTTAAAACGCCAAGGTTGGTAACGGTTTCTCCTTGCATTTCAAGTTCTTGCGTAATTTTCTCAACTGCTTGTTGCGCTACAATAACAATCATGCCAATGCCGCAATTGAATGTTCGTAGCATTTCTGTTTTTTCTATTTTACCTTGTTTGGCAATCCATGAGAAGACGGAGGGGACATGAATGTTAGAGAGATTGATTTCAGCGCAGAGAGAAGATGGAAGTACCCGTGGGATATTTTCAGGAAAGCCACCACCGGTGATATGTGCAAGAGCTTTTATCCCTTGGTAATTTCGCATAATAGAAAGAAGTGATTTTACATAAATGCGTGTTGGTGTGAGGAATGCTCTACCAAGGCTCATTTGAGGATTAAACGGGGCTGGATCTTCCCATTTGAGAGGGCTCTGTTGAACGATTCGCCTGACAAGAGAAAAGCCGTTGGAATGAACTCCAGATGCGTTAAGACCTAAAATGATATCACCTTCTGTAAGGTCTTTTGAAGGGAGTAATGCGCCACGTTCACATGCTCCTACAGCAAAACCAGCTAAATCATAATCTCCTTGTGCATACATACCTGGCATTTCTGCAGTCTCTCCCCCAATAAGGGCTGCTCCTGCTTGTTTACATCCTTCAGCAATACCGGAAATGATTGTAGCACCTTGTTCAGGATCAAGCTTCCCTGTTGCGAAATAATCGAGAAAAAAGAGAGGTTCAGCACCTTGTACGAGTAAATCATTCACACACATAGCGACAAGATCAATTCCCACAGTATCATGGATACCTGCTTCAATGGCAATTTTTAATTTTGTTCCCACACCATCATTGGCAGCTACAAGAATGGGATCTGTGAAGCCTGCTGCTTTTAAATCAAAAAGTCCACCAAAACCACCAATTTCTCCATCGGCTCCTGTGCGTTTTGTTGCACGTATGAAGGGTTTAATTTTTTCTACCATAGCATTGCCCGCATCAATGTTCACACCGGCTTTTGCGTAGGTAAGACCACAGTTGGATTTATCATTTATGATATCTTGATTGCTCATTGGAGCCTTCCTTATGAAAAATCAGGTTTTAATGTTATGCAATGCCATGATAGAGTGATCTCTGCAAGAGATATTGATAAGAAAAGAAGCAACTTTACTTGTAGCTTATGGTGAAGAAGTTTATAATCTTTGTGGAGAGTTTTTTTTAGGATATTTTATGAGCAAGATATCAGATAATCACGGACAATCTTCTTGGCAGCTTATGAAAAAAAAAGTGCGTGAGAATGGTTCTGGTGACCGTTATAAGACTTATGTACCAGCTTATACTCAAATACCGTTACCCAATAATATGAAGAAACAAATTTTTTTCTGGCTTGGTACACTGTTTTTTTTCATTCTTTTTATGTTTGTTTTTGGATCCATTTTGCTTCCTTTTGTAGCAGGAATTGTGTTGGCTTATTTTCTTAATCCCATTGTTCAATTGCTTGAAAAATTTGGTATTCGTCGTGCTTTTGGCACTATCCTCATTACTGTGTTAATTCTTGTTGTTTTTGTTGCTGCTTTAGTTATTTTGATTCCTATTATCAGTTGGCAAATACAACAATTTGTGAGTAATGGTTTACCCGTTTATATTAATCGTATTCAAACTTTTTTTGTTGAACACGATTTTGATTGGGTTAGGCGCTATTTTGGGAGTGATCCAAATGAATTACAGAGTAATATTAAAGGACTTTTAGGCAAAAGTTCTGATTTTATTACCTCTCTCTTAAATTCACTTTTAAAGTCAGGAAAATCTATCGTTAATCTTGTCAGCCTATTTGTCGTGGCACCTGTCGTGACGTTTTATATGCTCTTAGATTGGCCCCGTATGGTTGCAACAATTGATTCGTTGATACCGCGCGATCATCTTGAAACCGTTCGTAGTATTTTTTATGAAATGGATAGAGCTATCGCTGGTTTTGTTCGTGGACAAGGAACAGTTTGTCTCATATTAGGAGGATATTATGCTATTGGTCTGACTATCACGGGACTCAATTTTGCTCTTTTGATTGGTATGTTTATTGGTCTTATCAGCTTTGTTCCTTATATTGGTACAATGAGTGGTTTTATACTTTCTGTTGGTGTTGCCTGGGTTCAATTCTATCCAAATAATTGGGGGGGGATTGTCGTTGTTGTGGTTCTCTTTTTAATTGGTCAATTTGTCGAAGGCTACATTCTCCAACCAAAACTTGTGGGGTCATCCGTGGGATTACATCCAGTGTGGTTAATGTTTGCACTTTTTGCTTTTTCTTCACTTTTTGGTTTTACTGGTATGCTCGTTGCTGTTCCTGCGGCAGCGGCTGTTGCTGTTTTAGTTCGTTTTGCTCTTCATACGTATCTTAATTCTCAGATGTATTCGCGAAGTGAAAATTCGGAGCTGCTAGAATGAATGGGCGTGAAACGCAATTACCTTTAAACTTTCCTTACAATCCGATTTTTCGATTCGATGATTTAGTGGTGACTGAAAGCAATCGTATGGCTTTTCAGCTTATTGATCATTGGCCAAATTGGGCTTTCCCTATTGCAGTTTTGGTTGGACAAGAAGGATCTGGAAAAACGCACTTTTCTAACGTATGGCAGCAAAAAACGAATGCTTTAAGTGTTCATCGCAATGAAATTGATCAAGCTGTGGCTATGGCTTCTTTAGGACGAGCATGTTTAATTGAAGATATTGATGCGGGGGAAATTAGTGAGACAGGACTCTTTCATTTGATGAATAGTGTTAAGCAAGCAAATCTTGATAAACGTCAGGCTACTTTGTTGATAACTGCTCGTACAGTACCATCAGCATGGGATTTAAAGTTAAATGATTTAAAAAGTCGTCTTAATTCAGTTGTATTGGTTGCTATTAATCAACCTGATGACGCATTGTTAACAGCTGTTGCTTTCAAACTTTTTTCGGATAAGCAGATTATTGTTCATCCAGATGCTGTTTCTTATCTTGTAAGCCGTTGTGAACGTTCTATATTTGCATTGAAGCGTGTTATTGATTCGGTTGATTGGTTAACATTACAACGAAAGCGCAAAGTAACGCGTGCTATCATTAGTGAAGTTCTTAACATTGAAATTCAATAAATGTTTTTTAATATGGCTCAAACTATTCAATAAAAGTGCTGCTGTTCTATTGTTTTGCTATTGTCGTAAATAGAAATGTGGTTCTTTAAGTGTTTGCTTTTTTGACAGCTGTCTAAAGTTAATAAAGTAGTGTATTTTTGTTTATCTGTTTCTCGCATGATAGTATTTTTTATGAGCTTTTTTGTCGTTTGCACAAATATGTTCAGCATTTGAAAATAATTTTACAAACGAATCTTTTTTTTATAATGAAAGTTTTATAATTTAAGAAAGATATTTATTTTTTAATTTAGGTATTGGTATTGTTAGAAAAACATAGAATTGAAAAAACAAAAGTAATCAGGTGAGAGAGTAATAACAGGAGATTTTCAATTTTTTTATGATTCGTTCTGAATCCTCTATGAAAAAAGCTAGAATTTTATAGTTTTTTGTGATGCTAAATGAGCGCATGAGGATCGTATTTATGAGATGTTTCTGATGTCATGGAAATCATTTTTGAAATGATATAATATTTAAAGTTTTTATAGAGAATTGCGTTATTTGTTAACCTCAATTAACTTCCTTGCTTGATGGATATTGTTTTTTTATTTCTGTCAATGAATCTTTCAAATAAGAGAAAAAAACTAAAAAAGTGCTTTCTTGTAGAGAAATACAATAAAATTTTTTAAAAAATGTGTTTTTCTCTTGCACTTCTGTCGTGAAAATTTTAGGGAAGATGCATCAAATGAATATAAATGGCGGAGCGTAGCGCAGCCTGGTAGCGCACCTGATTTGGGATCAGGGGGTCGTAGGTTCGAATCCTATCGCTCCGACCATATTTGATTTTATGTGAGGGAATGCTACAATCGGTGTGTGGTGAGAAATTATCATTCAAGTGTTATGTAGTCTAAAGGAAAGTAACTATGATTGCGCGTATTTATAGTCCTGCAAAGACGGCTATGCAGTCAGGTAGAAGGAATACTGGTTTTTGGATTTTGCAATATGAGCCATCACAGGCAAAAATGCTTGAACCTCTTATGGGGTATACGTCAACCTCTGATATAAGCAGTCAGATAAAAATCCATTTTAAGAGCAAGGAAGAGGCGATTGCTTTTGCAGACAAAAATGCTATTCCTTATCGTGTAGAGAGAACGCATAGATCGATTCGGCGTGTTGTTTCTTATTCTGATAATTTTCGTAGTGATAGGCAACAACCTTGGACGCATTGAGTTTAAGGATGTTGTTTCTAATGGAGAGAATAATCAGTTGGTCCCGTAGCTCAGCTGGATAGAGCAACGGCCTTCTAAGCCGTGGGTCACAGGTTCGAATCCTGTCGGGATCACCATGCTTAGATAATATCAATAGCTTATACAAAAGTTCGGGAGTTTATGTTCTTTTAATTCTATGAACTTGTTTTTCTATATACTCCGAACCTTTTGAAAGTTTTTTATTGGTTCTACTGCTAAGTGTTCTCTATTGACTGTTTTAGTATAAAGTTGATGCTAATCTGTTGTTTTGTCTAGCTAAAAAGTGCTTTAAGTTGTGATACGGTAGATTTCCTGTATAGGTTGTGAGCAGGTGTTTCTGCTTATTTTCTCAAATCCATGTGCTGATTTATTGATTCCTGCTTGATTTATACGCTGCACGAAACAGCTTGCTAAAACTCTCTTTGACAGGTTTGTTTCTACCTTTCCCAAAAATGAATATTTTATCACTTAGGGAGCAACTTAAAGGTTTCCTGCTCATTCTGCTAAAATAGGAAGAAAAACATCTGTTTTAAATTGGCTTTTTCTATCTTGAGATGAATGATCTGGATCTTTGATAACTTTTTAGTTTATCCTAACTGTATCATCGTGGCAAAATATATAAAGCACGTCAATTCAAATACGCGCATACGGGTACCTAACTGTCCAGTAACAGGGCAATATTGGTTGATATCTTCTTCTGATCATAGCATGAAATTTTTTTGTTTTCAGAAAGGGGAGGCGGTTTATATTCAAGGCAAAATTTCTGTTTAAAAGAGTATTATCAAATGCTTAATTAAAAAGATTTTTTTAATAATGAAGATTGCGCATTGTTTCACACTTTTTTTTCACGTTCTTTAATGGGGAATGCCTCTCATGCAAAACAGAACGCCACCCAGTTGTACAATCACGAGCTTTTTTAAAAGAAGTATCTTTTAAGGCACCCAAGCCCATTTCACGACGGTACCCGTGAATAGTATAACGTTAAACCCATTGGGACTTCTCATCTTTAAGCTTATGAAGTAACAAGCCGGCACCATTATACTATTTTCCAGCCTCCCATGTTGCTACAGCCCTTGTCACCTAAGACTCTTCATAAGAGCCGTTTTTAGTTCTTTCTTGTACAATTTTTAACCACACACTTATCCCGCTTGTGATGTGTAAGCGAGTGATTTTGATTGTTTCAACATGGGAAAGGCTTGAAATGAGAGAATCTTATGGTATCCAAGTTTCTAATTTAATAATGAATAACACTAAATTCTCATTATAAGTCAATGCCTTGTTAAGCTGTTACAAGATCTCTTTAAAGTAGAGAAAAGGGGAATATAATGTTATCATATTCCTTATTGGAACAGAGCAAAAATATTTTTATTTCTTTCGATCAGAATTCTCAGATTAAATGAGAGCAAAAAGCCATTCTTACTTGAGAGCTTTTGTTGTTATCAAAACAAAAAGAAATTCTGATTCGTTATAGTTATTTATCGATAATAAAAGATATCTTTCTTAAAAGATTTGCTGACTATTAACTTCAGCAAAACAGGTTGCATTAGGCAATAGCAATATTTTGAGAAGAAAAGAAAATACTTATGGTAAAATTTTTATAATAAAATTCTCTGATTTATTTAGCGGCAAAATTGTTGGTATGTTGGTTAGAACGTTGCATAATGTCTCATAATAGGATTGAATAAAATGCAAAGAATTATCGGAAAAAGTTGTCAAAAAGGACGCACTTTGCAGAGGCGTATGGGGAAATCCTATTCCCATAGTTTTATTTAGGTATCCAATAGCTTATCTACGATATAAAATTAAATGGTGGGCGTGACAGGGATTGAACCTGTGACCCCTACGATGTCAACGTAGTGCTCTCCCGCTGAGCTACACGCCCATTTAATGATGTTGCATACACCACATAGAATTACAAACGTCAATGTCTAATTTAATTTTCTATTTAATCAGACACGAATAATTTGAAAAAATACCCTTTAAGCCGCGATCAGTATTTTTTCAACCTCATTCACGAGTTCACGCAAATGAAACGGTTTAGAAAGTACTTTTGCATCAGGAGGAGCATCGCTATTTGAATTGAGTGCAACTGCTGCAAATCCTGTAATAAACATTACGCGTAAATCAGGATCAATTTCAGTAGCACGTCGTGCTAGTTCAATTCCATCCATTTCTGGCATTACAATATCAGTAAGGAGAAGGGAAAAGGGTTCTTCTTGTAAACGTTCATATGCGCTAGCACCATTATCGAAATCAGCGACTTCGTAGCCTGCACGCTCTAAAGCTTTTGCTAGAAAGCGGCGCATATCGTTATCATCTTCTGCAAGCAGGATTCGTTTCATGATTATGTTCCAATGGCTCCATTCGTCAGAGTTTTTTGCTACACCAATTATATAATAGAGAGTATTTATAAAAAAGATGATAAAATGCTCATAATTGGAATGAATGGCAAAATGGTTAATTCTTATATTCTTGTCAAGAATATAGTATATTGGTTGTGAGTTGGTTAAATTCGAAATGTATGTGGCATTGAAATAAAAAAGTCGAGTCTAAATATCTTAAATGCGATTAATTGTAATTTATTCTCCTTTTTCATGCTTAATCATAGCTTACTTCAGGGATTTATGTGAGTATTCACTCTATAAATATATATGGTAAATTCAAAGAAGTGTTATATTAATTTGTGGCGTTTAAGTATGAGAAGTTATACGATAAGGTAGAATTCTTATATTTATTTTTCAGTGGTCTTTATAGAGAGATATATTAGAAAAATAGCTTAATATTATATCAAACATTTTATTAAATGTTTTTATTATTTGTAAGTTTAAAATTTTGCATAATTATTAAATTTTATATCTCAAATAATCGCTTGTTTTTTACGTTTAAAGTTTAAATATTGAACTTTAAATTGTATAAATGAAGACTTATAGAAAATTCCGTAACATGCTCATATTTTCACATTGAAAATCAGCATATTCTAACCTCTGACATCAAATTATGGTTTTATTAAGAAATGTTATTTCATAGATATATCCGCGGAAATAAATGCATCAAATGCAGCCCAAAACTGTTTTTTGTAATTTTCTTCATACATGATTGTATCAAGTTCAGCACCTGTAATGGTGATACTGTCTGTTAAACGTGTCTGTTGACATAATTGTCGCACCTCAATGTTGTTGGTAATATTGTTTTGATTGGCGAGGATAAACAGTATTGGAATTTTTAAATGCTCATGAAGGATATTTTTTTTCATAGAATCAATTGCATTAAGTACTGATGCCATCCATTGGGATGTTGGAGGATTGATAGAGGGGAAAGGTGTTTTATGAGCGTGCCCCAATTGTCTATTTTTTTGTTTTGTTTGTTTGAATTTTTTCCCACCTTTAGCTGGTAAAAAGCCAAGACCTATATCAGAAAGAAATTGTGTTAATTTATGTTGAAAGCCATTTGTTTTGTTGCCCAAAGGAGCAAAGAGGGGAGAAATGCAAAGCATTTTATTAAACTGAGGGTTAAGAAGATCCAATCCACTTAGTGCTATCAAACTACCTATACCATAGGTTAGCATATAGTAAGGTGGTGGACAGTTAGGGTATACAATTTGTTTAAGAAATTCATCTAAGTCATTTATATCATTGTTAATATCAAAATAATGATGTCGTTTTTGTTTTCTTGTATTAAGTGGTGATTTTTCTCGACCAAACCAATCAAATATTGCCGTATGAAAATCACGTTTAGACAGTTCATTCATTAATAAAAAATATTCTTCTAAAGTATTTGCATAGCTTTCGAGAATAACGACTGTTCCCTTAGATTTTTCTCTTTCAGGATATGTTAGAGCAAAACGAATTTTGCGATTTGTGGCTATTTTAAGGTAGCTATGATAGATATTGGGAGGGGTAGAATTCCAGTTTGTAGGATAAAGAGGTGTTTCCAATTGATATCCTTTGCAGTGTATTTTTGTAACTTAGTACAAAATGAGATAACGAGAGGATTTGAATATTTATGTAATGATGAAGATGAGTTAGGCAAACAATTATATTGCTTTTTATGTATTTTTATAAACTTAAATTACAATACCGTTGAAATATTATAGAACGACTACCAGATAAATAGTGCAGTCGCCATAATGGGACTGTGGGTTCATGAGAAAGTTGGCCATTTGGAAACTTTGTGAGCCAATTTATAAATTATAGTCGCTCTAAAGGAGGGCAATATTTATGCGTCAAGTAGATTTTTCACCATTTTATCGTTCCACAGTAGGTTTTGATCATCTTTTTAACTGGTTTGATTCTAGGACACAACCTGATGATGTCTCTTCCTATCCACCCTATAACATTGAGCGTTTAACCGAAGATTCTTATAGAATTTCTATGGCTGTTGCGGGTTTTTCTCAAGATGAAATCGATATCGAAACGCATTGTAACCAGCTGATTATTAAGGGTGAAAGAAAACCTGAAGATGTTGATAAAGAACGTGAGTTCCTTTATCGAGGTATTGCTTCACGTGCTTTTGAGCGGCGTTTTCATTTGGCGGATCATGTTAAAGTTATCGGAGCAGAACTTGGCGATGGTCTTCTTCATATTCAGCTTAAAAGAGAAATGCCTGCTGAGCTAAAACCTAAAAAAATAACTGTGCAGACATCATCATCCGTCACGCAAAATGATAACACCTAGTAGACCTAAAGTGCATTTAGCTGAGAAAGCTAAATGATTATAAATTCCTTCAAATAACAAAGTAACGCGAGGCTTTTGTCTCGCGTTTTTAATGTTCTTTATTAAAAGAAAGACTTTTTCCTCAATTTAGGATAATCCTCCTATTATATATCACTGTAAATTGAGGAAAGAGAGTAGATTTTTAAACTTCATCTCTGCATAATGAAAGAGTAATTTAATTCACAAAAGAGGCATATGCTGTATTTGTAGATGGCTTACTGTGTTTAAATGAGAGAAGAAAAATTTATTAGAAAAAAGTGATAATTTATTGTTTTCATAATTATTTTTCACCATAAAGTGAGAATTTTTTAAGCAGGGTTTAACATCTAAAAATCGAAAAAAGGATAAAGTGGTAAAACCAAGATCTGCTAAAAAAGTGAGGGAAATCTTTGAAAAAATGAAATTGCTATAAATTCGCTATCAAAATATGCCAAACGAGATGATACGCCACAAATAAACCCACTCTGTATTGACTTGAAAGTTTCTCAAAAAATGGTCGGAGCGGCGGGATTTGAACCCACGACCCCTTGACCCCCAGTCAAGTGCGCTACCAAGCTGCGCTACGCTCCGAATTGTGTAAAACGACTAAACGACTGTCTCTTTAAAGGCAAGAGAAAAGTAAAAAAAATAAAATCTAAAATACTCTTGCTCTTAAAAAAAACTTACATTCGTAAAGCGAAATTTTGTATTTCAATAGTTTTTTGTTCATGAAAATAGATCATTAAGTTGTTCAATTTTTAGTTTCATTGATTTTATGGTTGTTATATATACATATGTAGTGAATTATTTTACGCCTTTTGTGGAGATATAAGGTAAATTTCCCTATGCATATAAACATATTCATTTTTTAGGACTTCATAGAGATGGGAGCAAGGATGATAGCTTTTTAAGGCTTTTGTTTGTTCATCAGGAATTAAAAAAAAGATAACCATTTTTATAAATGCAATGGTAAATGCGTGAGATTGAAGAATTTTTTCTTTATTTTTGATTTTATAAAATAAGTATTTTGTATGAGATATAAGGATTATAAAATAGAAATCTCAGATTGCATAATCACAAATCCAAATTGTTGAATATGAAGCTTTTATTCCGATGAGAAAAGATCAAAATATTTAAATGGTAAATTGTTGTTTTATTTCTCATATAGCAAGATAAGTAAAATATCGGAAATAAAACATTTTAAATGTCTTTATTGAGCAAGAAAAGAGTAAATAATGAGCCGTTTTTCGGTAATAAGTTTAACGGAAGCTGCAGTAGGTCGTGTTAAAGCGATTATGGATACAAAAGATGCGCGGGGTATTCTGATTGGCATCAAGAAAGGTGGTTGTGCAGGTATGGAATATACCATTACTCTTGTAAAAGAAGAGAGATTAGATGCAGATGTTGTCGAAGTAAATGGAGCTCGTGTTTTTATAGCACATGATGCTGTGTTATTTTTATTAGGAACGCAGGTAGACTATGAAGTGACAACACTTCGTTCTGGGTTTATATTTAAAAACCCTAATCAAGTTTCAGCATGTGGGTGCGGTGAATCGGTAGAACTCCGTCCTGCTTTGCAAAATCAGTTAAATGAAACATATAAAATCAATTGAGCACTGTAAGATTTCATCGAGGGATTCAAGCGATCATTTTGTAGGTTTGTGAAATCTGATCTTTTTTTATCTCTCCATTTTCGCCTTATTCCAAAGATCTTCCATTTCATTCAAGGCTGTTTCAGCCAATGTTTTAGATCGCATGGATAAGCTTTCTTCAATATAGGCAAAACGATTGCGAAATTTTGTATTTGTTTTTTTTAATGCTTGTTGTGAATCAATATTGAGGTGGTGTGCAAGATTCAGCAGAACAAAATAAAGATCACCGAATTCTGCTTCTATATCTGATATTTTATCATCTCTGATTGCTTCTTTGAGTTCATTGAGTTCTTCTTCGATTTTTGCAAAAATCTTATGATTCTCATGCCAATCAAAGCCCACTTTTGCAGCCTCTTTTTGTAAGGCGAGCGCTTCTTGATCTGCTGGCTGAATCTTTTTTACTTTTGCAAGAATGCTTTTCGTCACATCCTCTGATATATTTGCTTCTTCGCTGCCTTTTTTCTGTTCAGCCCATTCTATTTTTTTAATATGTTCCCATTCTTCTGCTATACCCCCCCGTTTTCTTTGTTCTGCATTACCAAAAACATGAGGATGACGGCGAATCATTTTTTTGGTGATTGCGTAAACAACATCTTCAAAAGTAAAGCTTCCTTCTTCTTGAGCGATTGTAGCATGATAGACAACCTGTAAAAGAAGATCACCAAGCTCTTCGCAAAGGTCTGTTCGGTTTTTTCGTTCAATGGCATCGATAACCTCATAAACTTCTTCAAGCATATAGGGTATGAGAGATTCGAATGTTTGTTTTATATTCCAGACACATCCGCTCTCACGATTTCGTAATGCTGTAACAATTGCTATAAGATCATTAATATCTTTTGAGGCGATCATTTATGCCTCTCCTATAAGGCTTATGGATATATCAATCATCCCAACGTCTGTGTAACCACGTCCATTGTCCTGGATATTCACGTATCCAACTTTCAACAATATCATTTAATTTTTGCGTGGAAGCAGCTATATCAATTTCATTTTTTTCATCAAGCGGGAGTTTTACACGTTCATATAATTCTAAACGGTGACGCCCTCCAGAAAGACGGATACAACGCGCTGGATAAATATCACAATTATATTGACGTGCAAGTTTTATAATTAAAGGATTGGTTTTAAGTGGCCTATTAAAAAATGTTCCTAAAATACCACGGCGAAATTTTTGATCAACAAGCATACCAACGTTTTTACCCTCTGCTAACTTGGCTGCTAATGCCCAAGCTGCACCAGCTTTGGATGGAACAAGATGCCCCATGGACGTTTTCCGAGCTTTAAGAACCCGTTTGGCAATATAGGGATTATTGGGTGGTCTAAATAACACTGTCACATTAAGATCAAAACTTTGCGCGCATATAGGAAGGAGTTCGAAATTTCCGGTATGTGCTGTGAAAAAAATATGCGGTTTTTTTTCATTTTTTAATCGTTGAAATATTTCAATACCTTTAACTTCAATAAAACCTGGTTGGTCTGCATGAGGATCAAAATCAAAAATTTTATCAAGAAAAATATATTCAGCCAAAAAACATCCTATATTCTCCCACATTTCCATTGCAATTGCTTGGAGTTCTGCATCGGTTTTTTCTGGATACGCAGCTCTAAGATTTGCAAGAGCGATTTGATGACGATGTAGAAAGGGACCAAATGTTTTTGCCAGCCAAGAAAAGAAAGAAACTCCAATGTTGACCGGAAAATATTTTAAAAGAGATAGAGAACCAATAAGGAAATATCCCCATAAAAAATAAAACAATTTTTTTGCTATTATTTTAATATGATAAATAATTTTTTTAATATAAAATTTCATCATAACTTAATCGATTTTAAGAATAATTTTACCAAAAACATCACGGCTCTCCATGCGTTTTAAAGCTGTATCAATTTCATCAAATCCAACAATTGTATCAATGACAGGATGTACAATGCCTTGGGCCATTTTTTGCATGGCGTTTTGCATATTTTCTATACGACAACCAAATGAACCGAATATTTTCAGTTGTTGCTGGAATAGATGCATAAGATTGAGTGGTGCTGTAACTCCAGAAGTAGAACCACAAGTTACCAAGCGTGCTCCTCGCTTCATACACAACAGAGAACCGCTCCATGTATCGGCTCCCACATGTTCAAAAACAACATCAACTCCTTGTTTTTTGGTTAATTTGCGTACAACCCCTTCAAAACGATCTTTACGGTAGTTAATAACATAATCTGCACCAAGCGATTGTGCTTTTGTTATTTTTTCATCAGAACCTACAGTCGTGATAACTGTGCATCCTTTCTGTTTGGCGAGTTGAATGGCTGCTGAGCCAATACCAGAACCACCAGCCTGTATCAGAATTGTTTCGCCTTCCTGTAGTTTTGCATTATCAAAAAGCATATGTTCTACAGTGCCAAAAGTAATGGGAGCAACAGCTGCTTGCTGCGCATCACACTTTGCAGGAGCAGGAACCAATAGGCGTGCTGGCAAATTAACAAGTTCACAAGCAAATCCATCAAGATGAAAACCGTAGACGCCTTTTACATGACTGCAAAGATTATCACGTCCTTCACGACAAGCTTGGCATATTCCGCAGGTTTGTGCACCATAAATTGAGACAATCTGTCCAAGTTGCAAATTTTTAACATTACTTCCCAGTTGAGTCACTTCACCAGAAGCTTCTGCACCAATTATGAGTGGCATTTTTCTTTTAGCAAAAGCCATACCACGCCAGCCCCATACATCAATATGATTAAGAGCAACGGCTTTTATACGGACTGTTACTTCATCGGGAGGGGGAGGTGGTGGTGGAGCAATATTGGTGAGTTCAAGCTGGCGCTCATTTAAGAGTTGCAGTGCACGCATTATTATCCCTCTTTAATGTATTAAGGCTACGAGATTAGTATGATCAAGTTTGATCAATGTTGAAAAGATTATCCTTTATAGGCTGTGATAACAAGACTGGTATTTTGACCGCCAAATCCAAAGGAGTTTGACAAAACCGCATTGACACAAGCTTTACGACTATAATTTGGAACAACATCTAAAGGGATAGCAGGGTCAGGATCATCATAATTGATTGTAGGGGGAAGGATCCCTGATTGAATTGTTAAAAGCGAAAAAATAGCCTCTATGGCGCCAGCTGCAGTTAATGTGTGACCAATCATTGATTTATTAGAAGAGACTGGAATATGCTTCAAACCATCTCCAAAGACTGTTGATAATGCAAGATATTCCATCTTTTCATTTTCGGGTGTTGAAGTTCCATGCGCATTGATATAGTCAATTTCATTGATAGTTATTTTTGCATCATTTAAAGCTTTGCGAACGGCTTCAATTGCTGGAGATGCATTGGGTTTTGAACGTGTACGGTGAAAATCATCGGCTGTTTCTCCACAGCCGGCTAGAAGCCCTAAAATTGTCGCATTGCGATTTAGTGCACTTTCGAGAGATTCAAGAACAAGAGCACCTGCCCCTTCTGCCATAACAAAACCATCGCGGTCACGGCTGAAAGGTTTTGCTGCTTTTTCTGCAGGATCATTCTGGGTTGAAAGAGCAGATAATAATGAAAAACGAATAAGAGATTCTGCTGAAACTGAACCATCTGTAGCGATAGTGAGTGCACGATTCGTTTCTCCCCTTCGAATAGCTTCAACACCTAATTGAATTGCCGTTGCACCAGATGCGCAAGCAGTAGAAAGTGTGACAGGAAGTCCTTTTGTACCAAATTTTTTTTGCAGTTTTTCTGCAATTGCCCCAAATTGTGTGGCTTCGAAAAGTGTCTCATAGAGGTTATGGCGGCAGACTTTAAGAAGATGTGCATAAGAAGGTTCCTCAATAGATATCTCTTTTTGATCAAGAGCAAAGCGTGCTGTCCAGTCAAGCTCAACAGGGGGAGCAGCTAGAAATAATGGTCCATTAAAATTTGTTTTATCAAGGTCTGCTTGTTCTAAAGCTTCTTCTGCAGCAAGATCAGCAAGCCTTTCAGAAAGAGCTGAAGCACCAAGTGTACTTTCTTTAAGAAAGTCAACTGTTCCAGCAATATAGGTATTTAATCCTTTAATAGGAAAACGTGTTATTTTATGGATACCACTCATACCGCTTGTTAATTTTTGCCAATTTTCCTGCTTACCTTGTCCCAGTGATGTTATAATTCCTGCTCCAGTTATTGCCACAAGTGGACGTCCAAAATAATCATTATATTTCACTATAGAAATTCTCCTCAGGCAGCAGTTAGGCGGACTATGCCTTCAGCTCTTTTAATGCCAATGGTTGTAACAAATGCTTCATGTACTTCTTTGAAAAAAGGCTTTTCATGTGTACTTAATGTCGGGAAACTGCGTCTTTTGTCAACAGCAACTGCAGAAAGTGCAAGTGCTAAAAGCAATTGCGCTTCCCGCATATAACCAAATAATGTTGTAATACCACGGTAAAATATATCACTAGTCTCGAAAGCATTTTGTTCTGCTTTGGTTACTTCATGAGATCCTGAGGCAGAGGAAATGGCGAAAGCAGATTTCGCTTCCATCGTTTCTAACATTGATACAATTGTTTCTTCAAGTGAGATTTTTGTTCTATCTGTTTGATCCGTGATGATCTGGCTAATTTCAGCATAAGCATGTGCATTACGCTTTCTTGCTTGTTCACCATTTTCAAGGACGAGAAAGATGCCACCAGAACCTGTTATAACACCGCCACCAGGATAATTTCTACGATCCCATACCGGTGCCCACTCGTTTTGTGTTAAGAGACCTCCAAGTTCATGGGCCAATAACATATCATAACTTTGTGCATTATAAGAACTTCCTACCAGTGCATGGGTGCTTTGTCCTGATCGAATACGAGCAACAGCGATTTGAAGTGCAGACAGTCCACTGCCTTCTTCTCCCATAAAAGTACGAGAAGAACCCGTTACTTTATGAACAATCGAAATATTTCCAGCCAAAAGATTTGAGAGTTGTGCTAAAAATAAAGTTGGACGAAGTTCAGTCGAAAGAAGCAAATTTAACATAGAAGCATGATCAGCTGTTGTACGTGCTTGGGAGAGAATTTGTGTATCAACGGCAATATCACGCTCTCCTCCACTTGCTGCGACGATCATATCCATTGTTGATGTTAATTGTTCATTATTTTTCATGCCCGCGTCATCAAGAGCAAGACCTGCCGCATAGGTACCAAGACGTTGCCATGTGCCCATTTGCCGTTGATCACTTTTTTTGGGAATTTGTAAAGTCCAATCAATTTCAGGCAATGTATGGACAGGGTAGGGAGCAAAAGTTGTATAATCAAGATTTGGTGGGTGTGTTGGATCATTCAAGAGTTTCCAATGATGATCAACTCCTTCACCCAGAGAGCTTATAAGTCCTATACCGGTGATAAATACAGCTTGGTGATGCATAGTAAAAGCATTACTCCGTCTCTTTTAAGGCAACGAGTTCATCGATTTTTGCACAAAGATTTTTAAGAACAAAATATTCTTCTGTTGCCACAGCACCTTCGTTGACTTCCTGTGTCCATTGTTCTAGAGGGACTTTAATTCCAAAAGCTTTATCGATAGCAAAAACAATATCCAGAAAATCAAGGCTATCGATTCCCAAATCATCAATTGTATGGCTTTCAGGTGTGATTATGCTGCGATCAATTTCACTGATTTCTGCAATAATATCAGCAACTTTGTCAAACGTAGAGGACAATGCACAATTCCTTATTATAGAGTTGATAAATTCAAAAGATACTTAACGCATTTCTTCTAGCCTTTTTTACCTTTTAAAAAAAGACTTAATCTTAGAATATAGCTGTCTTTTTCATAGGGCAAATAGATTTGCAAATGCATAAAATTTTACACGTCAAGGTTTAAAAAACTTTAAATTTTTATTATGAGTTTAGTTATTTCCATTTACCTTGCACTCGTTTTTTTTCTATTGGCAGCAAGAACGGCAAGAGCTGTCATATTGACAACTCCTCGTGAAGTTACTGAGGGAGTTAAGATATGTGCAGGACGTGAGGCTCCTATCAAAATAGGGCCAACATGAAGTGCATTGGTGAGATTTTTTACAAGATTAAGTGTTATATTAGCGGCATCAAGTGTTGGAAAGACAAGCAAATTAGCTTCTCCTTTAAGGCGTGAATCAGGAAAAACACGATCACGAAAAACTGTAGAAAGTGCAGCATCGCCGTGCATTTCTCCATCGGCTTCTAAATCGGGATATAATTTGCTAAGGATTTCGGTTGCACGACGCATTTTGTGTGCACTTTCTGTATTTTTTGAACCAAAGTTCGAGTGTGATAATAATGCTGCTTTTGGTGTTATACCAAATGCTTCAATTTCTTGTGCTGCTAATACTGTCATTTCTGCTATTTCTTCTGCAGAAGGATCTTCATTGACGTAAGTATCCGTTAAAAAAAGAGTACGACGTGGAGAAATAAGTAAACTCACAGCAGAAAAATGACGAACATTGGCATCTAGTCCAATAACTTGTTCAATAAGTTCAAGATGACGCTCAAAACGCCCTTCTAAGCCGCAAATCATTGCATCAGCTTCTTCACGCATCACAGCAAGGGCTGCAATTGCTGTTGTTGATGTTCTAACAATTGTTTTTGCAACTTCAGGTGAAACGCCACGTCTTCCTGTATAACGAAGAAATAAATTAACATAATCACGAAAACGTGGATCATTTTCCGGATTTGTAAGTTCAAAATCTATGCCGGGGCGAATTCTTAGACCAAAGCGTTTTAATCTTGTCTCTACAACACGAGGGCGGCCAATAAGAAGAGGAATTGCTGTTTGTTCTTCAAGCACAATTTGTGCGGCTCGAAGTACACGCTCATCTTCACCATTGGCATAAATGACGCGTTTACGTTTTGCTGTTTTTGCTGCCGCAAAAACAGGCTTCATTGTTAATCCAGAACGAAATACAAATCGATTGAGAGTATCATAATAGGCTTCCATATTCTCAATAGGCCGAATCGCTACGCCAGTTTCCATTGCGGCTTTAGCAACTGCAGGCGCAATGCGTAGTATTAAGCGCGGATCGAAGGGGGAGGGGATGAGATAGTCTGGACCAAAACTGGGTGGTTTCTTTGAATATGCACGTGCTGCAATATCTGAAGTCTCTTCACGAGCAAGAGCTGCGATTGCGTGAACTGCGGCCATTTTCATTTCTTCATTAATTGCGGTCGCACTCACATCTAATGCACCACGGAAAATATAGGGAAAACAAAGAACATTATTGACTTGGTTGGGATAATCAGAACGCCCTGTACAGATCATTGCATCTGGCCTTATAGAACGCGCTTCTTCTGGCATAATTTCTGGTATTGGATTGGCAAGTGCTAAAATGAGTGGATTTGGAGCCATTTTTTTTAAATATTCAGGTTTTAAAACACCTCCCGCTGAAACGCCTAGAAAAATATCTGCATTATCAATTATTTCAGATAATGTTCGTGCATTTGTTTTTTGTGCATAATTGACTTTCCAGCGATCCATGAGTGTCTTGCGACCTTCATAAACAACTCCTTCTAAATCGCTAAGCCAAATATTTTCAACTTTTGCTCCAAGACGAACCAAAAGATTAATGCAAGCTAAAGCTGCCGCACCAGCACCAGAAGAAACTATTTTTGCATTTTCAATTTTTTTTCCTGAAAGATTTAAGGCATTTAATACGGCCGCAGAAACAATAATGGCAGTTCCATGTTGGTCATCATGGAAAACGGGAATATTCATTCGAGAGCGAAGCTTTTCTTCGATTTCAAAACATTCCGGAGCTTTGATATCTTCAAGATTAATACCACCAAATGTAGGTTCTAAAGCAGAGACTGTCTCTACCATTTGTTCCATCGTGGGAGCATCGATTTCAATATCAAAAACGTCAATATTGGCAAATTTTTTAAATAAAACAGCTTTTCCTTCCATAACGGGCTTTGAGGCGAGCGGACCAATATTACCCAATCCAAGAACAGCCGTTCCATTGGATATAACAGCGACTAAATTAGAACGAGAAGTATATTGTGCAGCAAGATTGGGATCTTTATGAATTGCAAGACATGGCGCTGCAACCCCTGGAGAATAAGCAAGAGCTAGATCACGCTGATTATCAAGAGGTGTTGTTGCTTGTATTTCCAATTTCCCAGGTTTGGGATGTTGGTGATAAAAAAGTGCGGCACTGTCAAGTTCAGCTTTTTGTAAACTGAAGTCACTATTTCGTTCTTTAGACATTTTTGCGGTATCCAAGTTAGTGTATGTTTATATGAAATGTTCCATCTACGATAAGTTTCTTGCACTGATAGATCCTAATTTTCCTGAATATAAAAATGCATGAACAAATTTTCCCAGATCGATCAATTTAATATTTCTTTGTACTCGCGCTTATTAAACAATTTCATTGATATCAGCACAATAAATCTTCTCCCCTTAACAAAATTCGCAGAAGTTCCTCAGTTAAAAAAACGAATAAAATATTACGTGTGGTTACATTACCAAGCAGTTATTTTTTTTGCAATGCTGGCTTGAGAAGAATAGAAGGGAGTGGTTTATTCATTGAGCTGGATTGTCATAAACATATGCTTTATTAACGTTTTTATAAGTGAGGATAGGATTTACAGACGATTATTGTCTTGCGAAAAAAGTGAAGTAATAAAAGGGGTAATAAAAGAAGTAGGAGGACTTATGCTTGTCCTATTGTGGTGCTTATCCTATTGTGTTGTGCTGTTTTTATAGGGGAATTACTTTAAATATATAGGTAATCTAATATCAATCATATACTCAACCTTTGGTACACAACGTTACAAATGTGTTACAAGACGGAGAACAATCACAACAACGAAAAAAGAAAAAGTGGAAAAAACATTTTTCCACTTTTATTGCTGGCTATTGAATGCGCCCACTTGCATGAGCAAGCATAGTATAGACTTTTCCAGTATCCGATATCAGGTATTTCCGAATTGCGTTGGAAGAACCAGAACTCCGTGACACATCATGTAATAGCTTTTCAAAATCCATAATATATTGATTAACTGAATGTTTAAAACCCATATCACTCATATGTTTTTTCTTAATCATTTCAAATATCTTTTTCCCATTTGAAGTATAAAGGCGTTCTGTCACGATGTTTTTTTGTCCACGGCGATAATGATCCCATAGCTCAACAACAGCATTATGGTTCATGGCTTGTACTATACCCGCTGCTAAAGAATTAAGAGATTCATTTGCAGAACGTGTTTTTGTTTGTAGCGGTGCAAAAACGGTATCATCATGCATCTCATCATACCAAGTTTCTTCACGTGAAGCTCTTTCTAAGAGATTCGATACCCATTTATTTTGCCGCTTTTTGCTTTGGTTTTGTTGCAAAACAGGTTTAGGCGGCACTATCTTTTTAACCACTTCAGAAGAAATACTCTCACTCCTCTTAAGTGTTGATGATGAAGGAAGCGCCGACATTATCTGTTCACTGGCATTTTTTTGATTATTCTTTTGTATAACGTTTACGAGATCTTTTAATGCTGTAATTTGTTCATTCAGAGCTGTGCGAATTGTTTGTGTTGTTTCTTTTGTCTTTTCTGGAAGCTTTTGAACATTCTCATTAATATCATTATTAATTTTTGAAAGTTCTAAACGAACTTCATCAGCGGAGCGACGTATATCTTTTGCTGCTCCTGAAAAACGTACTGAAGCTTCATTAATAAGCTGATTGAGTGATTGTTGGAGTGAATGGGTGGAGTGACGCGCATTGTTATCTGTGCGTTCTAATGCTAAGTTGAGAACGTTTTCATAATGTACAATCAATTGATTGATTTCATTAGATTTCGCAACAAGCGCATTGCTTAATGCAGAGAGCATGTTGTGTTTTTCTTCAAGGGTTGCACCAAGTGAATTTTCGGACTGCTCGAGAACATGAATCGTTTCAGAAAGTGTTTTAGCATGTTCCCCAAAACGATTTGTTATATGACTAATCTGTTCAAATGTATTTTGTGAAAGCCCTTGCAGAACCTCCACATTGTTATGGAGCGCTTGATTTGAGGCTGATAACTGCTCTGCCACTTGGTTTGTATTGCGGAAAAAATGATTCGCAGCCGCATTAAATTGACCATCAATATTTTGAACTGCTGATAATAAAATATTATTATTTTCGTGGAAGCTGTAAATTGATTGATTCAATTGTGCAACGATCGATGAGACATTATTGACAAGATCATCCTTCAGAGCAGTTACTGTTTGAAGTGTTTCAGTGTTGGTTTGTGCCAAGCTATTCACGAAAGACTCATTGTGTGCATAGATCCTTTGTTCAGCATCTTGTGTTGAAAGGGAGAGCTGTTCACTCAGATGTTGTGTCAAACAACCAATTGATTCCGTTGTATTTTGCGCTGCTTGATTTAAATTGCTTGTTAGTTCTGTGATTTTTCCAACATGTTCTGAAATTTGGGTAGCTGTTTGATTTTTTGCGTCTTCCAAACGATCACTTACATCAGAAAGCTGCGATCCTAAATTATTTTTCAGATTTTGCATGGAGTGATGAAGAACATTGCAGCGCTCATTGAGGACTTGTTCAATTTCTGTTGTTGAAGTGTGAATGGTTTCATTCAACAATGCTTGCGCATTATGACTGGCTGTTGTGAAGGCTTCAATCGTATGAGCTGTTTGCTCAGACAGGACGGATAAAACTTTTTCACTGGTATCATAAACTGTTTGTTTAACGTTTGATACAATGCGGTTACCAGATTCTGAGAGAATATTTTCTGCTTTTGTGGTAACGTCCTCTACAGATAAAAGTATCTGTTCACTTGTAGAAGAAAGAATATCGGAGGCTTCTACAACTTTATCACGCAAACTACTTGCAACTGTGTTAACGGAATCTTCCAATGTAATCCGTATATTATCAACACTTGTTTCGAGAGCTTGTTGAATTGCTTGACTTTGTTCATTATTAAGGATCATAGATGTTTGCAATGAATCAGAGCGCTTTTCAAGGACAGATGTTTGCATCTCTATAGTTTCACATACTTGTCCAAGCTTTTCTGAAAATGCTTCTTCTAAGCTAATTGCACGCTCAAAGATTTGGCGGGTATGATTTTCCAAACTCTCATCGAGGGTTTCTATACGTGTTTCAAGGGCTTCAAAGAATGTTCCGTTAGATTGAGAGAGAGTATTCTTCAGAATTTCAGCATGTCCTTCAAGATTTTTGATATGTCCTTGAACAGTTTCGGTAATGTTTCTATTATTAGCAGCAATTGCATCTTCAACGAGACCTATTTGCTGTTTTAATGCGGCATCAACATGTATGTCACTTTTGGCAATGAGATTATGAATGGTTTCCATCCGTTGTTCAAGTATACGTGTTTGATCTGCAAGAACTTCGTTAAGAGAAAAACTGTTAATCGCCAAAGAATCACGAAGCGCATCGGCACGTATATCAATATTTCTAGCTTGTGCTTCTAAAGCATCTCTCGTTGTATTACAGCTTTGAGCAATGACTTTTTGTAGTTTTTCTGTGCATTGGACGATATTTGCAACATGATTTTCTGCTTGATGATCAACAATTTGAACATTATCAATCAAAATCTTTTCAAGACTTGAAGTATTTTGTGCTAGGGCATCAATTTGAGTTCTTAATGTATCGGCAATTTTATTCTTTTCACTGTCGAGCATGTTTGCCATGAGAGATCTTTGATCAGAAAGTTGCAATTTGAAGTCTTGTGAACACTCTTGTATGATATCAACAATAGCATTATCGATATGTTGAACTTCTTCTTTTAGTGTCTCTTTGCTTTTGTCGATTGCAGAAAGAATAGTTTCCCGTCCACTTGTAAAGGCTTCGGTGATATCAGACGTTCTTTCTTGAAGATTCGCATTAATTTGCAAGACATGTGATTCCAAGAAATGACCAAGTTTTTCAGCATTATCTTCTAGATCTTGACTGCGCGCTATGAAGGATTCAATGATGGAATTGCTGTGCTCTTTAAGAGAAAGATCAACATTTGCTAAACGATTTTCAAAAGCGTCAATTGCTTCTGAAGTTACGTTATCAAATTTAGCAGAGAGTTTGTATGCTTTCTCATCGAGCTGTATAACTTTGTCATCAAAATTCTGTAGAAACTGATTATTGCGATTAATAATGGATTCATCGAGTGCTTTAAATTTTTCATCAACACTGTAGAGAGTTTGCTCTGTTGCTGCTTGTATATGCGTTGCAATTTTAGCAATATGCATTTCAGCTTTAGCAGCAGTTTCATGAAAAGTTTTCTCTATTTGTTTTTCATTATTATCAAAACGTTCTGAGAAACTATCAAAATTTTTCCCTAATTCGTGAAAAAACTCCGAGTTTTTTTGCTGGATTTGCATTGTGGTTTGATTAAATTTTTCAACGAGTTGATTTGTTACACCATCACCGGCATAGGAAAGTTTTTCAACAAGATCTTCTCCTTGTTTTTGTAGAGTCTGGGAAAGAGTTTGCGCAAGCTTTTCAACATTGGTTACAATCTTGGAGGTAACTAAGCCAAATTCATCACTCAGTTGCTCTTGTGTTCCCTTAATTGTTGACTGAACTCGGTCAGCATGATTTAAGATAGCTATGCGTTCATTGCTCAATTCTTTGATGAGAGTATGAATGCGCGACTCATTTTCAGCATAAGCTTGTTCCAGATTATGAACTTCTCCTTGTATGATCGCTTCAAGCTCAACAGCACGCCCAAGGGTACGTTCAATTCCCTCGTTCATAGCCGAGACTTCTTCACGAATGGTCTGCCCTATAGCAAGAGCTTGTTTTTCAGAGATATGCTGTGGTTCACTGAGACGTTGTGCAGCATTGGTCATGAGAAGAGCAATATTATGCAATTCATTCGAGCGTTTTGTTAATTGAGCAAATCCCCAAGATATAAGAATAGGAATTACTGTTCCAGCTGCTATAGCTAGTCCTGTTGGGGATGTAACAAAAGTAGTAATATTCGATAAGGAATTGAGTCCAGCAGGAGCTAGCTTATGAGCAATAACAGCACCTCCTGTTGCCCATAAAGCACTAAGTGCTGTTGTACACCAATAGATTCGAGAGGGAGAACGCTGCTTTAATAATTCATAATTTAAAGGGGTTGTTATATCATCATTAGCAGGAAAAAGTTGTGTGGATAATAATCTGTTATGAACCGTTCCACCTGAAAGTTCAGATCCAGATTTGGAAGCAAAAAGCTGTTCAACAACGGATTCATCAATAACAGCACTATCATGAATATTGGAGAGAAGAGTCGAAGTACCATTTTCAGCGAAAACTTCTTCTTCTGCCATCGCAATCTTTTGAATGAGCTCATCTACATTAATGACATTATCAGAATTATTGGATGATATTGTTTCAATTTCCGCATTAGCAAAATCAAAGTCCATAGCTTTTGAGAGAGCTTCTTCAACTTCAATTTCAAATGTTTGTAACTTGGTTCTGCGTGCCATACTCGCCTCGTACTCTTACAGACCGAAAAAGGATACTTCCTTTTTCAGATATTCCGATATACTAGCTGTTAATTATTTAGAAAGGAATACGCTCCAAGAAAATTTTTAAAAACTTATCAAGATTAAAGTTAACGCAGTACATTAACTTGTGCAAAAATATTACAAAGATCAATAAAAACAACATATTATTTGTTTTTTAAAAAATAAAATACTGTTTACAACTTTCAATTTATAAGTAGAATTATAAACTCGTTGTATTTGTGTTAGTGGCAATATAATGACCGTTGTACACAATATGGTTAAAAAAGTCTGCTGTTGCAGGTACATTTGTGATATGTACCTATTGTTTTTTTCGATAAGAATTAACGAATCATGCTCTCATTCTGATAATTTCTGTTGATTCTAACGAGAAAAACGCACTATTTTGAAATACACATAATTTAGAGTATAGGATATGCATAATGTTGCGAGATGTAAAATTAAGAGTTTATCTTTTCACGGTATAAAAACGTAAACGTTTGGAAATCGCGTATTTTCTAATGTTTTTATAGGTTGTTGCACTCCTTACCTTAAAGGGCTGTTTTTTCTTGATAGGAAAAGTGTCTTTTGCTAATTTTTGAAGTTGCTGCGTTGACAATTCGATATTTTTCAGTCGATATGCGTGCATGGGTATTCTGATGCAATTCGAGATAAAGGTGTAAGAATAATGGCAGAACGATCACAACACCTACAAGATGTATTTTTAAATACGGTACGCAAGCAAAAAATTTCTCTTACAATTTTTCTTGTAAATGGTGTTAAGCTAACGGGTATTGTAACTTCGTTTGATAATTTTTGTGTTCTTCTACGTCGTGATGGGCATGCGCAATTGGTCTATAAGCATGCTATTTCTACAATTATGCCCGGACAATCCGTGCAGATGTTTGAGGGGGAAAACTCTGAATAAACAAGTCACTTCACTTTGAAATCTCTTATCCCATTCCCATGTTTAAATTGTCATGATAAATGAAAATAAGAGATTTGGGGGATTTCCTTCGCGAATTGAAAAAAAAGTCCGCGCTGTTGTTTTGGTGCCGATTTGCCAAGAAAATGAAAGTAAAAATACTGCAAGTGGATGTTCAGTATCTTCTCGGCTTAAGGAGGCTTTGGGGCTCGCGCGTGCTATAAGGTTGGAAGTTGTTTATTATGAGACGGTTAATATTGTTACACTTCGTCCAGCGACTTTGTTTGGAAAGGGTAAAGTAGAGGCGCTTGCCCAATATATAAGTGAATATTCTATTGAACTTGCGATTGTAGATTATTCTTTAACGCCCGTGCAGCAGCGTAATTTAGAAAAATTATGGCATTGTAAAGTTATTGATAGAACGGCTCTCATTCTTGAAATTTTTGGAGAGCGTGCGCGGACAAAAGAAGGTGTTCTACAAGTTGAATTAGCGCATTTATCTTATCAAAAAAGCAGGCTGGTGCGTAGTTGGACACACTTGGAAAGGCAACGTGGTGGCCGTGGCTTTTTAGGGGGACCTGGTGAAACGCAGATTGAAGAAGATAGGCGTCGTTTGCAAGAGAAAATTGTTCGTATCCGTCGCGAATTAGAAACAGTTATGAAAACACGTGCGCTTCATAGAGCGAAAAGAAAAAAAACACCCCATCCTGTTGTTGCTTTAGTTGGATATACCAATACAGGAAAATCAACGCTTTTTAATCATTTAAGTGGTGCAGATGTCTTGGCAAAGAATATGTTGTTTGCAACACTGGATCCAGCTTTGCGCAAAGTTATTCTTCCCCATGGACAAACTATTCTTTTGTCTGATACGGTAGGCTTTATTTCTAACTTACCAACGCATTTGATTGCAGCTTTTAAAGCAACCCTTGAAGAAGTGGTTGAAGCTGATCTCATTCTTCATGTGAGAGATATGTCTGATTTTGATCATCGTGTGCATGCTCAGGATGTTTTGAGAGTACTTTCAAGTCTTGGTATTGATATTGATGATACGGAACGTATCATAGAAGTTTGGAACAAAATTGATATCCTGGATGAACAAGCATTAAATGTCTTGCAAACAAATGCAAAAACACGATTAAATCCTGCGGTAATGGTATCAGCGCTCATGGGCGATGGATTGGGTCAATTATTGACAGCAATTGAAAAGCGGATTTTTGGAGAAATGCAAAAGGTTGAATGTCTTTTAAGACCTCATCAAATGTCGCTTATTGATTGGTTTTATGAAAATTCTGGTGAGATTATGCAAGAAGGGCATGATGATGGTTCTGTTACCATTAGAGCAGTACTTACCTGTGAAGCAAAAAAACGCTTAGATTACATCAAACAAAATCTGAACTAAAGTTTTTGTAGATATTCTTGAATATTTTTTCTTAAATTTTATGGTTTTCTTATCGCAAAATAATATGAATTCAAGTTAAGAGGATAGTTACTACTTTCTCTTAAATAAAAATCATGAAGTATTTTGCTGGTTGAAAGAAAGATGATTCTTAAGTGCGATAAAAAACTGTTGGTACGTACAGTATTGCAAAACATTTTGGTTGTTTTGTTATTAGCAGTGCTCTGTACATCTTTGATTTGGGTATATTATTTTGTTCAGCCACGGATTTATCGGGCAACCTTAACATTTTCAGTATCGGATTCTATTGGGAAGCCTTTGCCAATTGATAAACAAAATAATGTTATCGCTTTTCTTCTGTCACAGCCCATAGTTTTAAACGATTCACGCTTACAGAGTCTTTCTTTAGGGAGCTCTCAAAAGAAAGATTTTCGTGAAAATATCCGTTTGTTGCGCAATGGTAATTTCTTTGATCTTATTTTTGAAGCAGAAACACTTGAAGCTGCTCAACACGGATTAGAGATTTGGTTTTCGGCATTTTCAAAAGCAATCATACAACAGCAACAAAAATTATTGTTAATAGAACAACAAACTTCTCAACACTATGATAAGACTAAAATTTTGGACATAATGCATGGATTCCGTTCATCTGTTGATTCTTTCATTTATCACAATATAAAACAAACAGAACTTCATGATCTTTCTGTGCAATTAATGGAAGCGACTTTAAAGCGTATTCATTTAACGAGTTTGAATTCTACTATTAATATGGCGCGGGAGAATGGACAGTCTTTATTGTCGTTATCGTTTATTGCAGGGAATTCAATGATTTCTGCATTGGAAGCTAAGCGTGATCTTTTGGAAACGCAAAGAGCGCATATGGTTGCACAATTAGGCTGGACACATCCTCAAATAAAAGCAATGACTGCAGAATTAGAGGCGGTTTCTCAGCAATTAGAAAATAAAATTTTGCAAATTGTTCACCAATTTCACTCCGATGAGATTCTTGCAACAGAATTCGAAAAACAACTTAAAAAAAGGATGAGCTTTTTTGTAAAAGATCAATCCCAATCTTTGAATCAAATGTTTAATGAGCTCGAAAATAAAATAAGAGCAGTGGTAGATGCGCAAAACAAAGAGATGAATAAGAATTCTTCTCTTTTGCACAACACAAAGATTCATATAGTTGTACCAACAACGTTAACAGCAATTCCTTTTATGGATCTTTATGGGAAGAATGTTCTTATCAGTGTCTTTACAAGTTTGATTACTCTTTTGGGAGGGGCATTGTTATTTCGTCAATGTTCTGCAACAAGGAGAGATAAAGTAAAAGAAAATGATTTTAAAAGTGATGAGAGCGTTTTCATATCTGAAAGAATAGAAGAACTTGAATCTTTTGTTACAATAGAGGGATTATCAAATTTTTTGAAGCGTCGCACTTCGGTGATTATTTCAATCATTGGACCAGAAGCTGCACGAACAGCAGCAAAGCTCTCTCTTCATCTTATCAAAGAGCGCAAAACCATTTTGTTGGTGGATATTTCTGGTCAACAAATAGAGAAAGTCATTGGTCCACATAGAGGATTGAGCGATATTTTAACAGGAAATGCTCAGTTGCGGGATGTGATTTATCGTGATTATGACACGGGCATTGATATTCTTCCACAAGGATTAACGAGTGCTGTGTCTGCACAAGATTTTTTAGATGGTATTCCGAAGCTCTTACAAGAATTTAAAAAGGATTATGATTTTATTATTTTAGAGATGGAGAGTGAACCTCAATATGGAGTTGAACAATTTGCGAGGCTAACAGACTATTATATCTGTAGTATTGCTCTTAATGAACAAGATTGGATACGAAAAATGGTGAGACAGTTTCCGAAGACTGTTTACCGTGTGGTTGCCTCATATCTATCATAGAATATGAATTGCATGTTATCGTGCTACCCTTGTTTTATACTAAAGTTGTAGTACATAATTTAAAAGAGTTGTGATTTGTTATGTTTAAGTTTTTTAATGAGTTGTAATTGGAGAGAGACGTGGGGCAATCAGAGATGACCATAAAGAGTTTGAATGAGAGCGTTTTGACACCATTGCAGAAAAAAAATAGAACACAAATTCGCCTGTGGCTTTATTCTATTTTATTACTTTGTTTGGCAATTGTTTTAGTGGGGGGAGCTACCCGCTTAACGGGATCAGGGTTGTCGATAACTGAGTGGAAGCCAATTCACGGTGTCATTCCACCCATTGGTGAGGAGCAATGGCAAGAAGAGTTTTTAAAATATCAACAGATAGCACAATATAAGTTGCTTAATCGCGATATGACGTTAAATGCGTTTAAGGTGATTTTCTGGTGGGAATGGGCACACCGCGTTTTAGGGCGTCTTGTTGGCGTTGTTGCTTTATTCGGTTTAATTTGGTTTTGGGCGATCAAGCGTATTGAAAAAAAGATCTTACTTCAACTTACCATTGTTCCCATTCTTATTGCATTTCAAGGATTCATTGGTTGGTGGATGGTTGCTTCAGGTATTGGCCAAAGTAATTTGACCAGCGTGAGCCAATATCGTTTAGCGTTTCATCTTATAACAGCTTGTTTTGTTATTATTTTTGTTACTTATTTATCACGAGGGCTCGCGGAATATTCAGAAAAACCAGCAGGTCAAAGGATACAATATTTTGCGGGGTGGCTTGTTGTTTTCATTTTGATCGAAATTTACTTGGGTGCTTTGGTTGCAGGACTTCATGCTGGAAAAGTTTATAATACGTGGCCCCTTATGGATGGTCAGATTATTCCTGATGGATTGTTGCAACATACTCCTGTTTGGCGCAATTTTTTCGAAAATCCCTTAACAGTTCAATTTGTCCATCGTTTTTTTGCTTATTTTTTATTTGTTGCAGCCGTTATTCATGTTCTATATTTACGGAAAAGTGTGCCAAATTCAACACATTCTCGTCGTGCATTTTTTGTATGTATTATGATTGTTATTCAAGCATTTTTGGGTATTCTTACCTTGCTCCATGAAGTGCCCCTAAGCTTAGGACTTATCCATCAAAGCGTTGCGTTAGCAGTTTTGTGTTTTTCAGTTGCCCATTGGCGTGCAACAAAAGGAGCGTATCGCACTGTTGAATAAAGCGATGTATCGAGAAAAGTCTAGATTCTTGACAGCATTAAGTCGAGATTTTGAACAGCAGCTGCGGCTGCACCTTTTCCTAAATTATCGAAGAGGGCACAGAGATTGAAGATACCTTCGCGTTCATTGCCAAACACGAACAGTTTCATCTTGTCTGTATGTGCTAAATATTCTGGATTGAGTTTAGTGAGAGCATCTGTTTCTTCTTGTGATGCGATTGTTATAACATTTTGCCCATCGTAATGGTTTTCAAAAATTTCTCGTAGATCAGAACAACTGGCTGATTTTGTAAGTAAATGGCGGTAGAGTGGAATATTTACAATCATTCCTTGCGGAAAACGACCAACGCTTGGTATAAAAATAGGTGTTTGGCTCATTTGTCCATAGAGTTTAATTTCAGGGACATGTTTGTGTTCAAGATTGAGACCATAAATAAAATAATTTTCTCGAACGTCATTTTGTTGAAATTGGTTTTCCATTTGTGCAATTAATTGTTTTCCTCCACCGGTATAACCGGATATTGCGTTAATTGATATCGGGTAAGAAGCATCTAACAAGCCAGCTTCACGCAGTGGTCGAATCAAGCTAATTGCACCGGTAGGGTAACATCCAGGATTGGTCACGTAATGTGCTGCTTGAATGCGTTTTTTTTGTCCCGCGGTCATTTCAGGAAAACCATAGACCCAATCTGGTGCAATACGGTGCGCTGTTGAGCTATCAATGATTCTAATTTTTTTATTATTTTTAAGCCAGTTAACTGTTTCACGTGCAGTATTATCTGGAAGACATAAAATAGCAATGTCAGTTTGATTAAGACAGTCACGCCGAATATCAATATTATGTCGATCTGTATGCGCAAGAGAGAGTAATTTAAAATCCGAACGCTCCGCTAGTCGTTTTTGTATTTGTAATCCGGTTGTGCCATGTTCACCATCAATAAAAACTTTTGTTGCCATTCTCTTTGCCTGAAATGAATTTTTTCTGCCATATTTAGCGTATTATATTATAAATGATTACTAACTAAATTCTTACGTTTCTTGAATTTATAAATCGTTTTGCTTGTAAAACAATGCGACCAGTAAGAGTGTGTGAGGAAAAGCTTAATATTCATGTAGTGTTATTTTCGTGAGGGAAATGTTTTTCGTTTATATATTAAAGGAATAAAATAAAGTTTGCACACTTTTAGAGTGAAAGTTATTTAAAATATTTGGTTTGCGTAATCTGCTGTGTTATCGTTTAGTAAATTTATTTTTTAATGCTAGGAATGTGTTTTATGATTCAGCAAGAGAATGACATACAAAAGCGCTTTTTTAATGATAATTTACAAACTGTCGATTCTGCAATCTTCGATGCAATTAGGGGGGAGTTTGAGCGTCAACAACATGAAATTGAGCTGATAGCTTCAGAGAATATTGTTTCAAGGGCGGTTCTTGAAGCACAAGGGTCAGTTTTAACAAATAAATATGCAGAAGGTTATCCAAGAAAACGCTATTATGGGGGATGTCAGTTTGTTGATATTGTTGAAGATTTAGCAATTGAACGAGCAAAACAGCTTTTTGGTGCTGCTTTTGCGAATGTCCAGCCTAATTCTGGTAGCCAAATGAATCAAGCTGTCTTTTTAGCTTTACTCCAGCCTGGTGATACATTTATGGGATTGGATTTAAATGCTGGTGGTCATTTGACACACGGTTCATCTGTCAATATGTCTGGAAAATGGTTTGATGTTGTTTCCTATGGCGTGCGTCAAGAAGATCAAATTCTTGATATGGAGGAAGTTGAATGCCTTGCAAAAAAACATAAGCCTAAGCTTATTATTGCAGGTGGTTCGTCTTATCCTCGTCTATGGGATTGGAAACGGTTCCGTGAAATAGCAGATGAGATCGGTGCTTATTTTCTCGTTGATATGTCACATATTGCGGGTCTGGTTGCTGGTGGTGTTCATCCTTCACCTGTTCCCTATGCACATATTGTAACAACGACAACACATAAGTCGTTACGTGGTCCACGGGGTGGTTTGATCTTAACAAATGATGAAGCTTTAGCCAAAAAAATTAATTCAGCGATTTTCCCTGGTCTTCAAGGTGGTCCTTTAATGCATGTGATTGCGGCTAAAGCTGTTGCATTTGCGGAGGCTTTGCAGCCTTCTTTTAAGCGTTACAGTGCTGATGTTGTTACCAATGCTAAAACTTTAGCAAAAACATTAGAGAATAATGGTTTTAATATTGTTTCTGGTGGTACGGACAATCATTTATTATTGGTTGATTTGCGTTCTAAAAATGTGACAGGAAAACGTGCTGAATTGGCTTTAGGACGAGCACATATTACTTGTAATAAAAATGGTATTCCTTTTGATCCTGAAACACCATCGATAACTTCAGGAATTCGTTTGGGATCACCTGCTGCGACAACGCGTGGTTTTGCAGAAAAAGAATTTATTCAAGTTGGTAACCTGATTTCAGAAGTTCTTGATGGTCTTGGGACAGCAAAAAGCGATGAAGATAATAGTGTCATTGAAATGGCTGTTAGGGAAAAGGTGAAAGATATAACGAATCAATTTCCTCTTTACTCTTATCTTAGCACTTGTTAAGGATACACAACAGATGCGCTGTCCTTACTGCCAATATGAGGATACACAAGTCAAAGATTCGCGTCCAGCTGAAGAAGGCGCTGTTATTCGTCGTCGGCGTGTGTGTTCCGTTTGTGGCGGTCGTTTTACAACTTTTGAACGCGTTCAGCTGCGTGAGCTCTTAGTTTCTAAAAAAAGTGGACGATGCGAACCATTTGATCGTGATAAGTTAATGCGATCAGTTGATATAGCTGTACGGAAACGGAATATTGATCCTGATCATATTGAACGAGCGATTTCTGGTATTGTACGTCAACTCGAGAGTTTGGGGGAACCAGAAATCGCTTCGGAAAAAATTGGGCATCTTGTGATGGAGGCATTGAAAAGAATTGATGATATTGCCTATATCCGCTTTGCTTCTGTCTATCGGGATTTTCGTAATGCAAGTGATTTTCACGATGTTATAGACGAGTTATCAAAGAGTGTAACGGATACAGAATTTTGTTTTGATGAATAAAAAAGTGCAAGATGAGCGGTTTATGGCGGCAGCTATCCGTTTGGCAGAGCGTCATGTCGGTCTTACTGGTGAGAATCCTTCGGTTGGTACATTGATTGTGCAAAACGATAATGATGCGGGAGCATATATTGTTGGTTATGGTGTAACAGCTATAGAAGGAAGGCCTCATGCTGAAGTGCAGGCTTTGCGTATGGCAGGTTCTTTAGCACGTGGAGCTACTGTTTATGTTACTTTGGAGCCTTGTTCGCATTATGGAAAAACTTCGCCATGTGTAAATGCGCTTATTGATTCAGGGGTTTCTCGGGTTGTTATTGCTCTTACTGACTTAGATAAGCGCGTTGATGGTCGTGGTATTGCTCTTTTACGTACGGCTGGTATT
This sequence comes from Bartonella sp. ML69XJBT, assembly GCF_028618515.1. Lineage (GTDB taxonomy): Bacteria > Pseudomonadota > Alphaproteobacteria > Rhizobiales > Rhizobiaceae > Bartonella. Next base: position 68,209 of record NZ_JAQITB010000008.1, read on the forward strand.
GAGGTTGTTGAAGGTGTTTTGGCTGAAGAGGCTTTTGAAGCATTGTGCACACATTGGTGTATAAGGAAGATGCAACGTTGTGCTGTTACTCTGAAAATGGCAATTTCTGCTGATAATGGTGTGGGAAAAAAAGGGCAGGGGAGAATCAAAATTAGTGGAATGATTTCTCACACGCATACGCATATTCTGCGTGCTCAAAATAATGCTATTCTTGTTGGTATTGGTACTATATTAGCAGATGATCCACAATTGAATTGTCGTTTGCCAGGGATGGAGATGCGTTCGCCCATACGTATTATTTTGGATACAGATTTATCTGTCCCCCTTGATGCAAAAATTGTGCAAACGGCAAAAAGAATTCCTACATGGATTATTTGTGATATGAATCTTGCCAAGGAAAGCAAAAAAACTGCACTAGAGAAATCAGGTGTATTGGTGTATTCGGTAGAAATAAAAAATGGTTGCATGCAACCCCTTGCGATTTTACAGCTCCTGTATCAGCGTGGAATTCATAGTGTTTTACTTGAGGGGGGGGTAAAGACAGGGGAAAAGTTTTTAAATGCTGGTTGTGTGGATCATGTAATATGCTTTTATGCACCCATTATTTTAGGACAAAACCGTATTGAAGCGCCTCATTTTGGAAATTATCTCTCACAGTTTCATGAAGTTGAGACAAGAATGTTTGGAAATGACCGTTTTTATAAATGGAGACGTAAAACATTATGTTCACAGGGATTATAACGGACATCGGTTGTATTGAAGATGTGCAATCTTTAAAGCAGGGCTTGCGTTTAAAGATTTCTACACACTATGATCTAGAAAGCTTAAAAATTGGTGCATCAATTGCTTGTTCAGGAATTTGTCTAACTATTGTTGAGAGAGGATCAAAACACGCTCATATCAGTTGGTTTGCTGTGGAGGCATGGGAAGAAGCGTTGCGTTTGACAAATCTTGCAGGATGGACAAAAGGAACTTGTATTAATCTAGAACGTTCACTCAAATTGGGTGATGAAATGGGGGGACATTTGGTTTTTGGGCATATTGATGGACTCGCTCTCATTATTGATCAGAAAAATGAAGGAGATGCAGTTCGTTTTTTCTTAAAAGTTCCAACACGGTTTACGCCCTTTATTGTAAATAAGGGATCTATTGCACTTAATGGAACCTCGTTGACTGTTAATTGTATCGAGGATTGTCTTTTTGATGTTCTTATTATTCGTCATACGCTTGAAATGACCACTTGGGGACAAGCTAAAGTTGGAGATCAGGTCAACTTAGAAATTGATCAGTTTGCTCGTTATGCTGCAAAATTCTCTGATTTTAAAATGAAAGATAAACAAGCTAAAAGTTACTTATAGTTTTTAGACTTTATAATTTTATGCGCATTGATTCATTCTTCTGGTAGAATTTGGTTATGATAAAAGAACTCCATAAAAAATCGCACCTCTTAATTGTTGAAGCGCGTTTTTATGAGGGGATTTCTGATGCACTTTTGAGAGGTGCAGTGAATGCTTTGCAAAGAGCTGAAGCAAGCTATGATGTTGTAACGGTTCCAGGAGCATTAGAAATACCAAGTGCAATAGCTTTTGCGGAAAAAAGTAATAAGGTATTTTACGATGGTTATGTGGCACTTGGTTGTATTATTCGGGGTGAAACATATCATTTTGAAATTGTTGCTAATGATTCTTGCCGCGCTTTGATGGATTTAACTGTTCATAAACTGTTGGCTATTGGAAATGGTATTTTGACTGTTGAGAATGAAGAACAAGCATGGGCGCGTGCGAGGCAGGATGAAAAAAATAAAGGTGGTTTTGCTGCTCAAGCTGCTTTATGTATGATCGCTCTAAAAAAGAGATTTGGAGATAATCAGTAAATATGTCTGAGAAGAAAAGAGGAGATTCTCCCCGTTTAGCGAATAAACGTGGAGCAGCAAGGCTTGCTGCCGTTCAAGCACTTTATCAAATGGATATAGTCGGTTCTGGTGTAATGGAAACTGCTGCTGAATATGAGGCTTATCGTCTAGGAAAAGATATTGATGGAGATCAGTATCTTGATGCTGATTTTCAATGGTTTTTGGCTATTATTACTGGTGTTGTAAAGAATCAAAAGCAGCTTGACCCTATGCTTCATCAGCAGCTTTCTGCAGAGTGGTCACTTTCACGTCTTGATTCTATATTACGCGCAATTTTACGTGCGGGTTTGTGGGAGTTGATTAATCGCCAAGACGTACCTGTTGCTGTTGTTATGGACGAATATGTAGATATAGCAAAGGCATTTTTTGAAGGCGATGAGCCAAAACTTGTCAATGCAGTTCTTGACAGCATGGCAAAAAAAGTCCGCACTTAAAAAATATGCTACAACCCTGATTTTATCAGGGTTGTATACAGATTGTTATAACTTAATTATGGACAGGTAAATTTGCTGGACCTTTTATAATTTGAATTAAAAAAGGCTGCTCTTTTGTCGCTGTTGGTGTAGTTTGTGTAATAAAATCAAAAACTTGACCGTCTTTTAGACCATAATTGGCTACCTTAGTAACCTGATTATTTTTGTTGAAGTAAATGGCCAAAACTTTACGATCAATAATTTTTGTTTTCATAAATTGCATCCCACGGTAGCGTGTTTGTGAGATATAATAAAAGACCTCATTGTCATATTTTGTTTTTAGTGATGGTGTTCCTAGCGTGAGCAAAACTTGCTCTTGGCTTGATCCAATGGCAATAGAGTTAAGAGCATTTTTATCAAGAACGTAACCTTCTTGATATATTTGGCTTGTCCCTGAGGAATCAAGAATACTACAACCCGCAATTGCTACCATGCTTGCTATTGACAGACCAATCCATAATTTACGTTTGATCAAGTCTACTCTCTGGGGCATTTGAAACAATGGTATCTCCCTTTTACATTTAGACATATTACAAGAAGGCAACCTCAAGTTTTTTCTCATTTTAGCTTCATCTGCCATAGCCTACATTGAGTTTCCCTGTTATAAGGCAAATTATGCCATACAGAGTTTCTTTAGAAAAGAAAAAAATGAATGAAATGTGTTTTGGCTCAATAAAAGCGCAATATATTTTTCCTATTCGGGAGTTGCCAATGAATGTGCAAAATATTCCTCAAATGACATTTGCGTTGGCTTATCCAGTATCAGTACGCTCTCTACCTGCAAAAGGTATAAGGGTTCATATTTGTGCAAACCAACGAGAATGTGCGCATTTAGCTAAAAATCATGCTCTCGTTGAAGTAAAATCTTGTGAGGGAAAATTCCATATTTTTCCGTGGAAAAAACGCGGGGTACGTATAAAAGGTCTATTGCAGGCACGTATCATACAATTATGTGTTATCACTTTAGAGCCACTAGAGAATATTCTCCATGAAAATATTGAGGTTGTTTTTGTTCCGGAAGATTCAAATTTGTTGAAACCTAAAATCTTGGAAGATACAGGGGAATTGTTTTTAGATGCGGAGGGACAAGATACGCCAGAAGTGTTTTATGGCGATAAAATTGATATTGGTGCTATCATGGAGGAATTTTTGGAGTTGTCTATTAATCATTATCCCCGCAAAGAGGGAGTCAAGATGCGTATAATTGAAAATGGAGAAAAATCTGAACAAAAATTATCACCATTTTCTGTTTTGAAAAGTTGGAAATGATTGTAAAAATATAAAAAAGTTATTTATTGCGAAGCTATTTTCGCAGGCTATGTTTTTTTGTTGTTCCAATAGTAAAAAATTGTGATAGGCATTTGAAATACGTAAATGAGATGTAGGATATGCAAGCGTGATTAGAATTTCTGTGGATGTCATGGGCGGTGATTATGGTCCGGAAGCAACTATTGCAGGAGCAGCAATTGTACAAAAACATTTGCCAGATGTTTATTTTCTATTTTATGGCGTAGAAGAAGTTGTTAAGCCAGTTTTAAAAAAATACCCTTGTTTAACCTCTGTGTCACAGTTCTGTCCTACAGAAAGCTATACACGTATGGATGAGAAACCAAGTCAAGCACTTCGCAATGGACGTGGTAAATCATCAATGTGGTATGCAATTGAAGCGGTAAAAAATGGCGAAGCTGATGCTTGTATTTCTGCTGGCAATACTGGCGCACTCATGGCAATGTCTTATTTTTGTTTAAAAATGATGGCGGAAGCTGAACGTCCAGGAATTGCGGGTATTTGGCCAACACTGCGTAGTGAGAGTATCGTTTTAGATATTGGTGCTACAATTGGTGCATCTGCTAGCCAGTTGGTTGATTTGGCAGTTATGGGAGCCGGTATGTTTCGTGCTCTATATCATACCGAAAAACCAACCGTTGGGCTTTTAAATGTGGGGGTTGAAGAGGTAAAAGGTCTTCATGAAATTAAAAAAGCTGGAATGATCTTGCGTGATGTGCAATTAGAGGGGTTAGAGTATAAAGGATTTGTTGAAGGTAATGATATTGGAAAGGGAACAGTAGATGTTGTTGTAACAGAAGGATTTTCTGGTAATATTGCTTTGAAAACGGCAGAGGGGACTGCGCGACAAATAGCAGAAATCTTAAATTCCGCACTGCGGAGTTCTCTTTTAGCATCTCTTGGTTATTTTTTATCGCGGGGCGCTTTTCGTACACTGAAGAATAAAATGGATCCTGATAGGGTGAATGGTGGTGTGCTTTTAGGTTTGAATGGTGTCGTCATAAAAAGTCATGGTAGCGCTAATGCTAACGGTTTTGCATCTGCTATCCGTGTTGGTTATGAAATGGTCCATAATGAACTGTTGAAAAAAATAACTGCTGATTTACGATGGTTCCATGAAAATAAAGAAACACTTTTTGATCAAGAAAATGAAGCGATAATGAATGGGGGGGATTATGATAAGCTTTTATAATACAATTAGAAAGTATCAAGAAAAGGTTAGGGACGAATGATTCGATCCATTGTGCGTGGTGTAGGAAGTGCCTTGCCTCAAGACAGCTTATCAAATGATGAGATTGCAAAATTTGTTGAAACATCGGATGCATGGATTGTTCAGCGTACGGGAATACGCCAACGTTATCTTGCCAATGAAAATGAAACAACTGTTTCTTTAGGAGTTGAAGCTGCGCAAGCAGCACTTCTTAATGCTGGTTTAACAATAAAAGATATTGATTGTATTATTTTAGCGACTTCAACCCCGAATCGTACCTTTCCTGCTTCGGCTGTTGAAATTCAGCATGCCTTGGGAATGCGTCATGGATTTGCTTTTGATATTCAAGCTGTTTGCTCCGGTTTTATTTTTGCTTTAACAACAGGAGATGCTTATTTACGCTGTGGTGCTGCCAAAAGAATTTTAGTTATCGGATCTGACACATTTTCTCGAATTTTAGATTGGAAAGATCGCACGACATGTGTTTTATTCGGTGATGGTGCAGGTGCTGCTATTTTGGAAGCATACAAATGTGAGGAGGGGAGTGCTTTTGATCGTGGCATATTGTCTACGAGATTACGCTCTGATGGTGCGTATATGGATAAGCTGTATGTTGATGGTGGTCCTTCAACAACACAAACAACAGGTTATTTGCGCATGGAAGGACGAGAAGTTTTTAAATATGCAGTTGGTATGATAACGGATGTAGTTGATGACTGTTTTGCGGCGGCTGGTGTGGATGCTTCACAATTAGATTGGTTTGTACCTCATCAAGCCAATAAGCGTATTATTGAAGCATCAGCTAAAAAATTGGGAATTGCCATAGATAAAGTGGTGATTACTGTTGATCAACACGGTAATACATCCGCAGCATCAGTGCCACTGGCTTTAAAAACGGCGGTTGATGATGGAAGAATTAAAAAAGGAGATCTCATCATGTTAGAAGCTATGGGAGGTGGGTTTACATGGGGAGCAATTCTTATTCGTTGGTAGATTATAGTCGCTTGACCATATTTGAATAAAACGTATAAGTCACTTTTTAATTTTTAATATTTGAAATAGGTGGTTATAATGACAAGTAAGACAGTAACGCGTGCAGATTTAGCGAGCGTAGTTTGTAGAAGGGTGGGCTTGTCACACACTGAATCAGCAGCTTTGGTTGAATTGGTTCTAGATGAAATTTGCAATTCATTGGTAAGAGGTGAGGCAGTTAAATTATCTTCTTTTGCAACCTTTCAAGTTCGCAGTAAAAATGAGCGCGTTGGACGCAATCCCAAAACTGGTATTGAAGCTCCTATCTCTCCGCGACGTGTGGTGACATTTAAGGCCGCAAATATACTTAAACAAAGAATTCTTGATTCGCATCGCGCAAGACAACCAAGCAAAAAATGATATCGCATAACTAAATGCTATTACAATATTTAATATTTGTTAAAAAAACTGTATAAAATCGAGTGTTGCATTTTTGTTTAAAAAGGCTTTTTAGTTTAAATGTCATCAAGTGTGGTCCTATTTTTGACTAATCTTGTTGAGAGATTAAGAATTGATTGAGTCTTTCATGAAATCATTCGTAATATTTTAGATAAGGTGTTGCAAAATGGATAAGAGCTCCGATGCTTTTCGCACAATTAGCGAAGTGGCTGAGTTGTTGGAGCTTCCTCAGCATGTGTTAAGATTCTGGGAAACACGTTTTAGGCAGATTAAACCAATGAAACGTGGCGGGGGAAGGCGGTATTACCGTCCAGCTGATGTTGATTTGCTCAATGGTATTAAACAGTTACTCTATGATCAGGGTTATACGATAAAAGGTGTACAGCGCCTTTTAAAGGAAAATGGTGTTGCTTTTGTTACTGCATTTGGTAATGGAAATCTTGATGCTATGAGTATTGTAATAGAAAAAAAACATGCGGGACAAGCTTTTGAAACTGTCAACAATAAGCCTAAAAAGTCTGCTTTTGGGCTTTTAAGTTTTATGAAGAATGAAGGCGAAGCATCGATAGGTTCTGTTAATGCATATAAAGATAAGACTGATAAAGCGTTATTGCAAGAAACACTGTTTGAATTGATTGAATGCAAACGCGTGCTTGATAGAGCACGATAACGACGCTTCTCTCTCTTTATAATTTCTTCTATATTTTTGTGTTGTTTAGGCGTTTATTAAACGGCGCAAATCTGGTGGTGTTGCTTCATCTGTGAGTTGCTTCATCGCTGCTTCTATAGATAAAAGAGTTTGTTCTGTACTTCCTAAGCGACGCATGTTTACACTATTCGTTTCAGATTCACGTTTTCCACAAACCAAAATCACAGGAACTTTTTGTAAAGAATGTTCACGTATTTTATAGTTAATTTTTTCATTACGAAGGTCTGATGTTGCAGAAAGTCCAACAGCTTTAAGTTTTGCTGTTATTTTTTGTGCATATTCATTTGCTTCTGATGTAATTGTTGCCACAACGACTTGTTCAGGTGCAAGCCACAGAGGTATATGTCCAGCAAAATTTTCGATTAATATACCAAGAAAACGTTCCATTGAGCCAAAAATAGCACGATGAATCATAACAGGTTGATGCTTTTCTGAATCTTTATCAATATAAAATGCTCCAAAACGTTCAGGAAGATTAAAGTCTATTTGTGTTGTGCCACATTGCCATTCACGACCGATAGCGTCCTTTAATGTATATTCAAATTTTGGACCGTAAAATGCACCTTCGCCTGGTAAGATGCTTGTTTTGATTTGTCCCGCAAATTTTGTTTCAATTGTTTGAAGAACGGATTTCATGATACTCTCCGCATGATCCCACAATGCGTCAGAACCAACCCGTTTTTCGGGGCGTGTAGAAAGCTTAAGGCTAATTTCTTTAAAACCAAAATCAGCATAAGTTGATAAAATTAAATCATTAATACTCAGGCACTCCTCAGCGAGTTGCTCATCTGTACAAAAAATATGCGCATCATCTTGTGTAAAGCTGCGTACACGCATAAGTCCATGGAGAGAGCCAGAAGGTTCATAACGATGAACAACACCAAATTCAGCCAATCTGATAGGCAAATCGCGGTAAGACTTTAAACCATGTTTAAAAATCTGTACGTGACCAGGACAATTCATTGGTTTGAGAGCGTAAATATATTCATTATCCCAATCCTCAGCGGCTGGAATCACTTTGAACATATTTTCTTTATACCATCCCCAATGACCAGATATTTCCCAAAGTGATCTATCGAGAACTTGTGGTGCATTAACTTCAGCATATTGATGATCATCAAGACGTCTTCGCATATAGTTGATCAAATTCTGGAACATTTTCCAGCCTTTTTTGTGCCAAAAAATCATGCCTGGTCCTTCTTCTTGAAAATGAAATAAGTCCATTTCACGTCCCAAGCGGCGATGATCGCGTTTTTCAGCTTCTTCTAGCATGTGGAGGTAGGCTTTTAAGTCATTTTCGTTGGCAAATGCCGTGCCATAAATTCTTGTTAGCATTGGGTTATTGGCATCTCCACGCCAATAAGCACCTGCAACTTTCATCAATTTGAAGGCATTGCCAATTTGTCCAGTAGATTGCATGTGTGGTCCACGGCAAAGATCAAACCAATCACCTTGATAATAGATTTTTAAATCTTGATTTGCGGGAATGCTATCGATAAGCTCAACTTTATAGAGTTCGCCTTTTTCAGAAAAAATCTCGTGCGCTTTTTCACGAGACCAAATTTCTTTTCTAAAAGGTTTATTACGTTGGATAATTTCACGCATTTTCTTTTCAATAACGGTGAGATCCTCCAATGTAAAAGGTTGTTGGCGTGCAAAATCATAATAAAAACCATTTTCAATAACAGGACCAATAGTCACTTGTGTTTCAGGAAAAAGCTCTTGTACTGCTTCAGCTAAAACATGTGCACAATCATGACGTATGAGTTCAAGAGCACGGGGATCTTCTCGAGTAATAATTTCTATTTGACCAGTTTGTTCTAGTGGATCCGATAGATCTCGAGTGATGCCATTAAGGCTATAGGCGACTGCTTTTTTTGCAAGTGATTTAGAAATGGATTCTGCCAATTCTAGACCTGTCATTTTGGCGGGATAATTACGTTTTGAACCATCAGGAAAAGAAAGAGAAACAGAGCAAGACATAAAATACCCCTTTAAGCCAATTCCGCTAACGATTGCGGATGGTTTTGTAAAAAAATAGTTATCATTTATTAAAATCTATAGCCTATTTTTTATCAATACGTATAAAAAAAGAAAAGAATTATTTATTGTGTTTTTTATAAATTTTCCAGTAACGCCAAGGTTTATAAAAACAATAGGGACTTTCAAGAGAGGTAGGGACTGGATCAAATCCATGGGTTCCAAATGGACCACAACGTATAATACGAAAAAGCCCCATCCACGCACCAACCCATAGCCCATGGCGTGCGATTGCTTCATACGTATATTCTGAACAGGTTGGTGCGTGACGACACTGATTTCCTATGAGACTGGAAAGTGTTATTTGATAGAAACGTATCAAGAAAATACCCAATAATCGCCCCGGTGTTTTCTTCCAAGGGCCCGTATAATTTCGCTTTTGTTTCCTTTTTTGTTGAAGCTGTGATTTAAGCATTTATTTTTCTTCAATTTGTTTAATACAATCCACAATAGCATCAAAGGGAAGCATTGTTGAGGCATGACGTACTTTATAGTCTTTAAGAGGCTGTAAACAAGAAAAGGCTTCAAAGGGAGCTTGTGGAGGGGGACCATCTTGGGTTAACATCTGACAGATAATTTGATGTAACATTTTCAGATTTTGCGTTGTTTGTCCTATGATATGAGATGCTAAAAGCGAAGCTGAAGCTTGTCCTAACACACATGCATGCACTTCGTGGGCAAAATCGGTAACGATATCATTTGCTACTTTTAAGTCTACAGTGATTGTTGAACCGCAAAGGCGTGCACACTTTTTTGACGTTGCATCCGGATTGTAAAGACGCCCAATTCTACTTATATGTGCAGCATGTCCAAGTATTTCATCACTATAGATATTGTTAATCATGCGCTATTACCAAAATGTTTGAGAGTCGTGATTGTTTAAGCTTTTCATTCGCTTATATAGAGATTATACAAAATGAAATAGATAGTTAGCAAATGTTTTGTGTAAGGCAAGCTTGGAGTTTTTAAATGCATAATGTTGTTAAAGGAGGTACGAGAGAGCTATTTTTATCCGAAGAGAAGCGTCCAAGCTTTGAAGAGGTAGAAGAAGCGATTCGTACATTGCTCTTGTGGATAGGAGAAAATCCAAATCGAGAAGGACTTTTAGATACTCCAAGACGTGTAGCTAAAGCGTATCGCGAACTTTTTATGGGTTATAGCAAATCGGTTGAAGAAATTTTAGATACCGTTTTTGAAGAGGTTTCAGGATACAATGATGCAATAATCGTGAAGAACATCCCTTTTTATTCGCATTGTGAGCACCATATGATCCCAATTGTTGGAAAAGCTCATATCGGTTATCTTCCTGATAAAAAAGTTGTTGGACTTTCAAAAATTGCGCGTGTTGTAGATATTTTTTCTCGTCGTTTACAGACTCAAGAATCTATGACAGCTCAAATAACTAATGCTTTAGCGCTGCATCTGCAGCCACATGGTGTTGCGGTATTGATTGAGGCGGAGCACATGTGCATGGCCATGCGAGGAATTCAAAAGCAAGGGGCAACAACGATTACCACATGTTTTCGTGGTTGTTATGAAAATGATCAGGCTATACAGGCTAACTTTATGATGATGGTGCAAAGATCACAGTAAAGCCTACATTCTTATGATTTATATTGGGTTATAAACTGTTTGAGTAAAATAAATTATGGGAAAGCGAAAATAGGCTTGTACCTTGCTTTGTGATTTGTTAAAGCCAGGAAACTAAAATATTTTTCTTCACCATGTGCGGTCGTGGCGGAATTGGTAGACGCGCAGCGTTGAGGTCGCTGTGGGGCAACCCGTGGAAGTTCGAGTCTTCTCGACCGCACCACTTATAGATTTTCTACAATATCATTTGATATCGTTGTTTATCTTGTTTCCTTACTAACTAATTGTTTTTATTGATTTTTTATTCCATTGTTTATATTTTCTATACGATTTTGATATCTAATGATATGCGCACAAAAGTGCAATTCGAAAGGTGATTCAAAAGGTAATTAGAAAAACAAGAACACGTGATAGATTATCTGCATTATCTGTAAAAAACTTGCCTAAAGACAAATAATACTGATGGGACTAGACTATGGCTTATAATAATAGCACCATTTAAGTTTTCTGTGTCGGGGGTGAGTTTTTTTTAATATTTAACAAGCAGGACTTCTCTCCATCAAAATTACCCAATATGTACAGATAATCTTCACAAAGTTATGCTAAAATAGAGAAAAGCTTTATAAACCATCAATGCACCTCTGCATCATCAACGTGAAACCATGCAATGTAGTGGGGTTTTCTTTTTGTATCATTTTAGTGTATCCTTAGTAATGGTTTTATTTCAGATTGATAAAAAATTTGTGTTTTTCTGCAAAATTTGAAATGTTAAATCTTTTAAAGAGGACAGAGTGGTGTTAGTGAGAGACGCAGTATTTTTTAAGTATTTAGCATTTTTTATTTGCATATCTTTATTAACAGCATGTAGCGATTCACGTGCTGTGCTTTGGCATGGGGTACATGCAACGCCCTCTATGGTTGCAGTGCAACGAGAAGTTGAAGGCAGAGTAATTCCTCCCAAAGCTATTATTCCGGTGTATGTTGCAACAAGTCGTATGATGCAAAATAGCTATTCTCAACCTTATGGATCAGAGCGGTCAAATAAAGTACACTACAATCGTGTTGACGTAGGAATCCCTCAAAAACATATGAAGGGGCTTGTTGAAATAAATTCTTATAAACCTACACACGATAAGTATTTTGCAGCAGTGGCATTACAAAAATACGATAACAAAGAACAATTTAAACAGCAATTAAATGCCGCTTTAGCAAAAAAGCCAAAAGGAAAAAGAGAAATTTTTCTTTTTATTCATGGTTATAATAACAATTTTGCGGATGGTACATTTCGTACTGCTCAGTTTACATATGATTATTCTTTAAATGTTGTCACTGTACATTATTCGTGGCCTTCTGCTGGATCAGTCCCTCTTTATATCTATGACCGTGATAGCGCCAATTTTGCTCGTGATGGACTCATAGAGCTTTTAACACTCATTAGCGAAACCAATGCAGATCAAATTTCTGTTATTGCACATTCTATGGGCAATTTCGTTATCATGGAAGCGTTTAGAACTTTAGCATTACAGGGAAAATATAAACCTATTCGTCGTATTACAAGTTTTTTAATGGCAGCGCCAGACATTGATATTGATGTGTTCGAACGCCAGCTTAATGATATTAAGAAATTACCTCAACCAACCGCTATTTTGGTATCTCGTGCGGATAAAGCACTCGCTGTTTCAGGGCGTCTTACTGGTGGTCATCATCGTGTAGGAGATGGTTCAGATATTGAGATGTTGCGTAAAAATGGTATAGCTGTTCTTGACTTTTCTCATGTTGATGGTGGAGCGCACAATGTTTTCGCGTCCTCGCCGACATTGATGGCGCTTTCTCGAGAAGGGTCTTTGGCTTCAACAATTATGCAGGGTACAGAGTTGTCACCAAGTCAAGCACTTCTTGCTGATAGTAGTAGTGTATTGGAGAAAACAACACATCTTATCTTTTATACACCTGTACGCTTATTATCCCCATTAACTCCACATATGGGCGGGCAAAGAATGGGGAGGCGCTAAAGATAAATGAATTGCGAATAAGTTTTTTAGCACTTTCTTTAGAATGGTTTTATAAAATAAAAAATGAATAGCGGGATGAATGTAAACACCAGTCATGAGGTGCGTGGTGATGGTGGCACGAAAGCGCTATGTTAATACGCCTACACTCGTTGATTATTTATCTCATTCCGCAGTGAAGTTATTAGATATTCATGCCATGCTTTTGAAGGTGAGAGAAGGTCATATGGGGGAAAAACCAAATTTATTGCGTCAAATTGATTCTACTAAAAAACAGTTGGATGAGATAAGCCATGCTCTCATTTTAGAATATCGAAAACGCCAAGAAAATGAGCGCTTTTTAAAACAAATTTTGCTATCAATTTCTGATCAGCTTTTTGCGCTTAATAGTGGTTTCAAGGAAACTGGACGCCTTTTCTTTCAAGAGATGAGAATGTTGCAATCTCAAATGCAATGTTTTTATGAGGGGCAGGAAAAGCAGCATTTATTAAATAGCCAAGAATCCTTTTGTTCTCCATCAAAAATTGATGAAGTGATTCAGCAGTTACAAAAAGCACGAAAAAAACTCATTGTTGAAAGCCCTCATCTTTTTGAGAAAGAATATTCAAGCTCAGAAAAAAAGATTTTTTGAACAAAACATGTCAATATAACATGTTTTTAAGTTTATAGAAAATAATGCAATCAAAAAAGCATAGCTCTTTTAAGAAAAACAGCCGATTCTTACTCTAAATTTTTTATAATAAAATTTTCTGATTCCTTTAGTCATAAATTCATTGGATCGTTTGCTAGCACCTTGAATGTTTTTTTCAAAAGGGCTTAGAAGAGTTCAATTATGAGAAAAATAGGCAAAAAAGAACGCGTTAAGTGTATTGAAAAATTTTCTTCTCTTACTTTTATTTAGATATCCTTTACATTTAAAATGCTCATTACAGTGTAAGTTGTGGCAATAAAAGAGCATGCTATTTCCAGAGAAAGTAAAAACAATGACAGATAGTTCTCCTATTGATATCTTTCAATCCATTCTATCACGGAAGTCGATTCGCGCTTTTACTAACCAACCAGTTTTTCAGGAAACAATTGAAGAAATTTTAAAATTGGCGGCACGTGCACCATCTGGAACGAATCTTCAGCCATGGCAAGTCATTGTTCTTACAGGGGAAGTATTACAGAAGTTAGGAGAAGAACTTTCACGCTTGGTACTTTCCGGGATAGAAGGAGAGCGTGAATATCACTATTATCCACGTCAATGGCGTGAACCTTATCTTTCAAGGCGTCGAAAAATTGGCTTGGATCTTTATAAGAGCCTTGGAATTCAAAAAGGTGAGCAGGAAAAAATGCTTCACCAAAAAGCGCGTAATTTTTCATTTTTTGGGGCACCTGTAGGACTTTTATTTACAATGGATCATGATATGGAAATGGGAAGCTGGCTTGATTTGGGTATGTTTATGCAGACTCTTATGTTAGCGGCACGTGGATTTGGATTAGATACTTGTCCTCAAGCTGCTTTTGCTGATTATCATAAACAAATTCGTACATTTTTATCTGTTCCTCCTGAGCGGCATATTATTTGTGGTATGGCACTTGGCTATCGTGATACGAGTGCTCCAGAAAATAATTTTGAGACTGAACGCGAACCAATCGAGAACTTTGTACGTTTTGTTTAGTTGGAAGAGAAGATAAAGTGATAAAGATGAAAAATAATTTTTAGCTTTTTTACGGCTTTCAAAAGTATCTAAAGCCATGTCTTTTCGGTAATGGAGATGACGTATTGCTTCCTGCTTTTGTTTCTCATGTAAAACAAAACGCCATTGTGTTGCAAATTCATTGCGTTTTTTAAAGAGACATTTTTTCAATGTACACGGGGACTATCTTATGGTTGCTGTTTGTAAATGGTATCGTGGTAAATCTCTTAAACACCATTATCTTTACGCTTATGAAGCAGTAAGCTAGTCTTATCCGTATTTTTTGCTAGCTTCCGATCTAGTCCTATAGCTCTTGCATTTAAAGCGTTCATAAGGGGCGTTTTATTTCTTTTTACTACACGCTAACTCTGCTTTTGAGGTGCAAGCAAATGATTTTCATTGATACAATATACAAAAGATTTGAAATGAGAGAATCGTACAATTTTCGAGCATCTTATTTAACAGACAAAATGATGAATTATTGTTATAAGTCAATTTATTATATAACTTTTTTCATAGAAATTATTTTTTAATGTAAGTACGCGTAAATTTTAAAGAACTTCAGCATTATAAAAATATTTTAGTGGGAAGTTCTCATTCTTATGTAATTTTCATATTGCATCTTAACATTTATTTTACTACGCTTGAAACATTAAGAGAATGATTGTTGTAAAATCATTGTCTATTTTAAGGGGTATCTATGGAAAACGCTTTAGAAAGTAAGTGTTGGGTTGTAGCAAGAAGAGCAACATTCATATTTGTTGCTGTCATTTTTTTAGTTTATCTCGCAATTTGATTTTAAATAGGACAAATGCGATAAAAGGCATAATTTAAACTCTATGTAGTTTGGGGGGTGGGGTGTGTTTTTATCTGTTTTTGAGCTTTTTAAAATTGGTATTGGCCCTTCCAGTTCACATACGATGGGGCCAATGACAGCGGCTAATATGTTTTTGCAAGAGATTCTTGTGCGAAGTCTTTCTCGACCATTTGATGTTGCAGTTTCTCGTATACGTGTTTGTCTTTATGGTTCTTTGGCTTTTACAGGAATTGGTCATGCTACAGATAGAGCTATTATCTTAGGGCTTTTGGGAGAAAAAGCTTCAACTGTTGATCCTGATTCTATGGAAAATCTGTTAGAAAAGGTTACACGTGAAAAAGAGGTGCGGCCAGAAGGGCATCCTGTTTATCAGTTTAATTGGCAAGAAGATCTTATTTTTGAACGCACAAAAGTTCTCCCTGGACATACTAATGGTCTTGCCTTTGAAGGGCTTGATGCTCATGGAAATGTTCTCTTGCAGCAGATTTATTATTCTATCGGTGGTGGTTTTGTCGTAACTGAGGACGAGTTAAGCCATTTAAATGGTAATATGCAATCGGAAATATCTGAAGTGCCATATCCTTTTGATTCTGCCTG
Organism: Bartonella sp. ML69XJBT; assembly: GCF_028618515.1. Lineage (GTDB taxonomy): Bacteria > Pseudomonadota > Alphaproteobacteria > Rhizobiales > Rhizobiaceae > Bartonella. The sequence continues at coordinate 83,966 of NZ_JAQITB010000008.1, forward strand.
TAAAATGTTATCAATGGCAGAAAAATCAGGATTTTCAATTGCTGAAATGAAGCGTATAAACGAAGAGACGAGGATGGAGCGTTCTACTCTTAATAGTGGGCTTGATGACATTTTTTCAGCTATGACAAATTGTATTGATAGAGGTCTTTCACAAGAAGGTGAGTTGCCAGGTGGATTGCATGTTTTAAGACGTGCTAAAAAGCTGCACGAAACACTTTTGGAAAATCGAAAGAAAAATCGCAATGACCCACTTTGGGCAAATGATTGGCTTTCGGTATATGCCATAGCAGTGAATGAGGAAAATGCGGCTGGTGGTCGTGTTGTTACAGCACCGACGAATGGGGCAGCTGGTGTTGTCCCTGCAGTTTTGCGTTATTACCTTCAATTTTATGACGATTCAGATCGAGAAGGAATACATAATTTTTTATTGACTGCAGCAGCTATTGGTGGTGTCATCAAGCATAATGCTTCTATTTCTGGTGCAGAAGTGGGATGTCAAGGGGAAGTTGGTACGGCATCTTCAATGGCAGCAGCAGGATTAACAGCGGCATTGGGGGGAACGCCAGCTCAAATTGAAAATGCAGCCGAAATTGCACTTGAACATCATTTGGGAATGACCTGTGATCCCGTTGCAGGTCTTGTACAGGTTCCTTGTATTGAGCGCAACGCAATGGGGGCTGTTAAAGCTGTGACAGCTTCTTCTCTTGCTTTACATGGTAATGGGGAACATTTTGTTTCTCTTGATGCTTGTATAGAAACAATGCGCCAGACAGGTCATGACATGAGTGAACGTTATAAGGAAACGAGTAAAGCTGGACTTGCAGTCAATGCAATATCTTGTTAAGTGCACAATGGAGATTAAATCTTGGAGATATTGGGTCTTGTGAACTCTTTATAGAGTGTTCGCTTATGACGGTACAAGTTGATACCCCCTTTATATTTGGCTTGCAGTATGCAAGAAAATGTTTTTTATTAATTCGGTCTAGATAGGTTTGGAATAAGAGAGTTTTTGTATTCGGAGCTCTCATGTAGATTATAAAACGATAAATTATTTTTATAAAGATGTATTGTAGGAACATCTATCCCCTCAGAAAGACATCTTACATTGGTAAGCACACAGCAGACATGCTCCCCCGCATCTTCCTTTAACCAATCAAGGGCTTCATTGCGTTGCTTGGCAGCTTTGTGTTCCATCAATATGCGCAAAGGTACACTGAAGAGGCGGGGTCTCTTTATAGAGCTTATGAAGATCTAATAATTCTTCCTGCATGCCTTTAGAATTGAATGTGTCACGGATACGTTCAGAGGTCTTGATATCTTTACAAAAAGCCAAAGGTGCTAATCTTCATTTAGGGGCTTTTATTATCACCACAGGTAAAGAGCGGGATGTTTCCAGTTGGCTTTTGGCAGAAGCGATAGGGGTTTTATGCCATAGCGGACAATTGTGGGGGTTAACGCATTTGAGCGCCCCGCGGGATGTGTCAATTGACCCCATTATTTCTGCGGCGATTAAGCAGCGCGGTGTATCGATAAGCGTGGTGGAATGGCACCAAGATTTGCATCAGTTGGGACAGGATATTTTTTGTGATGAAGGACAACTCAAAGGTGGTTTGATTTCATGTGACAATGAGGTGTGTTCATGAATGATGCGCATTTGTTGGGCGAGACCTTTCGGCAAATCATGAAGCGCCTTGATGCGCTTGAACGCTGTCTTGCCAACCAGCACATGATGGGGCGGGTGGCGCAAATTGATGGGCATAGGGTGCGGGTGAAGCTTTCTTGTGAAGGTGCCAATGGACAAGCGGTTTTATCGCCTTGGCTACAGGCGCAAGAAGCTGCTGGTGCTGTTTCAAGCAATATGCCTTTAAACATTGGTGATCCAGTGCGCTTATTAAATCCCCATGGCGAAATTGGCTCTGCGTCTCTGGTTGTACGCGATAGCTATAGTGAGGATGCACAAAATCCAGCACGCTCTTTCCAAGAGCTTGCGCTTTGTTATGCGGGGGGCGCACTGCGAATGACTAAAGATGAACTTATTCTCTCCCATGGGGAAAACGAAGTCCGTTTGAGTGCACAAGGGCTCATGCTTTGTCATCAATCAACCCGTGTTGAATTAACGGACTGCGTGCAGATTCAAGCAGAAGATTTACAGCACAATCAAAAATCGGTTGGAGCAAGCCACAAACATGGTGGGGTCAAAATGGGTCCCTCCACAACCTCTAGCCCTCTTTAAAGGAGTTTTATGATGCGTGAGAATACTTATGTTATTTTAACCAATGCCGATTTTGTTGCAGGACAGCGTTCACCGGGGAAGGGTGAGGAAATTCGTTTAAGTGAAGAGGCAGCAAAATATCCGCTTCTTCTTGGTCAGATTGCTGAAAAACCAGCACCTGTTGTTTCTGCCCCCCCAACGGTTTCTACCACAAAGACAACAAAGGGGGCTTAAAGCATGCGGTGCGGGATGAGCGAAAAGGATGGCTCTCTCTTATATGGCTTTGA
>NZ_JAQITB010000080.1 GCF_028618515.1 Bartonella sp. ML69XJBT
TCATGGTATAGCAAAGGAAACAACGATTAATTTCTTTGGACCAGCTTATAATACTCAAAACATGGCAGATATATTATATATCTTAAGTGATGGAAAGCAGGATTATGTAAACTTGGAAAATCATAAAAATGACTTTGTGGGTACAAAGATTGGCAAAAATCCTTATACTTTTGAGCAAATACCTCCTGGAAGTGGTCCCTGGAAAGAGAGAGGGCAAATATTTAAGGGCTACCCCAGTGTTCATGCTTGTTATGGTCATGCAGGTTATGCGTGTACATCGCGCTATGGTTTACCTAATCGTACGCCAATTTATTCAAAATATTCAGGGAGGAAAAAATGAAGAAAATCTTAAAATTATTAAGTGGTCTCATTTTGTTAAATATTGCTGGATGTAACATTGATAAGCCTTCTCCAGGGGCTCTGAGTATGTGGGAGAAGCCAGGAGCAGATTTTACTGAGATAGGAAAAGCCTTGTTAGAATGTGGTATGCCAACCCCTTATGATGTTTTTCCAGAAAATAAAAAGTTAAGTATCAATGCAGAGGCATCCATTGATGCTTGCATGATTCAATCAGGATTCCATTACAAATGGGGAGGACCATATTGGTGTTATACTTTTAAAGAAGAAAACCTACCCATTTGTCAACCTGGTGCTGTTATACCGCAGCGCAGTGTCAAAAAGCGCTTAAACAGCCCGTTTTGTAAAAAATATAAAAATGCACCTGAATGCAAACCTTAAGTGCTGTTGGTAATAATCAACAATCCCTACAGCCATGTGTTCCCATACTCATGTGGGGTTGTTGCTTCCATTTCCATTTTAGCATTGTTTGTGGAGCAATATGACAACAAGGAATACACCTACTAATTGTATAATGTTGTGTCACAGAACAGATTTTGCTATTCATTCTTTGGATGAAAATGGGAAACCTTGTCCGTCCTTACGTGACAAGGTTTTCTTTTATGCGACGTCGTTATAACGTTGCTGTTTGGCTTGCTCTATGACATTCAAAAGATCCGATTGTAACCAACGCGATAAAAAACCAAATTTTAAAGGCTTTGGTAAAGAGCCATTGGTCACATGACGGCGGAATGTTGAAACACTCATATGAAGCAATTTTGCACTTTCACGGTCTGTTAAAAGAATATCATTTTCTATCATAGTAATTTCCTTTCAAGAGTAAAAATGGGAACAAATCATAAGTATTTATTAACCATATTTTTGAATCACTGGAAAGGTATTTAGTCTATAAAAAACAGTGTTTTATAATAGTTTCTCTGATGTGATAATTTATGAGTCTCATTGAGACTATATTCGATATCATATCAAAAAACACAATAAAGTCAATATGTTGAGTGCAATTATTTTATATGAATCCACTTAGGAATCCACACTTTTATACGTGATTCATTTGACCATTTTTTATAAACAATTGCCACGTATGAATAGAGCATAAAAAGCAAATCATGATGTGAATATTATAACGCATGTAAACGTTCAAATGAAATGAAAAGCAGTTATCATTCATAACAGTTCATAAATTTTATGATACGTTTTTACTACTCAAAAATCGCATTGTTTTAAATTTAGTCGTTTGGAATTTTCAATAACATACTTAAAGAGCACAGCTTGTTTTAATGATTGGTTTGTTAATCGCATAAAAAGAAAAAATTAGCGTTCGCCAAAATTGGCGAGCGCAAAATCTAAAGATGTTATAGTATCCTATAAGAGAGTAATCGTTTGAAACTTTTATAAGCTTATAGGTTTTAATTCATTAAAGGTGCATAAAGGATTTCAATATCGCTTTTAAAGCGCTTACTAAAAATTTAGTAAATGATAGGCAGGTAATTATACAGATACTCTCATCACAACAGTTATGAAATTAAAAACGTTATGTCTTATAATGCGAAAACCTTTTAATGACGTATACAAGCAAGCTATCAAAAAATGTTTTAACAGTTATATTTTTAAAGCACTTACTTACAAAATTAATGGCAGCTCTTTTAAGAGAAAAGATAAGCAAGCAAAATTCAAAACCATTGTAAAATCTAAACGCATAGGGTTTTACTCAATTTTTAGTAAAATAATGCTGTTAAAAAAATGCTCTCTTTTAAAGATAACAAACTCAAAATTGAGCCAGCTAATTTTTAAAGAAATTAGGTTTTAATGAAAAGTAAAAATACGCTTATAAGAACCTCTTTAAATGAATGTATAAACGTTTGAAACTGATGTTTTATATATTAACAGCTATAAACTTAGTTATCATTTGCTTTTAAGAACGTTTCATTGTTTCATTTACGAAAAAACAAAGATCTAGATTTCACAGCAGAGCAAATCTTAAAAACCATAGATTCTATAAAAGCGTTTGTTTATTTGTCTTATGAAATGCTACTTTTAAAGACCAACGCGCGTAAATATAAAAACGGGTTTTGTTATAGACATTTCACTTAATACACATTTGCTTTTGATTGGATTTAATAAAGCTACCAAACGTTTTGATTTTAGAATGTCAGTTATTTGAATTCACTCAGCTCTATTTTGAGCTTAGTATTTTAAAACGTTTTAAAGAGGCATTTTGATTATGTGCTTTATTTCAAATGACTCCCTTTAAATATGAGAGCGTTTTATTGATAGGTTTATAAAAATCAAAAGCGTTTAGAACCTCTTTTATTCAAATGAGTGATTAAGATCATACCCATCATTTACGTTCCTTTTGATAAGTTTTAATCAATAGAAAAGAGCGCTTGCAATATGATACGTTTTGTATATATGCATTTATCACTCCATTGTGGATGGTTAGAAAGCCG
>NZ_JAQITB010000081.1 GCF_028618515.1 Bartonella sp. ML69XJBT
GAAATGCGTGCAAAGCGCTTCTGTTTAAGCTTACAAGAGGCTAAAAATCCGCTTTCTGGTACCTATATAGGGCGGCTTTGCTTGCAAGGTGTACTTACTCAAGAGCAATATGACGCCGCACAACAATATCTACAGATAAGAAATGATTACCTTTGTGCAAAAGGCTTGCCTAATGCGATTTATGACGAAATGCCGACATCTGCAGATGATAAGGCAAGGGACAAATGGGTAGAATTTGCAACAGAGAAGTTTTTAAACACGCAAGAGGTAATAAAAGAAGCGCAACATCTCTATAAACAGTATAATCTTTACGCTGCGCTACAGTACCTTGTTATAGAGGATCAAGAATTACCGCATCTTGTAAGCTCACTACGTGTCGTTCTTAATGCGCTTCAAAAGCACTTCCATTAAGATTTTTTAATTGCATTTATAAACCGCTTGCATTTTCACTAATCCAGTTGTGTAATTGATTAATAATTTTATTTTTTCTGTCAATTGTTTCATTGAGTTCAGAGATATTGCTATTTATGTTAAGAATTAACTTCATATATTCTGGTTTTAAATGATCAGGCGATGAAAGAAGTTCTTTAGTCATAATATCTCGCTGTTTAATTTGTTCCAATAATTGAGAAACCAGCTTATTTCTATCAAAAGAAAGATAATTCCTCTCTATAATCGTAGCACGTATACTAATAATCTTTTGATTACGAGGAAAACGTTTTTCTAAGCAATGAAACATGATAGCCTGTTGTGACAGCGACTCTTGTAAGTCATTTTTCATAAAATCTAAAACTTTTAATATGTTTTCTTGTCCACGCTCTATGTTCTCTAATATTTTTGTTGTTTGTGAATGAGACTTATCTTCCTGTCCAGCAGATCCATTTGATATAGGACATGCTATTAAAAGCATAACAAATAATAGTTTTTCTTTAAATAAAGACTTTTTCATAAGCATTGTTTTTTATATCCTCTAATTCTATCTATCATCTAACAGATTCCCTTTGAAATTATCAATATGTGTTATTTTTGTGTTGACAAAGTGATGCAAATCGTATTTAATGACATTGCTGTACTTAGGCGTATTGTGTCTAAATGAGGGTGATGTACAGTCTAAAACCCCCGCAAATGCGGGGTTTTTTATTATCTGGAGGGAGGAATTTATGACATCCGAAAACACAAAGCAGGTTTTACAACCGATCAAAAAGCCTCTGCCTCCTAATGCTGGTCAAGGGCGTGTTAAAGGTGTGCCCAATAAGAATACACGTCTTCTTAAAGAGGCAATTATTAAAGCTGCTGAATTGGCAGGCAGCAAATATGGCAAGGAAGGGCTGATCTCTTATCTCGAAAAACAGGCAATCAAATGCCCCGCTGCTTATTTAGGGTTGCTTGGTAAGATCTTGCCCTTGCAAGTGACAGGAGAGGATGGGGGAGCCATTAAGATGATAGGGCGCGTGGAAATCGCTCCTTTGGTGAATGACAACACGACAGATTAAGATTGTACCAAAGCTTATACCGATTTTTGCAGGCAAGGCGGCGGTGCGTGCTGCTTTTGGGGGACGGGGGTCAGGAAAGACAAGGTCCTTTGCCTTGATGGCTGCTTTAAAGGGCTATCAATTTGGGATGGGGGGAATATCAGGCATTATCCTTTGTGCACGGCAGTTTCAAAATTCGCTAGCAGAAAGTTCTTTAGAGGAGATTAAGCGTGCTATTGAAGCCCATGACTTTTTAAAGGACTATTATAAGGTTGGGGAATCTTCAATTAAGTCGAATGATGGTCGTATAGCCTTTCAGTTTTGTGGTCTTGACCGGAATATTGCCAGTATCAAATCCATGGGGCGGATATTGCTGTGTTGGGTTGATGAGGCAGAACCAGTCACAGAGACAGCTTGGCAGACGCTTATACCGACATTGCGTGAAGAAGGAGAAGGATGGCGAGCAGAGTTATGGGTGACATGGAACCCATTACGGGACAATGCACCGGTTGAGAAGCGCTTTCGTTTTTCAGACAATGAAGCCATTAAACGTGTTGAGATCAATTGGTCCGATAATCCGAAGTTTCCTAAGATCTTGAATGAAGCGCGGCTTGATGACCTTAGAAACAGACCAGAGACCTATAAACATATCTGGGAGGGTGCTTATCTTACCGCTGTTCAAGGGGCTTACTTTCAAAAGGAGATGTTGGCAGCTGAGCAGGAGGGGCGGATAGGGCGTGTTGCTCGTGACCCTTTAATGCAGATACGCGCCTTTTGGGATATTGGGGGAACAGGAGCCAAGGCAGATGCAACGGCTATATGGATAGCACAATTTGTTGGTAGAGAAATAAGGGTGCTTGATTATTACGAGGCACAAGGACAGCCCTTATCAGAGCATATCGGTTGGTTGCGTCAGAATGGTTATGAGAAGGCATTAATGGTGTTACCCCATGATGGTGCGACCAGAGACCGTGTGCATAATGTGAGTTTTGAGAGTGCGTTAAATGATGCGGGTTTTGAAACGCAGGTCATTCCTAATCAAGGAGCAGGTGCTGTTAAGATGCGTATAGAGGCGGTGCGGCGTATTTTACCTTCTGTTTGGTTCAATGAAGAGACGACGGTAGCAGGACGCAAGGCACTGAACTGGTATCACGAAAAATGGGATGAGAAGCGGAATATAGGGTTAGGCGCCGAGCATGATTGGTCCAGTCATGGTGCGGATGCTTTTGGCTTAATGTGTGTGGGTTATGAACAGCCGG
>NZ_JAQITB010000082.1 GCF_028618515.1 Bartonella sp. ML69XJBT
GCAGCCAAGGTTTTAGTCTTTCTGGGAATGACACGGTAAAAAACATTGTCAAAAATGTTTTAAACCATGGTAAAGCCAAAGATAATGCAGAAGGGGAAACCAAATCCGCTATCAGTGATGGCACCATCATCCTAACGGGTGAAGGCAACCAGAGGGCGATGGGGCAAGATGCGGGACAAATCATTGGCTCTCTCAATCGCAACACTGCAGCAGCCCACCAGGCTGTAGCACCGATAGACGCCACACCGCTTGAGGCAGCCGTGCATAATCGCTTAGACATGATCAATGATTTGTCCGATGAAGGATTTGGTTATCTTGATAAAATTTATCAAATCTCATATGTCAAAAAACATCCGATAGGAGAGGTTGCGCATGATGCAAATGGCAATGTCCTCTATTTAACCGATGAAAATGGAGAATATATAAAAGGCAGCGATGGAAAACCAATAATTCTGTATCACTTTTTAATGCCAGACCAAGAGAAACATTTACAAGCCGGTTCTGATGGCAACAGGCGTATGTTCTATAATGGTATTTTTAACACACCAGATGAGGCAGCCTATCGTGCTGTTCAATTTGCCGATAATAATCATGAACCGCTTTATTTTACATACTTTCCCCAAGCTAAAGACTGGGAAGTTGAATTAGGAGTAGCATTTTATCAAAAGTTTTGGGAAGGTAACACTTGGAGATTGAGCAATTCAACCAAGAAGTTCCAAGATTTTATCACTCGTTATGGCAATAATGGGACGATAGTGATTGCTCATAGCCGAGGTGCCATAACAGCAGGCAATGGATTGCGTGACTTTGAAAAGCGTGGCATCCACAGTTTAGCACAAAAAACAGATATCTATCTTGTGGGACCAGCTTATAATGCTCAAGATATGGCGGGGACAATATATGTCGTAAGTGATGGTAAGAAAGACCATGTTTACTTACAAAACCATGTACTTGATCCCATTGGTATGTATGTTGGTCATAATCCACCTACTGCTTATCAATATCCTTTAGAACCAACTACCTTGTTTTTGATGCCATCACCTACCGGTTTGATGCTATCATATAAAGTGGTGAGTCCAATAAAAGAGATGGGGGGAGCGCTAGGTGGTTACGATCCTAGTCCTCATAATTGTTATGGTGATGCAAGTAATGCGTGTAAATGGAGTTACGGTTCATTTACTTATAAACCAATTTATCCACCTGATTTAGGAAAGAGAAAATGAAAATACTATTTAGCTTATTGGGAGTGCTTATTCTATTAAGTGTCACTGGATGTGACATTGAAAACATTGATAAGCCTCCTCCAGGGTATCTTAGTATGTGGGAGAAGCCAGGAACAGATTTTACTGATGTAGGAAAAGCCTTGCTAGAATGCGGAATGCCAAGCATTTTTGATATTGATTCAGAAAACAGAAAGCTTAGTGTTAATGAGGATGCAACAATTTATGCTTGCATGATTCAATCAGGTTTTCGCTATAAAGGGAGAGGGAGTCCGTGTTATACTTTTAGAGCCGAAAACCTCCCCATTTGTCGTCCAGGTGCTGTTATTCCCAAGCGCAGTGTCGAAAAGCGCTTAAACAGCCCTTTTTGTAAAAGAAGCCCAGTACAACCTGAATGCCAACCTTAAGTGCTGTTGGTAATGATGAACAATCCCCACAGCCATGTGTCCTCTTGCCTGTGCGGGATTGTTCCTTTCATTTCATTAACACCAGAGCAAGAGAAGCATTTACAAAAAGGTTCTGATGGCAAGGTTCATGTTTTTCTCAATGGTATTTTTACAACACCAGATGAAGCAGCCCATAATGCGGTTCAGTTGGCTGATAACAAGAATGATCCGCACTATTTTCTGATGTTCCCTCATAGCGATTCGCGCTTGGTAGAGGTGTTCATTGCAGGGTATCAGTATGCTCTAGAAGGTAAGTTGGGTATTTTGACCAATTCGACGAAGAAGTACCAGAATCTGTTGTATAGCCTTGGCAATATAGGATTGCATACTGATGCGCATAGCCGCGGCAGTATGACAGCGGGCAATGGATCGCATGATTTAGAAAAGCATGGTGTTCATGGTATAGCAAAGGAAACAACGATTAATTTCTTTGGACCAGCTTATAATACTCTAAACATGGCAGATATATTATATATCTTAAGTGATGGAAAGCAGGATTATGTAAACTTGGAAAATCATAAAAATGACTTTGTGGGTACAAAGATTGGCAAAAATCCTTATACTTTTGAGCAAATACCTCCTGGAAGTGGTCCTTGGAAAGAAGCAGGGCAAATATTTAAGGGCTACCCCAGTGTCCATGCTTGTTATGGTAATGCCGGTGATGCGTGTACATGGCGCTACGGTTCACCTAATCGTACGCCAATTTATTCAAAATATTCAGGGAGGAAAAAATGAAGAAAATCTTGAAATTATTAAGCGGTTTCATTTTGTTAAATATTGCTGGATGTAACATTGATAAGCCTGCTCCAGGGTATTTGAGTATGTGGGAGAAAAATAGTGTTACTGATTTTACTGAGGTAGGAAAAGCTTTGTTAGAATGTGGTATGCCAACGCCTTATGATGTT
>NZ_JAQITB010000083.1 GCF_028618515.1 Bartonella sp. ML69XJBT
TTTTGAAAACAAAAAAGAATGACGGCTTTAACAGTGTATTTCAAAAGGAAACCGCCCGCCAAAAAGCGTCATTCCAAATTAGCTATAATTCTTTTACAGAGGAATTCATAGAAGTTACTTGCGTAATATTGTGGATCCTTGGGTGGAAAATCAAAATAGAGTGCACATTCTCCATTCTGAAATTGAGAATAATCGAAGAAAAATGTCTCTCCAAAATCGGTTCTACTAACAATAAGTTGCTGTGGCGTTGCAAAACCATTTTTTCTATAATTTAAGTTTTTATAAACAATATCATCACTACGAATAATCTCAAAGTTTGTATTATAAACACTTAATATTTCCTCACCACAGATCTCCGCTCTTCCATAGTTTTTTAAAAAACTTTTGTAGGAGGTTGTGAATTGCAATTTAAGAATCCCCTCTGCTTTTTCAATTAGTACATCATCAACGGCTTCATCTGTAGAGCCAAAATCAACACTATCGCTATACTTACTAACTAATTGTGTAACATCCGATAAATTGTAAGTTTTCACGAATCTTCCCCTGCGTGCTCTTTAATTCTTTTACAGAGAAATTCATAAAAATTACTTGCATAATAATGTGACGCTCCAGATGGAATCTTGACGTAGAGTGGGCATTCACCATCCTGAAACTGAGTATAATCAAAGTAAAATGTCTCACCAAAATCAGTTCTACTGACAACAAGCTGTTCTAATGTCGCAAAACCATGTTTCCTATGATATAAGTTTTTATGCACAATATCACCAGCAGGATGATCCTCAAAACTTGCGTTATAAATGCTAAAAATTTCCTCATAACCAATTTCTCCTCCCTTATAATTTTTTAAAAAATCCTTATAAGAAGTTGTAAACTGTAAACCGAGAGTTTTTTCTGCCTCTTTAATCCGTACATCACTAACTGCATCCTCTGCAGTACCAAAATTGATAATATCATCATCATATTTATTTACTTTATCAATTAATACTGCAACATCATCTAAAGTATAGGTTTTCATAGATGATCCTCAAAACTTGCGTGATAAACGCTCCATATTTCCTCTATCAATTTCACCTCTTCCATAGTTTTTTCCAAAAGCTCTTGTAAAAAGGGATAGGTTGCGGAGTGAGAGTGTTCTCAATCTTTTCAATTGGTTGGTCTCCATCAGGTATCTCTTCTCCCGCGCTTTCTTTAATTCTTTTACAAAGGAATTCATAAAAATTGCTAGCGTAATATTCGCAATCTTCAGATGGAAGCATGACATAGAGTGGGCATTCTCCATCCCGAAACTGCGTATAATCAAAATAAAAGGTTTCACCAAAGTCTGTTCTACTAACAACAAGCTGTTCTGGTGTTGCAAAACCATCTTTTCTATCATTTAAGTTCTGAAAAACAATGTCATTAACAGAAACACCTATAGGATACTCATAAAGACTATAGATTTCATCACCACCAATGTCCCCGCCTTTACAATGTTCTAAAAAACTCTTGTAAGACGATGTGAATTGTAAACCGAGAGCTTTCTCCGCCCTTTCAATCACGAGATCATCAACTGCGTCATCTTCAGTACCAAAATTGATAATATCACCATTATATTTATCAACTAATTCTAAAACATCATCTAAGGTGTAGGTTTTCATCAATTATTCTCCATAAATTATTCTATAAGTCCCTTTTTTCTCTTTTCATCAACCGTAGGGCATTACTGCTGATGCTCCTGTCCCCATCTGTTAAAATCTAGACCTATAATACCCCATCTCATATCAATTATTCCTCCTAAATTACTGTTTTTTTGTTCTCCATACTCATTACCAAATTTATACCAATATTCCTCTCTCTGCTTCTCAAACTTTTTTCTATCTATGAGCGATTGATGTGTTTTTGGATTAGCATGAATAACAGAAGTATATTTTTTATGAAATTCATGGCTCATTTCTGCTAAGGGTCCATCAGGGGTTTGATTTAGGTGATGCAACTCAACAGACTTACCATCATATCCTATAGGTGCTCTTCTTGCTTTCATTCTATCAATATTAGTGCCCCATACCGTTTTTTTGTTATTTTTCCAATCAGAAACTCTGTAAGGATCAAACAGGTCGTCTCTCCGATAAACTGTGTAGGTCTGACCAAATTTGCTATCGGTAAATTTAGTGGGTTTTCCTTTTAACCAGTTCTTTTTTTCTTTAGCAGCAAGTTTAGTTAGTTCTTTCCTAGCAGCTAGTTTGTCAGGATCTCCTTGAGCTGCAAGTTCTGCAAGATTTTTCTTGGAAGCGAATTGGGCAAAATCTTTCCTCGCCATGAATTTGATCAAAGCCTTTTCGCCAAGCTTTATGCCTCCCTTGACTACTCCAGCTCCTCCAGCAAAGTTTTCTAGCACTTCGGCTGATAATCTTCCAGTTTCAAAACCAGCATTAAAAGCTCCGTCAACCCCCGCTTTTTCAAGATTCTCTTTTACGTAATCTATATCCCCTATAAAAGAATCCCTAACACCTCCCCAGAATTGACCAGCACCTTCCCAGACATCATCAATCACATGTCCACTCACAACCCAAGACGCTCCTGTTCCAATACT
>NZ_JAQITB010000084.1 GCF_028618515.1 Bartonella sp. ML69XJBT
TATAGCCCAAAAGCTCCGCAGCACGAAGCCGGTGCGCACCAGCAATAAGTGTGTAATTACCCTCTTTAGCATTGGGGGTATGGCGCACTGTAATCGGGTTCATTAACCCCTCCCGCGCCATCGATTGCGCAAGTGCCTTGGCATGCTCATCATCTACAGGGCGTATACGCTCCGGTACAACAATCACATCAAGAGCAAGCTTTTGAAACTGTGCCATCACGCCCCCGCCTTTTCCATTTCTCGTAAGAACAAATCCATCGCACGCCCTGCCCATCTTCGATAGGCTCTAGCAAATACAGGCTCTTCCAAACGCCGATTAATCACTTGCAAAGCAAGAAAGATAGCAGTCTGCTGCCGTACTTGCATGGCAACAATACGCCGCCGCGGTACCTCAAACTGATAATGCAAAATATGAATGGCAATTTGTCGTGCTAATATCGCATCAAATAAGCCATGCGGTGGGTCAATAATATATCGGATCGGTACATGCCGAAAGCTACCACTCACGGCTTTTAAAGAACAGGAAAGCATCATTTGTAGCCGTTCAGCTTCCGAATACGGATTAAAAATTTCTCTTTTTGCCTCGGGCGTCCATAAATTATAAGCAGCAACCATAACCATCCCCGATAAAGAAAACTTGACCACCTAACCTTAAAAAACAACCCATCCAATCGGCTGCTTGATGAGGCAACACTGTGCAATTTTTCTTGTCTATTTCGTATTGATCTTTAGACATTGATAAACCTTTTTATCTTATGGTATCTAAATACATGGCAAATGCGCAAAAACGCAAAGCCGTGTAACGAAGTTTAAGCAGCATTACCGCGCAAAGCAGAATGCGCACGCGAATCTGTATTGGCATGTTTTGCTGCTTTAAAAATGCGACGGCGACTTTTGGGGTAGCGGTCGCTAAAAACCTGCTCGACAGGCAAACCGATAAAATCGGCAATGGCGCGTTCGGCTTTCTCGTTAGACCGTGTCCAAATGTGTTGAACACTGGATGAGGAGAGTTGATAAGCTTTCGCGAGCTCCGCCAAGGTCATATTACGGCGGCGTAGCTCAGCTAAAATACTATGGCGATCCCATACTTGAATGCATGTTTGGGTGGTTGTCATAACTTTCGCTCCTGCTTCAAACGGATGCTCAAACCATCCGTTTTTTGTGGGGTTAATTGTAAAATATCTGCCCTCTATAGCGGGCGGTAATAAGAGGTATAATGCAAAAAATGCATTAAGTCAACGCAATATTTGCATTATTATGTAATTTGTGGCAAAAAAAGAAATTGAACCCAAAACAGAACAGGCAAAACGGCTACGTTTGATACGAGAAAGCTTAGAGCTTAATCGAGATCAGATAGCTACCCGTTTAGGTATTAAAAAAGCAATTTATGACCATGCTGAAAGAGGGACCACTTTTCCCAATGTAGAATTTTTGACTGCTTTATCACAGCAATTAAATGTCAACTTAACTTGGCTTGTTGCAGGTGAAGGCGAAATGTTTACAGACGTAGCAAAAGCAAAAACAGCGGATTTTAAGACACCCACCATTCCTGCTGGATTGATGAAAAAGCTTGGTCGCATAGCTTATACAACCTATCGCGATGCTAAAATAAAACTCCCCCCTGAAGATATAGCGGAACTCGCGGCGGAACTTTATAAAAAACTGCAAGAGCTTGTTCAAGACATCAACGATAGCGAAGAAATAGAGCTTACTTTGCCTCTCCTAAAATTGCATTTAAAGCGTCAAATAGAAGCTGAAAGAGCACATCTAGAAACTACACAAAATACGGCTTAATGCCCCTTTAATATGAAAAATGAAAGTGGAAATCTTTTTACATTAAGAATTTAATATAATACATTGATAAATAATGTTTTATTATCCAATTTTTGAGATTTCCACGCATATATGGAAATCTTTTTTGCTTTTTTGGTCATTTTTGGCTGATTTTGGAGTCAATTGAACTTTTGGATTGATTTTTTTCAAAGGGTCTTCAAAGGCGGTTTTCTGGGCTTTCACAGACTTTTCAAAATTTTTCACAGGGTTTTCAAAGACCTTTCAAAGCCTTCTCTCATTTTTACCATGAAAACGCACTTTTTTCTGATTTTCGGTAATTTTCGCAATTTTAGGTGTCAAAATACAATTTTACAAAACGCGCCTTTAATGGTAAAAAATAACTATAAAAACAACAAATTACCACCTATTCCTACCTAATCCCACCTCTTCCCACTTAGTACAAAACCTACTGTCAAACTACAAGGTGTTTTTTAAGGTGCGGGATAAGTAAATAAAGGTTAGGGAATAGGATTTTGCAACATACCTTTACAGAGCACATCTTTTTTTGCCAACTTTTTCCAATAATTTTTTAAATTCTGTCAAATCCTGTTGTGAAAAATTTTCTAAAGTTCTAACAAACATGCCAACAACTTCACGCCCAAATGAATCAGAAGGTTTTATTGTAAAACTCTTACGGCAAGAGTC
>NZ_JAQITB010000085.1 GCF_028618515.1 Bartonella sp. ML69XJBT
TTGCCAAAGCCAATAGGGAGCATTTCACCCACACTGTTGATTTGATAAAAACCATCATCAGAGACAAAGAAAGTACAGTCTCCACGGCTTGCAATTGCTGTGCTGCTTTTCGCACCTATTTTGTCTTTTATTTTTGCAAAACTGAATATAATTTTAGAGCCTGGCACAAAGGTTGCATGATAAATGGTGGAGCGCATAAAAATAAGTGGATTTGTTGATTCCGTAGACCCTTGAACGTATTCACCATCAGGAAAATCTTGATAATCGCAACTTTTCTCCCCAACCGTCCAATGTGTTGCATCATTCAAACCAGACCACTGAACACGGTTTGGCTTATCTGTTAGTTGCATCAGGCAAACAAAATCACCCCACACACGCACAAGTCCAGCACGCGGCGGATTACCACTCAAATCACAAAACTTTTCATCTGTTTTCAACGAAAGCATTTGTGGTGGGTCATTGCTATTAACAGCAATGATATGGTCCCCAAAGGAGGCAAAAGACCAAAGCGCAGTCTCATTGGCGTGATATTGTGTGTGAGGCTTGCTAATGTCTTTCCAGCCGCGCGTGCTGTTGTCATATTCATAAAGCTTTGTTGGTGCGCCCACAATGATGCGCACACCACCCAATGAGCGCACAGCATAGACTCCCAAAATCACATCCGGAAAAGGATCTGAAACCGGCGCCACAATGGGAAACGGAATATATGAATTTGGTGCAGGCAAAACGTTCACGATCTCACTGGAATAACCACTATTAATAAATGCAACATCTGGTCTATACTCAGCAATAGGGATAAAGGTCATCAGAAATCCATGTGTTGAATTTTTAATAAATTCTTGCGCCGTGATGTTTCAATTTGCAGCGCATCGAGTTGCTCTTGAAACATAGCAAAAGCAGCCGCTGCCATCTGCGGTTCTTTAATAATATTGGTATAAATTTCATATTTTGCCCGCGTTTTGATCAATTCATAAGCTTCCAAAAACCATATGGACGCTTCTTGTGCACTCTCAATATCTTTTATTCTCACAGGATCAAGAATAAGCCTGATAGAATAAACGCGCTCTGGTGTTGGATACAAAATAAGCTTTTGTTCAAAATAAGCATAGCGTGTAGGCATACCATTGTTACAATCATTCTCAAGATTCTCAATAACAAGCGGATCTACCTGAAAAAGCTTTGCTTTGCTGTGATTATCTTCATAAATATAAGCATCAACAATGCGAACAGCCCCTGTTATAGAGGGATGTGCCTCTGCGCCATAACGGCTTTTCCCCTTTAGAGTGGTAAAAACAATTTCACGGCTTTCATTGAAATAAAAAGGCAATCGTTCACAAAAGCGAATAGCCGAAAATATCGCCCTTTGTACTTGATCAACATACTCATCTGTTTGATCATCTATTTCATCCTGAATATCGCTTAACATCTGGATAAAATTTTTGTCATGAGAAACAATGGTCTGTTTGTCTCCAATCGGACCACCTGTCTGTACTATTATCGTCATATGATTCTCTTCCAAATGTCTTGGGGCATCTTGTGTGGGAGGGGGACGCAAGCAATAAACGCCCCCTCGCCTTTAACGATTAGTGTAAAACTCAACAATCACCTCAGCATCACCTGTGGTGCTTTTCTTGTCTCGTGTCATATAAATCGCATTTTCAGCCTCTAGCGGAACATCTCGTTCCTCCATGGGTATATACACATTGCCATCGGTAGATTGCGTAAGCCCCACATCTCCATAATCATTGCCATGAGGCTCTTTTCCAAATGTAGCTGCTACATCTTCAAAATCCTCCATAGTATAAGCTGTAATACTTTTGATAAAAGCCCCTCGGGGTAGAACGCCAATTTTCGTTATCAACCCTTGATCTGTACATTTAACACGCGAGCGTAAAAAACTAATCTGCTGCGTACAATTGTTACGTCCTTGCAAAACAGGTGGCAATCCCTCATCTATCATGCCAACGCTTTCCACGGTTTCAACACTTTCGCCAGGTTCCGTTGTATTTGGTGATGTTTTTGCCATCATTGTTATCCTTTCATGAAATTAAAATTGTCAGCTGATTTCAGCAAAAGAAAGGATAACAATCGTGCCAAAATCCTGTCCCCCTTGTACAAAATATTGATTTATATAGATAATTTAGTGTTATTCATATTGAATGAGACTCTCGAATAACCTAAGATTCTCTTATTTCAAACCTGCTTATCTTAAATCAATGAAAATCACTTGTTTGCATGTCACAAGCGGGGCTGGCGTGTGGGTAAAAATTATATAAGAAAGGATTAAAAATGGCTCTTATGAACCGTCTTAATGCAAGATCTGTCGCAACATTGGGGGCTGGCAAATATAATGATGGGGCCGGCTTGTTACTTCATAAGCGTAAAGATGGAGGTGCTCAATGGCTTTATCGTTATACCATTCACGGGCGCCGTCGTGAAATGGG
>NZ_JAQITB010000086.1 GCF_028618515.1 Bartonella sp. ML69XJBT
TGTGCATGGTATAGCGAATGAAAACACGGATATCAATTTCTATGGACCCGCCTTTAATGTTTTGTCTGCAGCCGGTCTTATAAGTTATGTGAGTGATGGCAAACAAACCACAGTTGGCTTTGATGGGAATAAATATGACTTTGTCAGCAGAGTGATTGGCGGCAATGATTATACTTACGAGACAATACCTGCTGGCAGTAACGCTTGGAAAGAAGCATGGAAAATGTTCACAGACCCCAACAGTGTCCATACTTGTCTTGGAAATGCGAGTCCAAAATGCCGAGATATATATGGACCTTCTAATCTTGTGCAAATCCCTTCAAGGAGTAAAAAATGAAACAAACTCTAAGATTATTAGGTGCTGTAACTCTGTTAAGTATAGCTGGGTGTCAGTTTAATAAACCTCCTGCAGGATACTTCACTGTGTGGGAGAAGCTAGGAGCAGATCGGCTTGAGGTAAAAAAAGCGCTGTTAGAATGTGGCATGCCAGCTCCCTATGATGTCTTTCCAGAAAACAGAAATTTAAGCAATAATGCATGGGCAACTATAGAAGCTTGTATGACTCAAGCTGGTTTCCGTGATAAATATTACGTGGGGGGGGATGGTGTGGAAATCATAAAGCCGAAAACTTGCCGATTTGTCGTCCAGGCGCTGTGATCCCACAGCGAAGTGTGAAGAGGCGCTTAAACAGCCCGTTTTGTAAAAAATATAAAAATGCACCTGAATGCAAACCCTAGGTTTTGCTGTTGGTAATGATCAACAATCCCCACAGCTATGTGTCCTCTTGCCTGTGCGGGATTGTTCCTTTCATTTCATTAACACCAGAGCAAGAGAAGCATTTACAAAAAGGCTCTGATGGCGAGGTTCATATGTTTTATAATGGTATTTTTAACACATCCGATGATGCCGCGCGTTATGCCGTCCAATTTGCTGACAATGATCATGATCATCTGTATTTTACCTATTTCCCCCAAGGTAAAGACTGGGAAGTGGAGGTAGGAATAGCGGTTTTTCAGAAGTTTTTTGAAGGTACATTTTTCTTTGGATTGACCAATTCGACCAAGAAGTTTCAGAATACAATGTCTCTCTATGGCAATGACGGATTACATATTAATGGGCACAGCCGTGGTAGTATGACAGTAGGTAACGGAATGCGTGACTTTGAAAAGCACGGCATCCACGGTATAGCAGAAAAAACAGATATTTATCTTTATGGACCAGCGGATCATGCTCAATCGATAGCGAATGCATTATATGTCGTAAGCGATGGCAAAAATGATCATGTTTACTTACAAAGCCATGCATCTGACCCTATTAGTACGTTGTTTGGTTACAATGCACCTACTTTTTATAAAGTACCTTTAAGTCTAGATGTTTCACTTTTGGAGAAAGGTATAAAAAATCCTTTATATATGACGCTGTTTGTAGGAAACAGTTTATTGACTACAGCAACCTCTCCATTGATAGAGGGAGGGAGGGCGTTAGGCGGTTATGATCCTAGTCCCCATAATTGTTATGGTGATGCAAGTAAAGAGTGTAAAACTAATTATGGAACATCTCCTACTAAACAAATTCATTCAATTTATTCGACTTTAGATCATTTATGGAATAAAAAATGAGACAAATTTTAAAATTATTGAGTGGTATAGTCCTATTAAGTGTGACAGGATGTGACATATCAAAAATTGACAGCAGTCCTCCAGAGTACGTGAGTATGTGGGAGAAGGCAGGTGCAGATTCTACTGAGGTAGGAAAAGCCCTCTTAGAATGTGGAATGCCGAGCCTTATTGATGCTGATTCAGAAAATAGAAAGCTTAGTGTTAATGAGGATGCAACAATTTATGCTTGCATGGTTCAATCAGGATTTCGCCATAAAGGGAGAGGGAACTGGTGTTATACATTTAGAGAAGAAAATCTTCCCATATGTCGTCTTGGTGCTGTTATTCCGAAGCGAAGTGTTGAGAAGCGCTTAAACAGCCCTTATTGTAAAAGGTATAAAAATGCGGATGAATGCCAACCTTAAGTCTTGCTTGTGATGGAAACAATCCCCACAGCCATGTGTCCTCTTGCCTGTGCGGGATTGTTCCTTTCATTTCCATTTTAGCATTGTTTGTGGAGCAATATGACAACAAGGAATACACTTACTAATTCTATAATGTTGCGTTACAGAACGGATTTTGCTATTCATTCTTTGAGTGAAAATGGGAAACCTTGTCCGTCCTTACGTGACAAGGTTTTCTTTTATGCGACGTCGTTATAACGTTGCTGTTTGGCTTGCTCTATGACATTCAAAAGATCCGATTGTAACCAACGCGATAAAAA
>NZ_JAQITB010000087.1 GCF_028618515.1 Bartonella sp. ML69XJBT
TTTGCCAAATGATGTAAGCATATAAAAAGTCCTATTAGAGAAGAAATATTTCTGCTGATTCTAACAAATCTTTTTCAAACTTTCCTCAATTATTACGAATCAGCACTTCTTTTCGAGGTGTTTTTTTGCTGTACCTGCTGTCCAAAGGGTCTCTACTTCTAAAAAATCAAAATCTTTAAAGATCTCTCTTACAGCATCACAATCATTCAGACTCAAGATAAATTTGCCTTCGACACCTTTGAGAATTTTTGCCATGCTCTCAAAATCATCTTCAACAAAATTCCCAGAGCTATAACACTTCTTCTTCAAAAAATAAGGTGGGTCTAGATAAAATAAACTATCGGGTGCATCAAATAGCTCCACAACCCGCTCCCACGATAAGTTTAAGATAGTTGTATCTAGAAGCTTCTGTCTAACACGCCTCATCCTTGATAAAAGCTTCTCTGGATTAAAACTAACCGTTCTCTTTTTCCCCATACATCACACAACGTTGGAGAAACAAAAAGCGTGCAGCTCTTTCAACTTTAGAGAGGCTCTCTGGGGCAATAGATGCAAGTTCAAAAAACAACTGTCTCGAACAAACAAACCACTCCAATCGTTTGGCTAAAGCATCAAAGTCATTTTGAACACATTGAAACAGATTCGTGATCTCTCCATTCAAATCATTAATGACGGAATATTTCGCTGGTCTTTTGTTTAGGAAAATGACACCTGAACCTAAAAGATGCCGTGGTTTGTGGTTCTTATGTATCAGGCTCTTCTTGTGTTCATAATGCTGCCTCTTTAACAGAAGATGATCAAATTCATGATGAGGCAATTCCAAGATTTGGTAATGATGATGATGATGATTACCGTCATGAATATTATGACGAGGCAATGTAATTAACACTAGGCGCGACGGGGGCGCCTCTCTTTAAACATTTCATTTTTACAATTTTATCTCTTTATAAAGGAATTGTGCTATGCAAAAAAAGTTTGCACTCACAAATGAGACACGTGTATTTAATAATCAAACTCTTTATCGCATTAAAGCATTAAGAGACTTTGCTGATGTAAAGGCTGGGGATTTAGGTGGCTTTATTGCAAATGAAAGCAACCTCTCTCATGATGGCAATTGCTGGGTATATGATAATGCTCTTGTTTTAAATCCTGCCTATATTTTATGAAAATGCTAAGGTTTCTGATAAGGCTATTATTATGGGCTTTGTTTATGGCAATGCGCATGTTTGTGATCGTGCCCGCGTGTATGCAAATGCTCATGTTTATGACAATGCGCACCTTTCTTATAATGCTTGGGTTTTTCAATATGCAAGGGTTTATGGGAATGCAAAATTATCTGGGAGTGCTCGTATTCATAGCAAAGCGGTAGTTTATGATCATGCTGTTGTGAGTGGTGGTGCTAAAATTATGGCAAGGTCTATGGCAATGCTAGCGTGGGTGGGTATGTTAAGGTCTACAGTTCTGTTTATGGGAATGCAAAGGTGACTGGTTATCACACCATTAGAGGTTTGGTACATGGCAATGCAAGATTAAAAAGAGATGGTTATTCATATGTTGAACAAAACGTTTACTATGCATATGGGATTCCTTCTGATTGTGAAATTTATGAAAACGATCACGTTGTAAAGATTATTGAAAATAAAGTAGCGTAAAATAAGACGCGGGCGCGGCGGGGGCGCCCCTCTTTCAAATTTTCCATTCCAAATTTTAGCAAATGTTTAACACATTCAATTGTGTGAGGTATTCTTATGTGCAAAAAATACGAATTAACTAGAGGAATAAAAAAAATAAAACATGCTCTGACAAGAGAAACTATCAATCTTTATTGCATTTGTGCTTTAAAAGATTTCGATGATGTCAAGGAAGGTGACCTTGGTGGCTTTATCGAAAAGGAAGCAAATCTCTCTCATGATGGCAATTGCTGGGTATATGATAATGCTTGTGCCTATGGTCATGCGCGCGTTTCTGACAATGCAAAAATACGTCATTATTCTCAAATCTGTGGTCAAGTCTATGGGGATTGTGAGGTCTATGGGAGGGCTTTCATCTCTCAATATGCAAATATTTATGACAATGCTTGTGTCTATGGCAATGCTCATGTTTATGATTATGCGCATGTTTCTTATGATGCTACGGTTTTTGGTTATGCAAGAGTCTATGGTCGTGCCATTGTTGCTGGCTCGGCTCATATTCATAGCTATGCTGAGGTTTATAATTATGCCTTTATTAATGGTCGTGCCCAAATTTA
>NZ_JAQITB010000088.1 GCF_028618515.1 Bartonella sp. ML69XJBT
CCGTCTTTTTTCCCTTGGCACGACGCATCACACGCCCCACCGCCTGTATTACATCCACTTGGCTATTGCGCGGGTGTAAAAACATGATGGCATCAAGAGCAGGGACATCAATCCCTTCTGAAAGACACCTTACATTGCTTAAAATCCGACAAACATTTTTACCCGCATCTTGTCTTAGCCAATCCAACTCTTCATTGCGTTTTTTGACACTTTGCTTTCCGTCAATATGTCTTACTTCACAGTTCAAAAAGGGAACCGTTTTAAGGAAATCATTGATATGAGATTTGATAATTTTATTGAAGAGCTTTGTAACATATTGAGAGGTGTTGATATCTTTGCAAAAAGCTAAAGCTTTACGCATAGGCTCTGTATCATCATCATCAACAGCTGCTTCCTTATCTATTTTAGTCAGAGCTCTATAACAGCCAATAATTTTTGCCGCATCATCTAAATCAATTTCACGGTTTTCATTGGCAATAATCTCCTGTATGGCTGGTGTGATATAGGTTTCATCAATGCCTAAGACCACAATCTTGTAAGGGGTTAAAAGTTCATTATCGACAGCTTCTGCGAAGCTATAATGATGGAGTTGTTTGCCAAAAAGCACCTCATCATCCATAGACGCCAAAACGGCATTAATCTCATCAGCCCGTCTTTTGGCAGTCTCACTAAAGATACGAGGCGTTGCTGTCATGTATAGACGTTTTTTACCCCGAATAATGCTGTTATCATGAACTTTAACAAATTCAGATTCATTGTCCTCACTTCCCAATGAAGTTCCAGTGGTTCTATGGGCTTCATCACAAATGATCAGATCAAATTCGGGTAAACCATAGTCTTTTTGCGCATCCGAAATCACTTGAATGGAATGATAGGTTGAAAAGATCACTGTCATTGCCTCTGCGAAGCTTTCACAAGCCTCTTTGGCAAGTGCTTTGGCATCCGTCGTAGCAGGGAGAACAAGGTCTGATGTTTCCATGCCAACAATATCATCTTGGTTTTTACGACGCTTGCCAACTTTTGTATCCGAACACACCGCAAAAGAACGCAAGGGCACTTGTGCATCGGCTGTCCATTCACGGATCGTTTGCGAGACTAAAGCAAGGGAGGGCACCAGAAACAACACACGCTTGCCTTTTCCGGCGAGAGTTTCGGCTATTTTAAGGCTAGTGAAAGTCTTACCTGTCCCACATGCCATAATCAACTTGCCACGGTCTGCTTCTTGTAACCCTTCACAGACTCTTTTGATGGCTTCCTCTTGATGGGGACGAGGCTCTTTTGTTGATTTCAAAACAACTTCTTTTTTTGTTGCAAATATTTGCCAGTCTATACGACTGTTTTCCATATAACGAAGGTCAATACGATAAACGGGTATCGCTTGTCCTTTAATCATTGCATTCACATTGTCAGTTAATTCACTTTCCGTGCTATCAACGAGAAGGCGGTATTTAAAGATGTCTTTTCCAGAGGCAGCGATAAAGCTATCAATATCCTTTTTACTGATCTGATGATCTGCTTTATAAAACTTACATTGAATAGCGACATATCCCTCTTGATTGCGAAGCTTAGCGACTAGATCAATGCCGATATCATTTTTATTCCAATCTTTACGTTCTTTTGCCCATTCAAAATAGCTTTCAACCTTTTCATACCGTCCATAATGGAGAGGGTCATGCATAAGATATTTGCTAACAAAATCTTCAAAAATTTTCCCCCGTTCAGCATTTGATGTTGCTTGTTCGCGATAATATTCCAACAGAGAGCGTAAAGTGACTTGTTTATTATCAGACTTAACAGATTGCAGCATATTACAACAGAGCTCCATTTTGGTATGAGAGGGTTAATTCTCTTCAAAAGAATCGAAATGAAGCTTATTAAATCCATTTTGGACGAATTGAGAAAAAAATGCAGGAAAATGCGAAAAAACGGATATTTTTTTTCAAAAAGGGTTTAAAAGGCTCTTTATCCACAGCCTATGACGTAAGTCAGATCAACAACAGAATAGTGAAATTTGCTCTTTATTTCACATATCATTCAAGACAAATGCACTATGTGTTTAAAAAGATCAGAGTGAGTATTTTGATAGGTTTTATGCGTCATTGAAATGATTACTTTTGTCAGTTCAATTTACAGACACAAACTGACAAATATATATTATTGATTGAATTTATGGGTTGTATCTTGATAAGGGTTGTATCATTAAAATACTAACATATTGAAATATAATGT
This sequence comes from Bartonella sp. ML69XJBT, assembly GCF_028618515.1. Lineage (GTDB taxonomy): Bacteria > Pseudomonadota > Alphaproteobacteria > Rhizobiales > Rhizobiaceae > Bartonella. The sequence continues at coordinate 2,230 of NZ_JAQITB010000088.1, forward strand.
TTTTAATT
>NZ_JAQITB010000089.1 GCF_028618515.1 Bartonella sp. ML69XJBT
TTGAAGTTGGTTTCTCCTCTCTTTCTATGGCATTACGTTGGGAAAAATATCTGATAAGTCACGCAAAACGTCTTTATGCGGCGTGTGATCAATTAACAGCAGAGCGGGCAAAATTGATTGTCGAACGTTGTGATCATTTACCCGATGTTTTTACAGCAAGAGATATCTATAGACGATGTTGGAGTTCTTTAAAAGATAATCAAGCTGTTAAGCAAGCTTTAGAGCTTTTATGCCGTTGTAACTATATTCGTGAATTTCCTATAGAGGGGAATGAATTAGGTCGGCGTCCTGATAAACGCTATGAGTGGCATCCTTTGGTCAAAAACAACAGCATAAAACAATAAAAAAACTCTTTTGAAGTCTTAAGACAACCACGCAAAACTCTTTTTATGGTATTCTCATCAAGGAACTTTTCTCCAAAAGCAAATGATCTGAGTGGCTTTGTAAAAAGAGTTTTGTCAGTTTAGTCAGTTCATTCTAGCCCCTATAGCATTTTTTTTAAATGGTAAAAAATTAAAAACATTATATTTCAATATGTTAGTATTTTAATGATACAACCCTTATCAAGATACAACCCATAAATTCAATCAATAATATATATTTGTCAGTTTGTGTCTGTAAATTGAACTGACAAAAGTGATCATTTCAATGACGCATAAAACATATCAAAATAATCATTCTGATGTTTTTAAACACATAGTGCATTCGTCTTGAATGATATGTGAAATAAATAGCAAATTTCACTATTCTGTTGTTGATAAGCATGATTTATAAAATTTATTTTAAGCGATTTATGGGTTTTCTGCTGCTTTTGTCTCATTTTGTTATCGCTATTTCTTTTGAATCAATTTAATAGACTTCATTTCGTTTCTTTACGAGTTTTGATCTTGCCATAGCCAATGGAGTTTATCTTAATATGCTTCAATCTGTTAAGTCTGATAATAAACAAGTCACTTTACGTTCTCTCTTAGAATATTATCGTCAACAAGCAAAATCACCTCGTGAATTGGGAACGCTGTTTGAAAACCTTGTCATGGCTTATCTCATGCAAGACCCGTTGCAAAAGCAAGAATACGAAAAGGTTCAAACTTATTCGGAATGGGCTGAGGAACATGATGAAGATGGGCGTGATATTGGTATTGATCTGGTCGCTACAATCCGTGATCAAGGAGGATATGCGGCTATTCAATGTAAATGCTATGATGCTTCTCACATCATTAAAAAAGAAGATATTAATAGCTTTATCGCTGCCTCTGGGAAAAAGATTTTTACGCGTCGTATTTTGGTTGATAGTACCGAAAGCAATTGGAGTGATAATGCTAACAATACTTGTGATGGACAAGAGGTTCGTATTCAACAGATTAATCTGTTTGATTTAGAAAACAGTCAAATTGATTGGGGCGCTTATAAAGAACGAGGACAAGCTGTCCTTAAAGAACAACCGAAAAAAAAGCTTTTAGATCATCAAAAGGATGCACTGAAAGCTGTTTGTGAAGGTTTACAAGAAGCAGACCGTGGCAAGCTTATTATGGCGTGTGGAACGGGCAAGACTTTCACTAGCCTTAAGATAGCAGAGACCATAGCAGGTCAAGGCAAGCATGTTTTGTTTTTGGTGCCTTCTCTTGCTTTGATGTCACAAACAATCCGTGAATGGACCCTTGATACAGAAGTGCCCTTGCGTTCCTTTGCGGTGTGTTCGGATACACAAGTAGGCAAGCGTCGTAAAGGGAAACAGGATGATGAATCTGGTCTGGATGCTTCTGATCTTGTCTTACCGGCTACCACGAATGCAAAAGAACTTGCCCGTAAAGCCAATAAGACCTCTCTTGATGTGATGACTGTGGTCTTTTCGACCTATCATTCCATTCAAGTGATTTCCGATGCACAAAAGGAATATGATTTACCCGAATTTGATCTGATCATTTGCGATGAAGCTCATAGAACAACTGGGGTTGTATTGGGAACAGACAAGCATGAATCTGAATTTATCAAAGTTCATGATAACAGCATTATTCGGGGTAAAAAACGTCTGTATATGACAGCAACGCCAAAAATCTTTGCTGATAGTGCAAAAAAACAAGCCCATGAGATGAATGGCATTTTGGCGTCTATGGATGATGAAGCACTCTATGGAAAAGAGCTTTATACCTACACATTCTCTAAAGCCGTGAAGAATGAACTCTTAGTTCCTTATAAGATTATTGTCTTAGGCGTTAATGAAGAGGAAGT
>NZ_JAQITB010000009.1 GCF_028618515.1 Bartonella sp. ML69XJBT
AAAAATACTAAAATAAAGTTATATTTTAGTATTTTTATTTATTTTCTCTCTATAAAATACATAAATTTACGCTATATTATTTATATTTTTATGATATATTTTATTTGATACGTAAAATTTTATAGAATAAATCTATATTCTAACAGGTGCGTTATTCGCTCTTCTTATTATACATTATGACCAAAAAGGGGTATTTATTTGATTTTTTTGTGTTTTAGCAATTTTATAGAATAATTGAATTGACAAAAAAGATTTTTGTACAATATGAAGCCTGTGTGCATGAGATCTCTATATCATGAGTATATGTGCTGTATCTCGGTTTTTAATTACTCGATTTTAAATTAAAGGAAACAAGAATGGAACATCATCCAGTCTTAGAGACTGAAAGCAATTTAGTTATTACATTAGTTGCTGATATTGTTGCTGCCTACGTAAGTAATAATTCTATTCGACCGACTGAAGTGCCAAGTTTGATTGCTGATGTTCATGCCGCTTTTCGTAAAGCGGGGAATGCAGATCTCATAGAAGCTGAAGTTGAAAAGCAAAGACCTGCGGTTAACCCAAAACGTTCGATTTTTCCAGACTATCTCATCTGTCTTGAGGATGGGAAAAAGTTTAAATCTTTAAAGCGTCACCTCATGACACATTATGGGATGTTACCAGAAGAATATCGTGAAAAGTGGCAGTTGGACAGTTCTTATCCTATGGTGGCACCTAATTATGCAAAAGCACGCTCAGCTTTAGCAAAAGAAATGGGACTTGGGCGCAAAAGTAAACGGAAAAAAACAAGTAAGGGCACTTTATAAAGAAGTAGATGCCTCTGGTATAGAAAAGTGTTTTTATCAGATGTTTTCTTGTGAAAATTTTTGCGTGGTTTTGCTACGAGATGCTTTTTTATACATAACTTTCATTACGAATTCGTTCAATCATCGATTTAAGTCCATTTGACCGTTGTGGTGTAAGATTTTCATTTAAACCAAGTGTTGCAAAGAGTCCTTCAGCATCAGCCTCGCGAATTTCCGAGGCTTTTTTCCCTGAATAGAAGGTAAGAAGAATATAGATAAGTCCGCGTACAATATGAGCATCAGAATCACCTTGAAACGTTATTATTGGATTTTCTGAATTATTACGTGAAGATAAAAGCCATACTTGGCTCACACAACCAGGCACTTTATGCGCATCGTTTCGGGCACTTTCAGGAAAAGGCGGTAATCCGTGGCCAAGTTCAATCACATAACGATAACGATCTTCCCAATTATCCAAGAGAGAAAAATTTTCTATAATATCATCGATCGTATCTGTCATAATTTCAGTCCTATCTTCTCTTGATGATCATATTGAATGTAATTGCTTGATAGATATGCTCATAAGTACTTATTCTTCTTAGCATAACAGCAAGGGTAAAGATTGAAAATTTGTATTTCAAGGGAGTGCTTGGAGGTTTTGTTTTAGCGTGGGCTCCCATCTTTCTGTCTTAGGAGTAACATCTGAGGGAGCTATTTTATTCTTGTTATTCAGTATTCCCCCTAAATATTCGTAAGTTGCTCTCGCACCATAATAAGCGCGTTCACCAAGTGAACTTAAAAACGACTTTCCAACTTTGCAAGCTTCTATATTACGATCACAGAATTTTCCTAAATCCTTCAAAGCTTCCTTAAAAGCAATAACCACATCACTTGTTGTTGTCTCACTATTTCTTTGCGTAGAGGAATGATTATTGCTCGGCTTTGCTACAAAAAATGAAATGATGACAAAAACAACAAACAAAAATAATAACAATTTTATCAAAAAACGTATCATAGGCAACCAATGTACCGTAACTGTAAATGAAATAGCAGTCTATATTCTTCTTCTTTATAAAAAATTTATAAAATAAGCATTTTATGAAACCGACCATTTGTTGAGAAAATTTACATTATTCATGATGCGGATATACAAAAATAAGAAGCATTCTCTTTTTATGTAAAAATTAACGTCAAAATTGCACAATCAAAAAAAGCGTTGAAAATAGGGATTTTACACTTCCATGATATATAATGAAGACAAATGCAACAGGAAAACTATGTTGTGATAACCAAATAATAGGTGAGAGATACAATACTGTACAAAATATGTTGCCATTTTTTGTTTTATAAAAAAGTGCAGTTATCAAATTATAAAGATTAAGATGCGAACCTATTCTCTTACAGATATTTTAAAAATCACTTTCGTTAAAATCTATAAAATTTATTAAATATTTATAGAGAGAATTTAGACTCAAACATATATAAAGTTGGGAAATTGTGTGCATAACACCGCTAAAATATACCCTTCCTGTACATATGAGATATTTAGAGAGGATACACACTGCTATGAGCTCTGCAGAGTAATAAGGAAATGTGTTTTTATTCGATTTCAAATATTGCCCAATATATTGCACAAGAAAAATGAGGAAATGACGGAGCAGATTTTAGTTTGATACATTATGTAATGATATGATTTATGAGTATAAAAAGTGGCATCGCTTAAGTAGAGTTTTTTTATGCGTACTAAAAATGCTATAGAATATAAACTTTAAGAAAATTGGATGAGAGCTACAGTTAATTTATCAGCTTGTACATTTACAGGATAATTTTACTCATTTTAATAATTTGTAAGGAAGAAACAACGATAGAGATATAATCTCCTCTCATAACACGAGAATAATTTATATTTGTTTCTCTGTAGGAAACAATCACAATTGGAATAAAAAATAAAAATAATGACAAAAAAACGAAAGACGCACAGAACAAAAAATGTGAAAAAGCGTAAACACTATAGTAGTATTGTTATAACTCTTTTTCTTATGAGCGGTCGTTTTCTTTTTTGGATAGCAAAAACATTTTATTTTTATACACGAAAAAATACTTTGTTTTTCATTGGAGCTTGTCTTTTTACCATTAGTTTTGGCTTTGTTTCACTTAACGCTTTATTTTTGCAAATGGCAATGCATCAGGATATCTTCACTAAAATGAAATTCACCTATGCTCAACAGATAGAGAAAAACTCTACTTTGTCTGAACAAGAAACAAAACTTCATGCAGGTTCTCGTGTTACTTCTGTAGTGTCTCCAAACTATCTCCGCAAAAATTCATCTTCGCATTCTACGTCAGAAAACATATTAAAAATACAAAAGAAGTTAGTAAAACTAGGACTTTATGATGGTCCTTTAGATGGACTAGAAGGTCCTAAAACACGTCGTGCCATAGCATTATGGCAACAACAATCGGCTCAGAAACTGCCAAGTAATCTTTTATCCAACTCTACAACAGATGAAATTGCGATATTAATTCAACAAAGCGAAATGGAAATGGCCAATGAAACAAAAAATATGCTGCACTCAAAAAAAACTGTTTTAGAGCCTCTTGTGGAAGATATTATACAAGTGCAAAAAGCTTTACGTATTTTCGGTAACAGGGAAGTTGTTGCCACAGGTATAGAAGATCAAAAAACGAGAGAAGCCTTAAAACAATTTCAAAAAATGTTTGATCTTCCTATAACAGGGAAAATTGATCAAGTTGTTTTGATAAAAATGCGCGAAGTTGGTTTGTTGCATTGAAGGTAAACACTTATCTTGTAAAGCAAATACTAAAAATATGGGATACTGTATTATTTTACCCTATGCTTGCTCTCATAATTCTATCAAAGGCATGCTTTCCTCTTTCCCAAACATACAACTCGTAATAGATTCCTAAAACTTCCACTTTTTTAGAGAAGAAAATGCAGAGTAGGTACAATTTATTCTCCATGTATAAATTAACGTATTGATTTATAAAGATAAATAATCGTTTTAAATCTGTACGAGTACACCTCATACAGTAGAATTCTCTGAGCATCCCTCTTTATTATAAATAGCAAAAAGCATCTGCTTACAGGTTACAAGAGGGATGAACCTATCCATAAAAATATTGAGGAAAGCAGTAAATATCCTCTTATGAATCATGTAAATGCAAGAACAACTATCACACAATGAAATAACTCAAAACTTTTACATCTTTTTTGCAATCGCCGCCTGCGCCGCTGCTAAACGCGCAATTGGTACTCGGAAAGGAGAACATGATACATAATCCAGGGCATTCTCTTCGCATAAAGCAATGGAAGCAGGATCACCTCCGTGTTCACCGCAAATTCCCAATTTTATTTTTGCACGCTGTAAACGACCACGCTGTACAGCAGTAGCAATAAGCTCTCCTACTCCATCACGATCAATGGATACAAAAGGATCTTGTTCTAAAAGTCCTTTTTGAAAATACGTTGCCAAAAAAGGAGCAGCATCATCACGTGAAATTCCAAAAGTAGTTTGTGTCAAATCATTTGTTCCAAATGAAAAAAACTCCGCAGTTTCTGCAATTTCACCTGCTCGAAGAGCAGCCCTTGGAAGCTCAATCATCGTTCCAACCATATATTGAATATTGCTTCCCTTTTCCTTCATCACTTCATCAGCTACCTGATCAATACGCGCTTTTACAAAATCAAGCTCAGCTTTAAGCGCAACAAGCGGCACCATAATTTCAAGTATAACAGGAGATCCAGACTTTTGAGCAGCTTCTGCTGCTGCTTCAAAAATAGCTCGTGCCTGCATTTGTGCAATTTCTGGGTAAGTAATAGCTAAACGGCATCCTCGTAATCCAAGCATAGGATTAAATTCATGCAACTGCTGTGCACGTTCAGAAAGTACGTCAGCAGAAACACCCATAGCCGTGGCAACTTCAAGAATTTCTGCATCGGTTTTTGGTAAGAATTCATGCAATGGTGGATCTAGCAAGCGAATAGTAACAGGCAACCCAGACATAATTTCAAACAATTCACTAAAGTCTGAACGCTGCATAGGTAAAAGTTTATCTAATGCTTTACGACGTCCGCTTTCATCATTACTTAAAATCATTTCACGCATGGCAACAATACGTTCACCAGAAAAAAACATATGTTCCGTACGGCAAAGTCCAATACCTTCAGCTCCAAAAGAACGCGCCATACGCGCATCAGACGGTGTTTCAGCATTGGCACGAACCCTTATACGTCGCATTCCATCAGCCCACTCCATCAATTTTGCAAAATCTCCACAAAGCTCAGGTTGCAGCATCGCAACCTTGCCTTTAAAAATTTCTCCACTTCCACCATCAATGGTAATGATATCACCCTTTTTAAAACTTTGTCCTGAAGCAAACATTGTGTTTGTATTATAATCAATTCGCACACTACCAGCACCAGCAATACACGGCTTTCCCATACCACGCGCAACAACAGCAGCATGACTTGTCATACCGCCGCGCGTCGTTAAAATCCCTTCTGCTGCATGCATACCATGAATATCTTCTGGACTTGTTTCTACACGTACCAAAATAACTTTGCGGCCTTCTGCAGACAGATTTTCTGCCTCTTCTGAAGTAAAAACAATTTCACCCGTTGCCGCTCCTGGAGAAGCAGGTAAACCACGTGCGATGATAAAACGTTCTGCCTTAGGATCAAGTGTTGGATGGAGAAGTTGATCAAGCGATTTTGCTTCAATGCGCCTCACCGCCTCTTCACGGCTTATCAGCCCCTCTTCAACCATTTCAATCGCCATCTTTAAAGCCGCACGAGCTGTTCGTTTTCCTGAACGCGTCTGCAACATCCATAATTTACCTTTTTCAATGGTAAATTCGAGGTCTTGCATGTCCTGATAATGCTGCTCCAGCTTTTGTGCAATCTGACATAGCTTCAAAAAAGCCTCTGGCATAATCTTTTCCAAAGATAGCTTATTTGAACCAGCAACAATACGCGCATTTTCTGTGATATTTTGGGGAGTCCGAATACCCGCTACCACATCTTCACCCTGTGCATCTACAAGAAATTCACCATAAAGTTCTTTTTGCCCTGTTGATGGATTGCGTGTAAAAGCAACACCTGTTGCGGAATCTTCCCCCATATTACCAAAAACCATCGCTTGCACATTAACTGCCGTGCCCCAACTTTCAGGAATATTATGTAAACGGCGGTAAGTCACTGCACGTGCTGTCATCCAACTTGAAAAAACTGCTCCAATCGCCCCCCACAACTGTTGTTCAGGATCTTGCGGAAAAGGCTTCCCTAACTGTTCTTCCACATATGCCTTATAAGAAAGAATAACATCCTTCCAATCATCCGCTGTCATTTCTGTATCAACAGTATAACCATTACGCGCTTTTGACTCATCAAGTATCTCTTCAAAATACGAATGCTCTAACCCTAAAACAACATTAGAATACATTTGAATAAAACGACGATAACTATCATAAGCAAAACGTTCGTTCTTCGTTTGTAAAGCAATTGCTTTTACAGTCGCATCATTCATGCCAAGGTTTAGCACTGTATCCATCATTCCTGGCATTGAAGCCCTAGCCCCTGAGCGCACAGAGAGTAAAAGAGGCTTTTTTTCATTACCAAATTCACGCTCTGTTAGTTCACCAACACGTCTTAATGCTTGCTGCACCACTTGCTGCAATTCTTCCGGATATGATTTGTTATTTGCATAATAAAAATTACAAACTTCCGTTGTAAGAGTAAATCCAGGAGGTACAGGCAAACCAAGATTACTCATTTCCGCCAAATTAGCCCCTTTGCCACCAAGAAGATTGCGTTCGCTCGCATTTCCTTCTGCACTGCCATCCCCAAAACTATAAACCCATTTTGCCATCCCACAAGTCCCTCTTATATCAGCATAAAAACACCATGTGTTCCAGATTCACCATTAAAAGCAATGATTCGATTCATCATGAGCCTAACCAAAGCAAATATCGCTTTATCAATGCACAAAACTAATTCTTTCAAAAGGGCAATGACAATAACTACTCATACCCTTCTTCACGTGGAGAAAATTTAGTTTTTAAGAAAACTATCAATTATCGAAGAAAACTCTTCTACCGACATGATACCTTCATACTTATTCCCATTGATAAAAAAAGTAGGGGTTGCTGTAACACCAAGCTCTTTACCACGCTCATAAGATGCATTCACTTCATCTAAAATAGTCTGATTTTTTAGACAAGAAGTAAAACTCTCATCTATAAAACCTGCCATGAGGCTAATGGCCTTTAATGGTGTTAGAGCATCTTTTACCCAAACCCACTCCTCTTGTTTTTGAAATAAAACTTCTATCAAAGGAAAATAGCGATCTTCTGGTACACATCGCGCCAACATAAAGCCTGCTGTTGCTCGGGGATCAAAAGCATATTCTCGAAAAATAAGTTTTACTTTTCCTGTTTTTATATATTTTTTACGAATTTCTGGAAGTACATCATTATAAAAATGTGCACAATGAACACAAGTCAACGAGGCATATTCAACAATTGTTACTGGGGCATCTCCCTCTCCCTCAAACCGATCCTTCACTTTTCTCGATTGAAGGACTTCAGCCATATCAACAGTTGAAACGAGTTTAGCACCACTCGCTAACGTGATCGTTGCACTGGTTTGTACAGTTATCGTTAAGAAAAAAATTATCCAGAAAGACAAAAAAGAACGATAGGCTATCATAAATAATACTTTTCTGTTGTTATTAAACGAATAAGAATCCAATACTCTCTCGTATATTAAAAGAAAATATATAAAATGTCTTATTATTTATTTTTTTCTGCGAAAATGCAACAGCCAAGTTTATAAAGCGATTGACGTAAACTCTCATTTTCAACTTTCTCAAGCATTTTGGCTATATGTTTTTTGTCCTTTTCATTCAGATTTGATTTCAACGTTAAGTGATTTGCTAGAACAGATACAGATCTTTGCTCAATCTTGATACGATCAATAGCAATATAGCCAAAAAAAACATTAATTCTATGAAGCAACTCTTTTGTTTCGTGCATTAATTTTAATGCTGCGAATCCTTCACATGCTATAACAAGTGTTGCTGGTTGAAAAACTTCATCTTGAACCGCATGACATTTCCAAATAATTTTAAGCGGCATTGTATGTTCACTCATATCATAACCTACAATCTGTGGCCAATGCTCTATAAGCGCAACATTCAACCCTGTCCGTTTACGTAAAACCGGATCAAGCATTTTGGATACCGTCTCAGAAAGAGAATAAAAATGGCGTTTTTTAAATTGTTTGCTCATTTCCCTAGATTACATATTCAGCAATGTACTCAATTACAAAAAATTCTTTTATCTCAAAACTATTTCCCAAAACATTTCATCCAATATTTAAAAATTCCAATTCTCACCTAACCAAAATTTCTATAACTAAAGAGGCAAAATGGAATATGAATTGCAAAGCACATGCTTTTTTCTTTTGCATTTTATATCTCCCTGTGGTTGAAAAAAAATCATGCATGAGATTTCTTTGCACCTTCTCTCTTGGTACGATAAAAAGCACCGGCATTTGCCATGGCGTATTACCCCTACGCAACAAACTCAAGGTATTCGCCCTGATCCTTATCGCGTTTGGCTTTCTGAAATTATGCTTCAACAAACAACTGTTGAAGCTGTAAAACCTTATTTTCAAAAATTTGTGAAACTTTGGCCTAACCTTTCTTCTTTAGCGAAAGCCCCACAAGATGATATCATGAAAGCATGGGCTGGACTTGGATATTATTCACGCGCACGAAATCTTAGCAATTGCGCTAAGCAGCTTGTGGAAAACTATGGAGGACAGTTTCCACAATCTATAAAAGCATTGCGTACTCTATCAGGTATTGGAGACTATACTGCCGCAGCCATTGCTGCAATTGCTTTTAATCATCCCGTAGCAGTGGTTGATAGTAATGTCGAGCGCGTGGTAACCCGCCTTTTTGCTATTGCTTCACTATTGCCAAAAGCAAAAGCTGAAATCAAAGAAAAAACACAAGAAATTACTGCTTTAAAGCGCCCTGGTGACTTTGCTCAAGCAATGATGGATCTGGGAGCAACCATTTGTACACCACGTAAACCGTCTTGTTGCCTCTGCCCTCTTTACACTTTTTGCCAAGCAGCAAAAATGCAAAGAACTGAAGCTTTTCCAGTTAAAGAGCCTAAAAAAGAGCGCCCTTCAAAAACTGGCGCTGCTTTTGTTGTTCTTAATGAAAATAGACAAATATATCTGGAAAAACGACAAGGCAAAAAACTCCTTGGTGGAATGACACAAATTCCTAATAATATTGGAAAGAACAACGAAAACGGTCTGCAAAATGCCCCCTTCACCGCCAACTGGCAATTTAAAGGACAAATTACACATGTCTTTACCCACTTTTCTCTGAAACTCGATGTTTATTATACTCATAGTGTCCACAAAATGAACCGTGAAAATGGCTGGTGGTGCGATATCCAAAATCTTGCCGAAGAAGCACTTCCTACTGTTATGAAAAAAGCCATTTCCGTAGCGATTCCCCATTCCTTTAGATTAAAATAATTCCATCACGCGTAAAAACGAATTTTTCAATTCAATACGTCGTGTTTTGTTTTATAAAAATCATTGATTTATAATGATACTCTGTCATTTTGTTCCTTGAATGAGAACCTCAAATATAGTGAACATTTCTCATTTCAAATTATCATGTAGCCTTGCTCGCGTTCAGTATCTACAGAGTCACGTTTCAGAAGTTTAGCAATAACACCTGTTATTTTCGAACTGCAAACGGGGTCAAGAATAATATCATCCGCCTACTAGAAAAATTAAAAAAACACTTGCTTGTACATCACAAGCAGGATGAATATATGCATAACAAAAACGATACGTCTCTTTACAAATCATCTCAATATAAAAGCGTAACATTTTAGAGCTTAATCAATATAATAAAAATTGCCTGCTCGGTTTATAAAACACCTGTTTTCAACATCTGTGAACGTATGATCATTCTTAAATTATCGATAGGTTTCAACCGTCCGTTTTCCTCATAATACCAAAAGGTCCAACCGTTACAGCTTTGCGAATCTTGAGCCTTTCTGCCCATTGCATGAATAGAACCAGCTTCACCACCGTGCATGATCGTGCCATCAGCTCTTACAATAGCAGATACTTGCTTCTTGCGATCATAAAGCACTTCTCCAGGATAGAGTAAACCTGCTTCAAGCAAACTGTTAAATGCTACACGCGGTTCGGCTTTTTTTCTATCCAAAATTGCCAATTCTGGTTTGTCTAAAGGTGTGATCGCTGCAATCCTTTCACACGCCGCATCAATATAATCCTGCTCACGTTCAATACCCACAAAATCACGTCCCAAAAGTTTGGCCACAGCGCCTGTTGTTCCCGAACCGAAAAACGGATCAAGAATAACATCACCAGGCTTACTAGAAGCCATAATAATACGAGCTAATAATGCTTGTGGTTTTTGTGTTGGATGCAATTTCCGCCCTGCCTGATCTTTTAAACGTTCAGCTCCCGTGCAGAGAGGGAAAAGCCAATCTGAACGCATTTGTAGATCTTCATTGGCAGCTTTTAAAGCATCATAATTAAATGTGTATTTTTTATCCTTTTGATCTCGAACAGCCCAAATCAGCGTCTCATGAGCATTTTGAAAGCGACGTCCCCGAAAATTAGGCATGGGATTATTTTTGCGCCAAATGATATCATTAAGCACCCAAAAACCTAAATCCTGTAATGCCGTACCAACCCGAAAAATATTATGGTAAGATCCTATAACCCAAAGCGTCCCATTGGGTTTTAATACACGACGACAAGCAAGCAACCATGCACGCGTAAAAGCATCATAAGCAGCAAAACTTTCAAACTGGTCCCATGCGTCATCAACTGCATCAACAAGTGAATGATCCGGACGATAGAGCGCACCATCCAATTGCAAATTATAAGGAGGATCCGCAAAAATCATATCAACTGAATGTTTTGGAAGTTTTTCTAGTACTGCAACACAATCTCCTTTGAAAATTTTATTGCGCCATGGCATCTGTGAGGGTGTACGAATGAAATCTTTTTGAAGATGAATAACTGTCATGAAAAACCCAACAAAATGAACTGAATTTACCCTATAATCAATCAAAATGGTTTATAGGCCCGCATTATCAGTGTATATTTACAAAATAGAGTAAACGTATCGTTAAACTTCTAAAAAATTGATACGCATTTTTGTTTTTTTAAGAAAAGTAAAGAGATTTCTCATTGACAAGTCCCTCTTTTCTTCCCTTCAATGCACGACTCCCATATTTTTTCTACATGAAAGGAATAAGAATCACTTTCAAAGTATATTTTTATGAAATAAAGTCTTCTCAATGGTATTTTCATAAAAATTTTCAAGCTATCAATTGGATGTAAAGGAAGCTCTCATGCCTCAGATAGATCTCATTATTTTTGATTGTGATGGAGTTCTCGTAGACTCTGAATATCTCGCAGCAAAAATTGGATCTCAGTTACTGAAACAAACAGGATATGAAATATCGCCTGAAGAATTGAGTAAGCGTTATGCTGGACTTATCTTTCGCGATATTCTTCAACAAATTGAACAGGAAACAGAAAAACCAATTTCTGCTCAACTCATAGATCAAATGTCAAATCTTTTTCGAGCACAAATAAAAACTGAACTACGTGCTATCGATGGCGTAAGAGAAGCAGTAGAAATCATTAAAACTCGCTATCCCTACTGCATCTGCTCTAATGCAAAAAGTAAAGATATAAAAGAGATGCTCACTGCCGTTGATCTCTACGATCTTTTTCATGATAAAATATTTTCTGCCCCTGAAGTTGGAACAAAAAGAACAAAACCCGCCCCTGATGTTTTTCTTTTTGCCGCACAACAATTACATGCAAAGCCAGAAAACACTATTGTTATAGAAGATTCACTGCATGGCGTCCATGCTGCATCAGCAGCAGGCATGCGTATCATTGGTTTTTCAGGAGGATCACACAGTTATCTTGGCCACTCTAATGCACTTGCAGAAGCTGGTGCTGAAACAGTTATCACCCAACATATTCATTTAGGAGAAGTTTTAGAGGCAATGGCAGTATGGCAAGATCTATCATAAAACATCGCGTAAACATACCTCAGTGAATAAACTCTCTCCATAACCTTTTTATCAATATGTTTTTACCTCTGTTAAGGCATATCTACAAAAGCTAAGATATAACCCCATTGGTTAAATCTGATAAATGACTCGTGTGTCTCTAAATAACTCGTGTGTAACATTGTCATAATTTATGAAAACTTATCTCTACTCAATATGCATTCTGTTTATTGTGTATAAAAACTACACACTTTGCTACATATCTACAATAAAATATCATTGATAGAATTAAAAATGAACTCTTCCCTTATAATAGTATAACTAAACATAAATTTAGATAATATAAACACAGATTTTATAATACATTTCATTAAAAAACATCATAGTGAAGAAAATTTCATCAAAAAATAGCATTTTATTTAAAATAATATATTTTTTTTAAAATCATATAAAAATTTTTTATATCTACATTTAATACATATTGAATAATAAATGATAATAAATAAGTTTACTATTAGCTATTTTGCAATATGTCTTACAAAATCAATTTTATAAATGATCATCAAAATTCATTTATTATACGATATAATTTATATTATAATAGTATAGTTTGATTATATCAACTTATATGTAATTAGTGTAAGTGAAAAAATATTTCTAAAATTTTAACTGATAAAAAAACATAATAGATATTCTATCTAAATGGTTCAAAATGAAGTTTTTTTATAATTTATATCACTTTAAATAATAATATGTATTTAGTAAAGTTTATACATAATTATCTTAAATAAAATTCAACTTACAAATTGCTTATGCTCTTATAGTAAAAAGCACAAAATGATTATTTTTTTATTGACTATAAATTCATAATGAATTATAGAACTACAGATGGTGCAATCTGTGATTACGCTTTGTATTCATTGTGCTATACATAGCAGACATCTTCAGATGCATTTCTCTATTCGTATCTATGATAGTAAAAAGTATTTGAGGTAAAAAAATATGGTAAAAGTATTCAATATTCTTATTGCGGCTACTTTTTTTCTTTCACAAGCTGTAAATGTAAACGCAAGTCATTTAAGAAATGCTCCTCATGAAGAGGAAGTAGCAAATTATGCAATGGAACAAGTGAACGATACAACATCTACAGCAATTCGCATGGCTGCTCTCCATGTTCCGGCAGTAAGCTACAGCACGACGACTGAAACCGCCAGCGAAGGAAAATTTGAAAAGGTAGTGGAGCCCATGACTATCGCAGCAGCAGTCATGCTAGGTGGATTTGTATTAAGCAGCATCACTTCAGTAATAGGATGGATAAAGGATATAGTCTCTATCTTTAAATAAAAATTCCTATGATTAAGCCTCAGAAAAAAGATTTATTATGTTTTTATAGAGATTCATAAAATACATAATAGAGTAATTTTTCTCACTCTAAATAGCAAAACACTAAGAAAGACATTCTATCCTCTGTATTCACTATGATACTGATAGATTGCCCTATCAGTTGTGAGGATAGAATGTATTTGAGGTAAAATTATGACAAAAATGTTTAAAAATTACATATTAAATATTTTTATCGTAACAGTTTTTTTCCTTTCACAAATTATAAATGTTCATGCAAATTATCTAAAAAATATCTCTCAAAAAGAAGAGAGTGCTCATTGTGTAATGGGAAAAAATAAAGCGCCCCGTATCATTGCATTTGATTTTCTAAATTCAAATCATAAAATAAAAAATAAAGATAATGTTGAGATCAAAATTGAAAAAGTCCTTGAACCCGTTACAATAGGAACCTTTGGGATTGGAATTGCACTTGGTTATGCATCAGGTACAGTGGGATTGCTCTTAGGATGGATTATAAAAAAAATAGTAATGATTTTTAAATCATCTCGTTAAAATCAAAATTTTAGTATAAATCGTAAGAAATAGATAATCTATCTATTCATTAATTATCTATAATAAAAATTAAAATATTTAAAAATCATTTATATAATTTTTCTTTAAATTAATTCCCTTACGATTGTATTATATTGTATTTAATAAAAATATAAATTGAGGTAAAGTTATGATCAAAATAGTTAAAAATAACTTACTAAGTGTTTTTATAGCAGCTGCTTTTTTTCTTTCACACGTTGTAAATACTCATGCAAATCATTTCAAAAGTGATCGTCAGAGAGAAAATATTGCTGTTGCTGTCATGGAACAAGGAAAGAAAAAAGCTGTCAATATTGCCTCTCTCTTCTCTGCACCAAATGCATTTCATGAAACAAAAAATGAAGTTACTTTTGAAGGAAAAATAGAAAAGGTTTTTGAGCCTATTACGTTGGGATTTTTAACGACAACAGGAGCTCTTGGTGTGGGTTTTGTAACCGGACTTCTTATGTCCGTATTGAGTGCGATAATCGGATGGGCAGTAGGTATAACTAAAGCTAAATAAGAAAAAGTTATTTGCTTACTTTTCTCTACTTTCAAAGTAGCAATTAAATTGCAGTCTGTCTTATTATAAATAGTAGGCAGACTGTTTTTGTGCTTTCTATGTATAATCTAACCTCTTACGAATAATATGGTGGAGTAAATAATCCCTTCTAAACTGAAAACTGATCTTGAGATGGAACAAAAATTGCTCTAGATGTATAATTTATGTATAGAACGCCATGAAATTACCTCATAAATTTTCCAAGATAAATCATAAGATACTCTTTTAAAAAATTAATTTCATATAAATTGTTAATTAAAGTAAGAATAAACAATACTTAAGAACAATTGCGTTTTGGCAAGACACGTTCTCGATGAACGGTTACCTAAATATTGATCTTATGCTGGTAAGTGTGATGGTAAGTATGAACTACAAAACAAGCGAAGGAAAATAGAAAAATATTTCTCGTCCATGAAAAAATTTTATGAATATTCAATGTATTATGTCTCAATATTCGAAAAAGCGAGTTCTACTGAGTTGTTTATAAAAATAAGAAAACACACTTCTATTCATTTCATAATTTAAATATTATTAAAAACATGAAATAAATAAATCTACCAAATTTTTGGGACTAAACGAAGGAAAAAAACCTATGAAATATATCAGCACGAGAGGTGAGGCTCCTGCTTTAGGCTTTACTGAAACTATCATGACTGGACTGGCTAGTGATGGAGGGCTTTATCTTCCAGAAAAATTTCCTCAATTATCATTTGATGCATTACGAGCGCTTCGTGGTCAATCCTATGCGACAATTGCTAAAACCATTCTTTGGCCTTTTGTGAATAACGAAATTGAATATAATTCTTTTGAAAAGATGATTGCTGAATCTTATGCTGTCTTTCGTCATCCAGCCATCTGTCCGTTACGACAAACTGGAACAGATGAATTCATCCTTGAGCTTTTTCACGGCCCTACTTTAGCATTTAAAGATGTTGCAATGCAGTTTCTTTCTCGACTAATAGATAACATTCTGACTAAAAAAAAGAAACACGCAACAATTATCGCTGCCACATCAGGTGATACAGGAGGTGCTGCGATACAAGCATTTGCAGGAAGCGAAAACTCAGATGTTTTTATTTTATTTCCCAAAGGATGCGTATCACCCGTTCAACAAAGGCAAATGACAACCAATCAAAGTACCAATATTCATGCCATCGCCATTGAAGGAAATTTTGATGATTGCCAAGCGCTCGTCAAAGCAATGTTTAATGACCATAATTTCCGACAAAAAAAAGCACTTTCAGGAGTTAATTCCATAAATTGGGCGCGTATTATAGCGCAAATTGTTTATTATTTTTCATCTGCACTTTCCTTAGGTGCTCCAGATAGAGCTGTCTCCTTTACTGTTCCTACTGGAAACTTCGGTGATATTTTTGCAGGTTATGTTGCTGCTCGTATGGGATTACCCATTGCCAAACTCATCATTGCAACAAATGATAATGATATTCTTGTGCGCACATTAACCAGTGGTACTTATGAAATACAACCAATAACCCACACAACATCACCTTCTATGGATATTCAAGTCTCTTCTAATTTTGAACGTTTACTGTTTGAGAGTGGTGAACGTGATCCATTGTGGATTCGCAATGCAATGGAAAACTTGAAAAAAACAGGATATTTTAATCTTAACGAAAAGCAGCTTAAAAATATTCGTTCTCTTTTTTCTGCTGGGAAAAGTAGTATAACGGAAACAGCACAAACAATTGATAGTGTTTATAAGCAAAGTGGTTATCTCATTGATCCACATACAGCTGTTGCGCTTAAAGTGGCACGCGAAAATAAACAACCCCATATTCCAATGATCGTTCTTGCTACCGCACATCCTGCTAAATTTCCTGATGCTATCAAAAATTCCTGTGGACTCAATGTCCCTCAACCTCCTTGTCTCAATGATTTAATGGAACGCGAAGAACATTTTATAGGTCTTGCTAATGATGAAAAAATAATAAAAGATTACATTTCTCTTAAATCGCGTGCATCTTATTAAATTTAGCTGCATTAATTCAAATCAACAATATTCCAATACTCTTAAAATGCGGTATTGGTCCTGTTTAATGGAGTAGTGAACACATGGGTGTAGATATCAGTCGCCTTAGTAATGGTTTGACTATCGCCACACATACAATGCAACAAATTGAGAGTGTAGCACTCGGGATATGGGTGAAAGTTGGCTCACGCAATGAGTCCTTCACACAACACGGTATCGCCCATCTTCTTGAACATATGGCTTTCAAAGGAACGGAAAATCGTACAGCTTTCCAAATTGCAAGCGATATTGAAGATGTTGGTGGCGAAATTAATGCCACAACCAGCACCGAAACAACAGCCTATTTTGTCCGCGTTCTCAAAGGCGATATCCCACTTGCTATTGATATTCTCGCTGATATTTTGATGCATTCAAAATTTGACGAAGAGGAATTAGAACGAGAAAAACAAGTTATCCTTCAAGAAATTGGTGCCGCTCATGATGTTCCTGATGATATTGTTTTTGACTACTTTACTGAAACAGCCTTTCGTCACCAATCGGTTGGGCGCTCGATTTTAGGAACACCAGGAACAATTCAATCATTTACCTCTGCTGACCTTCATAATTTTATGAATAAACAATACAGTGCAGACCGTATGATCATTGTGGCAGCAGGAGCTGTGCAGCACGAAAATTTCTTGCGAGAAGTTGAAAGCCGCCTTAGTACTTTTCGCCCTCATTCAACAGCCCCTCTTACAAACCTTGCCAATTACGTTGGCGGTGACTTTCGCGAATATCGCGATTTAATGGATACACAAATTGTTCTAGGGTTTGAAGGGCGTGCTTATCATGCACGCGACTTTTATGCTACCCAAATTCTTTCCATTATTCTTGGCGGTGGCATGTCCTCACGTCTTTTCCAAGAAGTAAGAGAAAAACGTGGATTGTGCTATTCTATTTATGCTTTTCATTGGGGATTTTCAGATACTGGACTGTTTGGCATTCATGCTGCCACGGGACAAAAAGGGCTTAAAGAACTGCTTCCCGTAATTCTTGATGAGCTCTCTCAGGCAGGAAAAAATATTCATGCCAATGAACTCCAACGTGCACAAGCGCAATATCGTGCAAACCTTACCATGTCGCAGGAAAATCCATCCAGTCAAGCACATCTTATTGCCCGTCAAATGCTTCTTTACGGTCGACCAATTCCTATATCCGAAACAATTGAACGTTTAGATCTCATTACTCTTGCAAGATTAACTGATCTAGCACATCGCCTTTTTATCAATTCCACTCCAACATTAGCCGCTGTAGGTCCCGTTGGACCCATCATGAATTTTGATGATTTAACATCAATTCTTTCCTGCAAAATAAAGTAAGATTAAAAATATTCTCAATGTGTTCGCACATATGAGATATATAGAAAATTACTTTTAAAAGCAGCAGTATAATAACATACACAGATTTTATGTTAAAAAATTTTCACAAAAACTCTTTTTGCTAAATAAGTTTGGGAAATATTTATCAAAAAGCTGTACCAAACTACCCAATCCCCACTTCATGTGATAAAGTATTTGATAAGCAGAAGTATATCTATGAAATTTGACAACTCATAGCTTAATTTTGCCCTACAAAAATGTAAATTGCTATCGACTTCAAACTTCATTGAAGCAAACAGGTGGGAATTTGTTTTTGTATCAAATAGTACAACTTTCAAAAGAAATAATAACCGCTTATTATGTAACACAAATGATAAAAGGTGGATGTTTTTTCTCGAAAATCTAATTTAAAATGAAATATCCTAAAATATTTGAGAGTGGGACATTGTGAAGAGTTTGCGTAAAATCATTGACATCATTTTCATTATCGTCATCAGTTCTTTTGTCCACCTTACGTCAGCACAAGCAATTGAGCCCGTTAAAATTTCTCCTCAAGATGCTGCTCTTGACCTTTCAAAAGCAATCGAAATCTACCATACAAATAGTTCTATCTTTCAAACCAGTACAGCACCAGGACCAGATGGTATCGTATGGCGTATTGAAGTGCAGGCAAAAAGTGAAAAATTTTCTGGAAACTGGGCGGTATTTTCTCTTGCAAACCCAACGGATGAACAAATCGACCGTCTTATCGTCGCTCCCCATTATCGCATGGCTCATTCAGGCTTTCTTTGGCCAGACCTTGGATCAGCACGAATTCAATCCATCACTCCAAGTGAAGGATTTTCTCTCGACCGCCAGTCTAGTGCAAACTCTGATATCTTTCGTATTACCCTTAACCCGGGTGCTGTCGTTACATTTGTTGCAGAACTTAACTCTGTAAATCTACCGCAAATCTATTTATGGCAACCTGAAACCTATAAGGATGCCATTAATTCTTATACGCTTTATCATGGTATTCTTCTTGGCATATCCGGTCTTTTAGCTCTTTTGTTAACTGTTCTTTTCGTTGTTCGTGGAACAGGACTTTTTCCCGCAACAGCGGCTGTTGCTTGGGCAGTACTTTTTTATATTGGCATCGACTTTAACTTTTTAAATAAATTCTTTGCCGTGACGCTCACAACGCAACCAATCTGGCGTGCTGCTACAGAAGTAGCACTTGCTGCTACACTCTTTATTTTTCTTTTTACCTATCTATGTCTTAACCGTTGGCACTATCACTTTAGTTATGGTGCGATTGTATGGACTATCGCTTTTTGTGGTCTTGGAGCATTTGCCATTTATGATCCAACCAGAGCAGCGGGTATCGCCCGCCTGTCATGTGGCCTCACCGCTGTGCTTGGTATCATTTTAATCAGCTATTTTTCACTCCGAAACTATGACCGCGCCATCATGCTTATCCCAACATGGCTGCTCATTAGCTTTTGGTGTGTAGGAGCTTATGCCTGCATTGCAGGATATTTAAACAACGATATTATTCAGCCAGCACTTGCTGGAGGATTAGTGCTCATTGTACTTCTTATCAGCTTTACTGTCTTGCAACAAACTTTTTCCAATGATGCTTTCCATGAAGGAATATTTTCCGACCTTGAGCAACAAGTGCTTGCCGCAAAAGGAGCTGGAAATATTATTTGGGATTGGAATGTTGAGCGTGATCGTATTGTCGTACACCCAAATATGACAACCCTTTTTGGAATTGAAACCCATAAACTCAATGGTCCTATGCGTAATTGGATATCAGCCTTGCACCACGATGATCGTGAACGCTTTCAAGCTGTCTTGGATATTATTCTTAAAAATAAAAAAGGACGTATTGATCAAATTTTTCGACTGTCTTCTGGTGGTGGCTATTACCATTGGTTTTCCCTTCGCGCACGCCCTGCTATGCAAAAAGATGGAAAAATTACACGTGTCATTGGGACTATTGTCAATATTACCAACCACAAAAAAGCCGAAGAACGCTTATTGCATGATGCTATTCATGACAGCTTAACGGGACTGCCTAACCAACAAATTTTTTTCGACAGACTACAAAACTATACCTCTTTGGCTAAAGCAAATATCAAAATTAGACCAACCGTCTTTATGATTGACTTTGATAATTTCCGCCAAATTAATCGCAAATTAGGCATAGCGGTTGGTGACACTGTACTGCTTATCATAGCACGTCGTTTAAGCCGCCTTATTCATTTTCAAGATACTTTATCACGTCTTTCTGCAGACCGTTTTGCAATCATTTTACTCAGTGAAACTGAGCCACAGAAAATTGCAGCCTTTGCGGATCATCTGCATAAAACAATCTCAGCACCTATTTCACTTACGGAAAAACAAATAACGCTTTCAACATCAATTGGTTTGGTCACATGGAGTGAAAGTCGATCAACCGCTAAAGATATTTTAAATGATAGCGAACTGGCAATGATTCATGCAAAACAAATGGGTGGTAATCATATTGAACCTTTTCGTCCCAATTTTCGCACACTAGGCATTGAATATAACACAATGGCGAAAGGTATTCATTATGCCATAAAACGTGATGAAATAAAAATCCTCTATCATCCTATCCTTAATTTATCAGATGGACACATTATTGGTTTTGAAACAATTGTAGAATGGCATCATCCCAATTATGGAACTCTCAATGTCTCTGATTTTATCAAGATTGTAGAAAATGAACAAATCGTTATGGATTTGGCACAATTTATCATTGATAATGTTGTTATTGATCTTACCAATGTACAAGAAAAATTTTCTCAACAATCTTTCTTTATTTCCATCAATTTACCAAGCACGGAAATGGTTCATCCTCGCGTCATCAGTCAATTGCGCTCTGCTCTGCTTCGTCACCCCCTGAACAAAGGCGCTTTGATGATAGAAATATCCGAATTCGTTTTAAGAAAAAATCCTGAACAATCAGCTCATTTTCTTGAACAAATTAAAGCTCTTGGAATGAATCTTGCACTCGACAATTTTGGAACAGGTTATTCATCACTTGCTTATCTTGTGCGTTATCCATTCGACATGGTGAAATTAGATCGTTCACTGATCTCAATCGATTCTGTTAAGAAGAAGCTTGTTCTCAAATCTATTATTAATATGGCAACTGATCTTAATTTGCAGATCATCGCAGAAGGTGTTGAAAATGAAAAAGAAGCACTCTTCCTACGCCAAGAAGGTTGTAAATACGTTCAAAGCACACTGATTACTAAGCCAATTGCCATCGAAGAATTAATTACTCTGGTGCAAAATCATTTCCCTTATACAATGAAACATGATGTATAGAACATTGTACAAATCAAAAAGTCAGGAAATAGTGGAATTTTATGCATGCCCCATTTCAGAAGCGAGATAGGCAGGGTTGATCCCCATGCGAACCAAGCTTTCATCATATTTACGGCTTAAATCGCTTTCAAAAAGAAAACTAGGTGATGTGGGGCTTATCAGCCAACCATTTGTAGATATTTCTGCCTCAAGCTGTCCGGCTTTCCATCCTGCATATCCTAAGGCTATGAGTGCATGTTGAGGGCCTTTTTCACAACTGATCGCTTTTAATATATCAATGGTTGCAGTGAAGCAAATTTTATCTGCAATAGAAACAGTTTCTTCACAAGCATAATCATCAGAATGCAGGACAAAACCACGTGAAGGATCAACTGGTCCACCATAACGTACTGGAAACTTTTTTATTGGATCAGAAAGACATTTTTTTTGACCGCTGTTTATAACTCCAAGGTGAAGCAAAAGCTCTGGAAAATCAATATGGTGCAATTGATTGAGAATAATTCCCATAGCACCGGCATCAGAATGTGCACAAACATAAATAACAGAACGAATAAAGCGTTTGTCATTCATCCCAGGCATTGCTATGAGCAACTGTCCACCTAAAAAGCCATTACACTGCTTCATCAATCTGTTATTCTCCATAGTTCACATGATAAGGTTCACTTTAGTTAGTACAATAGGAAAATAAAGCTCCAATGAAAAAAATTCAAATATTTACGAATTTAAAAAATATTATCATTCGCCTTTATAAAAAACTTTCCGTTACTTTAAGCTTAACATTCATAATTTTAGAACTATTTAACATACCCATCAGTGCTCAAATAGAACAAAATACATATCTTTTTACAACATCTTGGTATGAATCGGAAGGTGGTCGTATCAGATTAGCTATGACTAAACCCTCTCATTCTGGAATAAGAGAGGGCTTTATCGAAATCGTTCTGAAACCAGGATGGAAAACGTACTGGCGTAATCCAGGTAATTCAGGCATAGCACCTTCTTTTTATTTTAACCAACAGGTGTCTTATGAAATTTTCTACCCCACACCACAGCTTTATGAAACAGAAAATAACTGGTCATTAGGCTATAAAGATAAAGTGGTCTTGCCTTTCAGTATTTCTGGTGTAAAAAAAGACTTAAGTGGCATTTTAACTCTTGGATTATGTCATAAAATCTGTCTTCCGGTTACGGTCGACTTTGATTTTTCTCCATCTGTTCAAAAAAACATCCTCCTCCCTTTATCCCTCCTAAAACAGGCTCAAAATGCCTTACCTCTGACTACCCATCATGAATTTAAAATAAGTGCTGAAAAAAAAACAAATACTCTCCTCATCAAAATACAAAATAACAATAAAATCTCACCTTCTTCTCTCTTTTTAGATGGAGGCGAAATGCAAATTGGACCAGCAAAAAAAATTCGTGAGAACGCAGAATACACACTCTTTAGTGCCCCTCTCTCTTTCATACCAGATAGCGAAAATCACACCATTTTTTATACAATTTCTTTTAAAGATCATGCTTTCAGTGGAACATTTATACTCTTATAGTCAACATATTGATTTACAATGATAATCAACATTTCTACAGCTTTCATGAAAAGCTCGCATATTGTACGTTTTTCTCATTTTAAGCCTGCTCATGATGAATCCATAAAATTATTCCATTGCATGTTACAGAAAGAAACAACATGTAGCTAAAAACCATTCAAGAAAAGAGTAAAAATATCTTTTATGAATCGCCTTCATGCAAGGACTGGCATAACATTTTGAACTAACAAAAAGAGTATGATGGTGCCCATAACATAAAGACAGTGATACCTCATGGTTTTTACGTTATAGTCTTCATGGGTAGCATTGTGAAATGCGTCTGAAAACATCGAGATATATTTCTTATAGGAACTTACTTTTTCTACTTCATGATAAAAAAGAACAGCTTGCAAAAAACTATTTTGGAAAATATCCGTTTTCACGATATTCAGTGATTGCTTTGCGAGCAAGTGCGTCTGCACGCTCATTGTCTGGATGACCAGCATGCCCTTTTACCCAATGCCATCTCACAGTATGATGAGAACAGATATCTTCTAGAGCTTGCCATAACTCCATATTTTTTACAGGACTTTTCGATGCCGTACGCCAATTATTTTTTTTCCAACCTTCAAGCCATGTAGAGATACCATTGCGTAAATAAACCGAGTCTGTATAAAGATCGACTGAACAAGGCTCTTTAAGCGCTTTTAATGCATAAATCGCTGCCATCAGTTCCATTTGATTGTTGGTGGTGTGTGCTTCTCCACCATAAAGTTCACGTTCATGACCATTCCAGCGCAAAACTGCTCCCCATCCTCCAACTCCAGGATTACCGGAACAAGCACCATCTGTATAAATTTCAACGATTTTTTGTTGATTTAACATAGAATTCAAAAACCTAATTCATTCAATGAACCTACACTACTAAAAAAACAAAGCTTGTGCCAATATTCCCGTGGATCTTTCTTAATAACAAGGCTCTCTGGCGGTGTATTAAACCAATCATAAAGGCGCGTGAGTAAAAAACGTAAAGATGCACCACGTGCCAACAAAATCATTGCATTCAATTCTAAAGAGAGTAATGGCCTTATTTTTTGATAATTTTCTAATAGCCTACGTGCTTTGGTAAGATTATAGGAATAATTTTGTTCAAAACACCAAGCGTTTAAGCATATAGCTAGATCATAAGCAAAAAAATCATTACAAGCAAAATAGAAATCTATAATACCAGAAAGACGATGGTTCAAAAAAAATACGTTATCATTAAATAAATCAGCATGAATAATGCCAGTTGGTAAATTTGATGGCCAATTTTCTTGTAAAAAAAACAATTCCGTATTAATTTTTTGTCCAAACTCTCTTAACAACGCATCTTGGCTTGTTTGGCAATATTCCCATAATAATCTCCAATTCATAATAGAAAGAGTATTTTTACGAGTGAGTGTAAAATCCTGCCCTGCTAAATGCAATTGCGCTAAACCAGTTCCCACTTCACCGCAGTGAAATACATTAGGTTGGCGAATCCATATTCCTTCGAGAAAA
Organism: Bartonella sp. ML69XJBT; assembly: GCF_028618515.1. Lineage (GTDB taxonomy): Bacteria > Pseudomonadota > Alphaproteobacteria > Rhizobiales > Rhizobiaceae > Bartonella. The sequence goes on from NZ_JAQITB010000009.1 coordinate 24,138, forward strand.
GTAATAATAGCGGCAGGGCGTCCTGCTAATTTACCAATTGTTGTCCCGTCATTTTGCATAACTGGTTGAGGACAAGGAATACCATGCTGATTTAAATGCTGCATAAGACTGCAAAAAAAAGGCAAATCATTCTTTGAAATACGTTTTTCATATAGTGTTAGGATGAACCTGCCTTCTGTTGTATAGAGCATAAAATTAGAATTTTCGATTCCCTCCTCTATACCTTGATAGGATACAAGCGAACCTATCGAATAATGTGTCAAAAAAAACTTCAAATCATCTTGTTGAACGTCTGTATGAACCGCCATTATTTTACTTTCGTTACAGGCATAGGTGTATCCTGATTTTCATTTTTTAGTGTTTCAACTCGACCATTAACAAATGCCATATCTTGAGGTGTTAAAGTGATATCACGTAAATTGCGACTCACCAAAAATGTTTCTGTTTCTACTACTGTTTCTGCCAATTCTATTGTAACATTATAACGCTCTCGAAAAGCAGAAATGATTTCATCAATAATAATTTCAGGAGCAGAAGCTCCAGCTGAGAGACTCACAACAGAAAGAGCTCTAAGGCGATCAAAATCAATTTCATCCGCACGCTGGACTAAAACAGATTGCCGCGCACCAAATCTCTCAGCGACCTCCACTAAACGTCGTGAATTAGAAGAATTTGGTGCTCCAACAATCAAAAATAAATCGCTTCCCATTGCTGCTGCTTTCACAGCTTCTTGTCGATTCGTCGTTGCATAGCAAATTGATTCCGCCGCTGGAGCTTCTAATGTAGGAAAACGTCGCTGTAGTACATCAAGAATCTCTGCTGTATCTTCAACAGAAAGCGTTGTTTGCGTGACAAATCCTAATTTATTGGGCTCGTCTGGCTGATAATGTAAAGCATCTTCAACCGTTTCAATTAATGTCACAGCTCCTTTTTCCAACTGTCCCATTGTTCCAATCACCTCAGGATGACCAGAATGGCCAATCAATATAACATGCCGACCATGACGTTGATGCCGTATGGCTTGTTTGTGAACTTTAGAAACCAATGGACATGTTGCATCAAGATAAAACAAATTATAGCGACGTGCCTCTTCTAGTACAGATTTTGGCACACCATGAGCAGAAAATACAACAGGTTGATTGTGGTATTGTTCTGGAATCTCATCAAGTTCTTCAACAAAAACCGCCCCACGTTGCTGCAATCCTTCAACCACATAGCGGTTGTGCACAATTTCATGACGAACATACACTGGCGCACCATATTTTTTTAATGCAAGCAGAACAATCTGAATGGCACGATCAACTCCCGCACAAAAACCACGGGGAGTACAAAGACGCATTGTTAAAGGAGGAAGTATAGACATAAACTATCCTTAATATCTCTAACTTTTACTCTATGTTCGAATAAACCACCTTTATATACTATACAAACCATATAAAGAGGAAAATTGATAATACTGTCTTCCTCTATCATGACGTGTACCCTATAGCCTATTCTCATAGAATTTGTTTTAAGACAAATCGCTTTTAAGTTTGCCCTTTCATTCCGCTGTACTAAAAGGCAATAAAGCGCCATACAAGAGATTCAATTAAAAGAATTCCAAAGAGAGCAGCCAAATAAAATAACGAAAAGAAAAACACTTTTTTTGCCATTACAATGGTTGCGTCATACGTATCAGATTTCCATAAACGATAAGCAAAATAAATAAAGATAATACTTAAAATTGTCGAAAAAATACCATAAAAAATTCCCGCAAGACCAGTGATATAAGGTCCCACTGCAGATATTGCCATAAGAATAGTATAAAATAAGATCTGTTTTTTTGTTGAATACACACCTCGTACATTAGGCATCATAGGAATGCCGGCTGCCTCATAATCAAGAGATGAAAAGAGAGAAAGAGACCAGAAGTGTGGCGGTGTCCACATAAAAATGATTAAAAATAACAAGAAACTGTTAAGACTCACAGTCCCTGTTGTCGCAGCCCATCCAATCATTGGCGGAAAAGCTCCAGAGGCACCACCAATAACAATATTTTGTGGCGTTATACGCTTTAGCCAAATCGTATAGATAACAACATAAAAGAAAATTGTAAAAGCAAGAAAAAATGCTGCAAACCAATTAATAAAGATTCCCATCATCAATACAGAAAGCATAGAAAGAATCATGCCAAAAATAAACGCTCTCTTGGGGGTGATTTTACCCATAGGAATGGGACGATTTTTGGTACGTTCCATCACTGCATCAATGTCAGCATCATACCACATATTCAGTGCCCCTGCACTACCACCACCTACAGCAATACAAAAAATTGCTAAAAAACTATAAAATGGATGTATCGAAACAGGTGACACTACCAGTCCAACCAAAGCTGTAAAGACAACAAGCGACATAACCCGAGGTTTTAATAACGTGATATAATCACCAATACTGGATTTTGGCAGCATTGATTTACCAGCTACAGCCGATAATTCTCTTGAAACAGACATTCCGCTCAACGACCTTTTTCATTTCTGTCATCCACAAACAAATACGTCTGGCATATGGGAATGACTCATTAATACCACAGCGTTTTAGAGAACATATTAGGATGTTTCTCCTACCTGCATCCTCTAAAAATAGATGGAAATATTTGCAAAAAATACATTTTTCAACATATATTATTTTTACACTACAAGTGTATCATAAAAAGTACACCATACCAAATATCATAAAGCAAGGCTAAACACCCACCCTTCTGTGATATGCTGCTTTTTTTATTTTTGCCTTTATTTCGTATATATAGATTAATATGTTTTCGTATATAATGGTTTTGTGTTATAATGCTATGATTGCGGTTTGAGAATTTATTTTTATACAAAGCTGTACAATAAGGCTATAGTGGTGAGGGAGTTAGGGTTTTCTGTGGTACTTTTAAAATTACTAAAAAAAAATTTCTTTGTTAGTGCTGTTATTTGCACACTTTATAATGTGTCTCTCAATCATGCTACTGCACAAACATTTCATGTACAAAATGTCCCTGCCCCACAAACCTATGGTGCATGGACAAAAGTTTGTTCTTTGCCACCTGGCACACCTAATATGCAATGTGAAGTTGTACAAAATATACACACACAAAATCGTCAAGACATTACACTTCGTGTTACCTTTTACAAGCTCCCTAAAAATCAAGGAACTCTGATGCGTGTTTTTGTTCCAAGTCGCGTTGAGTTGCGCCCTGGTGTTGGACTTAAAATTGATGATAAAAATATGGGAAGATTAGAATATCGTCGGTGTCTTGGTGATAATTGTGTTGCTGAAGCTGTTCTCAAAGAAGATATCCTACAGCGCTTTTTTAAAGGTAAAACAGCAACCTATTTTATTTTCACAACTCCTGAACAAGCAATTGGTGGGCTCGTTGATCTCAATGGTCTGAGTGATGCCTATGCAACTCTACCAACATAAGAGAATCGGCGCACATCCAATGAATAAAACTTTATAGTACACTTCACTGCTTTTTAAATAAAATAAATGGAAACCTTCTCAGTGCCCATGAAAATAGGATAATTCTTATGAAATCGCTTATCGATCATTTTGATATTGCTGCATCTCAAGTGCAATCACTTGTAAAAGAAACGCTTCATCATGCCGATGATGGTGAGCTTTACTTAGAATATACAGAAAGCGAAACTCTTTTATTTGATAATGGACAGCTTAAAAATGGCTCCTTTCATCAAGATATGGGATTTGGTCTGCGTGTGGTTGCTGGAGAATCAACTGGATATGCGCATTCTAGTGAATTATCCGCTGCTGCACTTAAACGTGCTCGTGAAGCAGCAAAAGCTGTCACCTATCATAATCATGCAGGATCTTATAGTGTCGCACCGCAAAAAACCAATAAAAGACTTTATCAACCACATAATCCCCTTGATGCCCCATCATTTGAAGAAAAAAGTGCGCTTTTGCAAAAAATTGATGCCTATTTACGAGCTAAAAATGATAAATTGCATCAAGTGACCGTTTCTCTTTCTGGTTCACTACAGCATGTTGAAATTTTACGGGCGGATGGATATCTGGTTCGTGATGTGCGTCCTCTTGTACGTCTTTCTATATCTGTGGTTGCGGCTGAAGGTAGTCGGCGAGAAAATGGCTTCTATGGATGTGGTGGACGACAAGCATTTAGCCAATTTATTCGTGAAGAAAATTGGAAAAAAGCTGCAGATGAAGCCTTACGTATGGCCCTCATCAACTTAGAAGCAGAAGCAGCACCAGCAGGGACATTTGATGTTGTGTTAGCTAATGGATGGCCCGGCGTTATGCTTCATGAAGCCGTAGGCCATGGTTTGGAAGGTGATTTTAACCGTAAAAAAACCTCTGCTTTTTCTGAACTTTTGGGTCAACAAGTTGCAGCAAAAGGTGTTACAGTTGTTGATGATGGTACAATTCCCCAATGTCGTGGTTCACTTACCATTGATGATGAAGGAACCCCATCAGGATATAACGTTCTTATTGAAGATGGAAGACTCATTGGTTTTATGCAAGACAGGCTGAATGCCCGACTTATGGGGGTGAGACCAACGGGAAATGGGAGACGTGAGTCCTATGCACATGCACCAATGCCTAGAATGACCAATACGATCATGCTAGGAGGTGATAAAACACCTGAAGAGATTCTCTCCTCGCTCAAAAGTGGTATTTATGCTGTTTCGTTTGGCGGAGGACAAGTTGATATTACTTCTGGAAAATTTGTTTTTGAATGTACCGAAGCTTATAGAGTAGAAAATGGCAAAATTGTCGCCCCCATTAAAGGTGCAACCCTTATCGGAAACGGGCCAGATGCTATGAAACGTATCACAATGATTGGTAATGATAGCAAACTTGATAATGGTATCGGTATGTGTGGGAAAGCTGGACAAAATGTTCCTGTTGGTGTCGGACAACCTCATTTGCGAATGAATAATATGACAATTGGTGGAACAGCACTTATAACGTAATAATGAGCTTGCAGCAGCATTATCTTTATCATTTCAAAGTGTTGTCCCTTCCTTTTAGATTAGGGAGATTTAGAGAAGAGATATATTCATCTTTTCTTAAACAGTTTTTATTTATACGTTACTTCCTCTTATGAAAAGCAAAAAATGCTTTTTTATGTTTCATCACAAAATGAAACAAACAAAAATTCTATTGTATTCGGTGTTCTCATTCAATCTGAAAAGAAACGCACTATTATTGTAAACTAATTTATAAGTTATTTTATAAAAAACAAAAGCAATTTGGTTTTTTTAAATCTTAAACGAAATTTAAGAGAGCTTTTTCATTGAGGTTAAAGTTTCCAGCCAGTCTTTGCTTTGCGCTTGCTTAAAAGAGCAACAATTTCAACATGTGGTGACCATAAAAATTGATCAATTGGTATGACTTGTTCTACCGTATACCCCCCTGCAACAAGGAGAGATAAATCACGAGCAAAGGTCACAGGATTGCATGAAATAGCCACAACATGAGGGATTGTTGTCTTCGCTAATTCACCTACTTGTTCCCATGCACCAGCACGTGGAGGATCGAAAACAACAGCGTCAAAACACTCAAGTTCTTTTACAGAAAGTGGACGGCGGAAAAGATCGCGCCTTTCACAAGTTACTGTTTTTAAGCCGGACGCCAAACGTGCTGCCGAAGCTAAATTTGCTAATGCTGTCTCATTATTTTCTACCGCATGAACATTCATCTTTTTGGCCATAGGTAAGGTAAATGTTCCTATCCCTGAAAATAAATCAAGAGCATTCTTTGCTTTTTTAAAATGATTTAAAATAATATTGCCCATGATATTTTCTGCTTCAGAGGTTGCTTGAAGAAAACCACCAGCAGGAAATTCAACACAGACATTTCCAAAGTAAACCAATGGTTTTTCTTGTTCAACCAAAACTTCTCCTTCAACGGATAAACGTGTAATTCCACATGATAGAGCTGTATAAACCATTTTCTGACGAACTGACTCATGGCGTATAATACAACCGCTCAAAGCAACATCTAAACCATTTGCAATGTGTGTTATGGTAATATGAAATCGTTTAGCATCACTGCTTAGAATAGCACAAAGCTTCCTGATATCGCCTAGTTTAGTTATAAGCTCTAAACAGCTTACTGGACATTCCTCAACAGCTACAATCTCATGAGAAAGATAACGATTGAAACCTAACTTATAACCTTGTGATGTTATAGAAGCTGTTAGAGTAATACGCCGCCGGCTATAAGGCTTACATTCGACTAAAGGCGAAACAACAACATCAAGTCCATATTCTTTTAATGCATCCACAACCAGTTGTCGCTTCCATATATGATAAGCATCAGCGTGCCAATGTTGAAGTGCACAGCCTCCACATTCTCCAAAATGCTGGCAAAGAGCGTCAATACGCTCTGGTGATTTTTCTTTTAATGCTATGAGTGTCGCGTATTTGCCATGAATAGCAATTTCAGCAGACTCTCTTGGTAAAGTAAAAGGAACATAAACAAAGCCATTCAATGTTTTTGTGACACCATGACCATTCGCTGCCATATGATCAATTATGACATTGTTATTCACTGTTGTTTTTCTCCGAATAACAAATATTCCAAATTGCCATCACCGCCCGCAATAGGGGAGAGAAGTAAACCTTTTGCATTCCAGCCTTTTTGAGTATTAAGCCAATCAAAAATTCTTTCCGCAGTTTTTTGAGCCATTGAAGGATCTTTTAATACCCCGCCCTTACCAAGATAATCACGTCCCACTTCAAATTGAGGTTTTACCAATAAAACAGCTTGCGCGCCTTTTGAGGCTAAAGACAAAACAGGAGGTAATGCAAGTGTGAGAGAAATAAAGCTAACATCTGAAACAATGAGATCAATTTTTCGTCCGTTCAAGTGCTCCTGTTTTAAATCTCTCACATTTAAGCCTTCTAATAAGGTTATCGCACTGTTGTTCGATAAACGTGCATCCAATTGATAATGACCAACATCAACAGCAATTACATGCGCGGCTCCACGTTCTAAAAGAACTTGTGTAAAACCACCAGTCGATGCACCAATATCAAGAGCAGTTATCTTATTTGTGACAATTGGAAAAGCATCAAGTGCACTGATCAATTTTAATGCTGCACGTGAAACATAATTTTGTGCTGGATCGCAAACAATAATTTCTGCATCATCAGAAATGATTTGCCCAGCTTTGAAAATAATCTCACCATTAACCTTAACAGTTTGACGTATAATGGCATCACGTGCCCTTGAACGCGTTTTAAAAAAGTTTTTTTCAACTAAAAGAATATCAAGCCTTTTTCCGGCAGTCATCTCATACTCGAATTTTCTGTACTGTCCGAATTTTGCGTCCCAAAGCAGCAAAAACCGTGTTGACAATACCAACCGCATCAAGCCCTATACGCGAAAGAACTTTCTCAGGTGAACCGTGATTTAAATATTCATCAGGAAGTTTTAATGTACGAACTTTCAAACCATGTTCTAAGAGCCCTTCTTGCGCCAAAAATTGTAATAAATGCGCTCCAAATCCGCCCATCGCTCCCTCTTCAATTGTCACTAAGACTTCATGCTCACGAGCTAAACGGCGTATCAAATCCTTATCCAAAGGTTTTGCAAACCGCGCATCTGCTACCGTTGTAGATAATCCCTCCGCAGACAACATATCAGCAGCCACCAAAACTTCTGACATCCGCGTTCCAAAACAAATCAAGGCTATCCTGTTTCCTTCACGCAGAACACGCCCTTTTCCGATCTCTAATATTGCACCGCGCTGTGGCAAATCCATACCAACACCTTCACCACGCGGATAACGAAAAGAAATAGGACCCTGATCATAAGCGGCAGCAGTACGTACCATATGCATCAATTCCACTTCATCAGAAGGCGCCATAACAACAAATTCAGGAAGAGTGGCCAAAAAAACAATATCAAAACTGCCAGCGTGTGTTGCACCATCTGCCCCTACAAAACCTGCTCGATCAATGGCAAAACGCACCGGTAATTTTTGAATCGATACATCATGGATAATCTGATCATAAGCACGCTGTAAAAAAGTAGAATAAATTGCAACAAAAGGTTTATATCCTTCACAAGCAATGCCCGCAGCAAAAGTTACGGCATGCTGCTCAGCAATACCAACATCAAACATTCTTTCAGGAAATTTTTCAGCAAAAGTATCAAGACCTGTCCCCGTTGGCATTGCTGCGGTTATACCCACAATCTTATCATCATGTGTAGCCTCTTCTATTAAAGCCTCAGAAAATACCTTCGTATAGGAAAGAGCATTGCTTGGCGGTTTAACCTGCTTGCCTGTTATAATATCAAAACGGTTAACACCATGATATTTATCAGATGATGCTTCAGCAGGAGGATATCCCTTACCCTTATGTGTCACAACATGTACCAAAACAGGTCCATGCGGATATTGGCGAACATTTTTTAAAACAGGCAATAAATGCTTTAAATTATGGCCATCTATTGGTCCAACATAGTAAAAACCAAGCTCTTCAAATAAGGTTCCCCCAACCAAAAAGCCACGTGCAAACTCCTCTGAAAGACGTGCTTTATCTAAAAAGAACTTAGGCAATTTTTCGCCTAGTATTTTTATCCGTTCGCGCAAACTACGGTAAGAGGGACGAGAAACCAACTTAGCAAGATGCGCACTCATAGCGCCCGTAGGCGGTGCAATAGACATATCATTATCATTCAAAATAACAATCAAACGTGCATCTAAAGCACCTGCATTATTCATCGCCTCATAAGCCATACCAGCAGACATAGCACCATCACCAATGACAGCAATGACGTTCCGCCTTTCTTCTGCTTTCAAAGCACTTGCTACTGCCATGCCAAGGCCAGCCGAAATAGAAGTAGAAGAATGCCCTGCTCCAAATGGATCATACACACTTTCTGAACGCTTGGTAAAACCTGATAATCCACCTTCTTGACGCAATGTGCGAATTTTTTCTCTACGCCCTGTTAAAATTTTATGCGGATAGGCTTGATGACCAACATCCCAAATAATTCTGTCCTCAGGTGTATTAAAAATATAATGTAATGCAACAGTAAGCTCAACAACACCAAGTCCCGCACCAAGATGTCCACCAGTCACAGAAACCGCATCAATTGTTTCCTTCCGTAACTCATCAGCTAACCTTACCAAATCAGACTCAGCCAACGCCCGCAAATCATGTGGTAAACAAATACGGTCAAGTAATGGCGTCAATACTCGAGACAAAAAAAACTCCTTAATATTCCCTTAATATTATCTCATAAAAAGAGCGTAATGGTAAGAGTATACCGTTTCTCTTTTTCTATTCGTAATTTTACATATTTTTACGAGAAAACATGCTCTATTGGTGATGATTGAGATTTTTCTTATTTATTCACTTCTTTCATAAAAAAAACGATAAAATACACTCTTTTAAATTTCATTACTGTATCTCTTATCCTGCAATAAATATCTTTAAATTACCCAATATTATTCAGGATCAAGGGGTTCTACACCTTCTGGAACACCTCCCTCTGAAAGCTGAATTTTCTCAACTTTAGCTTCAGCGACTTTTAAGAGCTTCTCGCAATGTTTTTTAAGAGCTTCACCACGCTCATAAATGTCAATCGATTGTTCTAAAGGAACATCACCACGCTCTAAATTCTCGACAATCACTTCAAGTTGCTTAAGTGCTTCTTCAAAACTTAACGCTGTAATATCCCCCTTTTTTATCTCTTGTTTCATGTAATCCTCACAAGCTATCTGTTCTGGATATACAAATTCCAAAACCTTCCAAACCTACATAATGATGCTCTTTAGAAGCATAAAGAATAACAGAACTCATCCCTAAATGTTTTAAAATTTGTGATCCTAAACCAATCCGGCGCCATTCTTCTTCGCGTTCAATCGCTTGCGCATGCTTTTCCAACCCCTTCATTGCTCGTTCCTGACTGCTAACAGCTGATTGTACACCAACAGATCCTTCACGCAAATAAACAAATACACCACACTTTTCTTTTTGCATCATTCGCTGCATGATAACTGTAATATCTGAAGATTGACCAAAAACATCTTTCAAAATATTTTCACGATGCAAATAAACAGGAATATCCTCACCGTTACGGATATCCCCAAAAATAATTGCAATATGTTGAACAGATTCCCAAGGAAGTTTATAGCTTTGAACGACAGCCGGGCCTGCTGATGTTTCAATAGACATTTCTCCAACATGCTGAATCAACATTTCCTTACGTTGGCGATAAGCAATCAAATCTGCAACTGTTATGATATGTAATTGATTGGCTTGTGCAAATCTTGTAATTTCATCTCCATGTTTCACGCTACCATCATCATTGACTAATTCACCAATAACACCAACGGGCGGTAAACCAACTAATTTACATAAATCAACAGCTGCTTCTGTGTGGCCTGAACGCATGAGAACGCCCCCTTGATGCGCAATCAAAGGAAAAATATGCCCAGGACGAACAAAATCGTCTGCGCTAGCATTTGCATTCGCAAGATTACACACTGCTAATGTACGATCGTGTGCTGAAATTCCTGTTGTTATGCCATGTTTAAAATCAACAGTAACGGTAAATTGGGTACGATGCGCCGAATCATTATCCGATACCATAGGAACAAGATTAAACCTTTGTGCTTCCTCTTTTGGCATAGGTGCACAAACAATACCTGTTGTATGGCGAATGATAAACGCCATCTTTTCTTCTGTACAATGAGCAGCAGCAAGCGTTAAATCACCTTCATTTTCACGGTCATCATCATCGGTAACCACGACAATTTCACCACGCTCAAAAGCTTGAAGTGCTGAAACAATATTTTTTTCGTCATACGCCATCATTCACCTTCCCAATAACCCAACCTGACCGCGATGTCTTAGATAATGATCAGCAATAGCACAAGCGACCATCGCTTCACCAACAGGAACAGCACGAATTCCAACACAGGGATCATGGCGTCCCTTCGTTACAACGTTTATTTCATTACCATCAACATCAATCGAACGACGAGGAGTTAAAATTGAAGGAGTAGGTTTCACAGCAAAACGGGCGACAATTGGCTGTCCACTCGATATTCCACCTAAAATACCACCTGCGTGATTGGATAAAAAAAATGGTTTCCCATCACTTCCCATCCGCATTTCATCTGCATTTTCTTCTCCCCTTAGGCAAGCTGCTGCAAAACCATCACCGATTTCCACACCCTTCACGGCATTAATCGACATGAGTAATGATGCGATATCCTGATCAAGTTTTGCGTAAATAGGTGCTCCCAAACCTGCCGGAACATTTTCTGCAACAATCTCAATAACAGCACCAACAGATGAACCACTTTTGCGTACTTTATGAATATAATCGCTAAAAACCTGTACCATCTCTGCGTCAGGCGTAAAGAAAGGATTGTTATCAACCTCTGACCAATTCCAATGATCGCGATTAATCATGTGGGGACCAATTGCTATCACAGCGCCCCGTATAAGCAAATCAGGAACAATTTTACGAGCAATAGCACCTGCTGCAACACGTGCTGCTGTTTCACGCGCTGACGCGCGTCCACCACCACGAAAATCACGAACGCCATATTTAATATCATAGGTATAATCTGCATGACTAGGACGATACTGATGAGCAATGGAACCATAGTCTTGAGAACGTTGGTCTGTATTTCGAATCAATAGAGAAATCGGTGTTCCCGTTGAGATCAATGTGGTTCCATCGTCTTGAGTCATAACCCCTGAAAGTATCTCTACTTGATCCAATTCTTTACGCTGTGTTGTATATCGAGATTGTCCTGGTCTGCGTTTATCAAGATAGGATTGAATATCTGAAAGGGTAAAAACAATTCCCGGAGGACAACCATCAATGACACAACCAAGAGCAGCTCCATGGCTTTCACCCCATGTTGTTACACGAAACAAATGACCAAACGTATTATGCGACATGCAAAAATGACCCGTTTCTCTGTCAAAATATAGGCAACTACAGTCTACGTTGAGGTGTACACAAACAGCTTTTATTGCAAAAGACCATGAGCCATTTTAATTTTTTTCACACTACCATTATCGAAGAATAACTTTGTAAACCAAACTTTACTCTTTAACGACGGAAATATCTGGTGCATCAACAGCTTTCATACCTATAACATTATAACCTGAATCCACATGATGCACTTCTCCCGTAACAGAACGAGACAAATCTGAAAGAAAGTAAAGAGCAGAATCACCTACTTCTTCAATCGTTACCGTACGACGTAAAGGAGCATTATATTCATTCCATTTTAAAATATAACGGAAATCACCAATGCCAGAAGCCGCTAAGGTTTTGATCGGTCCAGCAGATATAGCATTAACACGAATATTTTGGGGGCCTAAATCTACTGCCAGATATTTTACGCTCGTTTCAAGAGCTGCTTTTGCAATTCCCATCACATTATAATTGGGAACAACCTTTTCTGCACCATAATAGCTCAGTGTTAAAATTGAACCACCATCTGACATTAATTTCTCTGCACGCTTTGCCAGAGCCGTTAAAGAGTAAACAGAAATATTCATAGTCATCATAAAATTCGATTCGCTGATATCAATATAACGACCGCTTAATTCATCCTTATCAGAAAAACCAATCGCATGAACTAAAAAATCGAGCTTGCCCCATTTCTTCTCTATTTCTCTAAAAACCGCATCAATAGACGCACTATCAGAAACATCACAATGACCGCAAACGAACCCTTTTACTTCCTCAGACAAAGGCTCAACACGCTTTTTCATCGCTTCTCCCTGATAGGTAAAAGCAAGCTCTGCCCCTGCATTACTTGCTGCTTTAGCTATCCCCCAAGCGATAGAGCGATTATTGGCCAATCCCAAAATTAAACCACGCTTGCCGCATAATAAACCATTACCCTTAGCCATTAGCACTGCCCCATTGTTACTTAAAATCAATATTATTTATCTGCCTATGGCATAGGTCAACTTTTTCTTCAAGCAATTGCTTTAAAAGCAAACAAAAACTACGCTTTTATATCGCTCAAATGTTAACTTTTTTGCATTTGCAAAAATTGTTTTAATCCAGCATCTCCACCTTCCGGCAACATAATACGAACATGTATATAAAGATCATCTCTTGTACCGTTTTTTAAACGAAGCCCTTTTCCTTTCAACCGTAAAATACGATCAGAGCTCGACCACGCAGGAATCGTTAAAACCACACGCCCTTCTAAAGTCTCAACTTCTTCTTTTACTCCCAGAACAGCATGTTTTAGGGAAACTGGTAAATCAAGATGGAGAGCCCTTCCTTCAACGCGAAAACGAGGATGTTTTTGAATGTGAATGGTTATCAGCGCATCTCCTGCTTGCCCATAAGTCACCTCTTCTCCTTGACCCTTTAAACGAATGGTTTGACCATCTTCAACATAGTCTGGAAGTTTAATTTTTAATCTTTTTCCATTAGGAAAAACGGCTTCAACCTTTTCCGCACCAACCATTTGCTCCAATGTGACAGAAAGATTGGCACGAACATGCGCCCCTTGTTGCGGTTGATTATATCGTGCAGAATTTGAAAAGCCTTCTCTTCTGCCAAACAGATCACGAAAAATATCACTCGCATCAAAACCTGCCCCTCCTGAGGAAGTAAAATCAAAACCTTTTGCACCTCTTGAAAAAGGATTATGACTATTGCTAAAATTTTCACCAGCACCATAAGTTTGATAAAGTGGTTTTCCCTCCATATCAATTTCACCGCGGTCAAATTGTGCCCTTTTGTCTTTATCACCTATAATTTCATAAGCTTGATTAATTTCAGAAAACTTTTCTTTAGCCTTTGCATCATTCATATTGTGGTCTGGATGATATTTCTTGGCTAATTTTCTAAATGCTGATTTAATTTCTTGCGGTTTTGCGGTACGTGCCACACCCAGAATTGTGTAGGGATCACGCATATTGCCCTCTTTTCAATTTTTCCGTGTTCAAAATATCACCTGATAGGTTGTTCAATATTCCTCATAGCTTCATCAATCTTTTCTCAAGAAGATTTCTCTCTGCCTTTATATGTCTATAAAGAAACCAAAATACCATATAAAAGAGATATTTTATTTAATATAGCTCACTGTATTCTATACTAAAGAAAAAAACGATTAAAATATCATAATAGTACATGACGGCATTGGCTTTTCGAAATAAGAAAAAACAGCACTTTATTTTTTAATGATAAAGTAAATTAAGGAGTTCTCACTCATACTCACGGATATTCGGAGAATATTATGAGCAATAAAGTACAAACAAACGACGATTTTATACAAATGCAACAACCTTTTGCACTTTTTGCAAAGTGGCTTGAAGAGGCAACCGTAAACGAAGTAAATGATCCTAATGCGATGGCATTAGCAACGGTTGATGAAACCGGATTACCTAATGTTCGTATGGTACTTCTCAAAGATTATAGTTCCCAAGGATTTGTTTTCTATACAAACTATGAAAGCCAAAAGGGAAAAGAAATTTTAAAATCAATGAAAGCATCTTTAAGTTTTCACTGGAAGTCACTGCGCCGTCAAGTCAGAGTTCGCGGCATTGTTGAAAAAGTCAGTGTTCAAGAAGCAGATGCATACTTTCAATCCCGGCCGCGTAGTAGCCGAATTGGTGCATGGGCGTCCAAACAATCTCGGCCATTAGAAGACCGTTTTGTCCTCGAAAAAGCAATTGCCCAATATACAACACGTTATGCACTCGGAAATATCCCGCGCCCACCTTATTGGTCTGGATTTCGTGTTAAACCCCTTTCTATCGAATTCTGGCGTGATCGCCCGTTTCGTTTACATGACCGCTTGCTCTTTACACGCGATTCTGTTGAACAGGATAATTGGCAAAGGCAAAAACTTTATCCCTAATTTTTCAAACTTTCATGGTTATGAGGATAAAATCCTCATAACCATGAAAAAGACCTTTGTAACATTGAAGATCAAATCATTGATTTAAATTGGACGATCGTATTTTCTATGAGAATTTTTTTGATAATAATCATTTTCTTACTGTATAACTTCAATAAAGTTTCAGTGATCAAGATTGATTTAAAAGAAAAGGCTATATTCAGCGAACCTTAAATGAGCTCATCTGTCATATTCAAATGGAGCGTAGAAAGATAAAATAATCTTGCCTATTTCAATCCCAACGACCTAAGTGGAAATCATAATTTATATTAAGACAAAGGGGAAAGCGAATATCCTTAATTAAATTGGTTTTCAGTTTATCCTAGATAAGAAGTAAAATTTATTAAGATTGTCGTTTTACATTGAGAACGATTTCTCAAGGCTAGAAGGACAAAACTTAAATAGAATGTAGACAGACGATGCAAATTGTAAAGTACAAGAAATTTAAAAATCAATGAAAGCATTGCTTCATATTTTGGGTCCTCTCGTTTTTGAATGGGGATACGTTCCTTATGTAAAACAGAACACCATTTTGTTGCGCATTTACGTGCTTTTTGCAAAAAACATTTCTCAACGCACTCAAGCCTCTTTTACGACAGTGCCCATGAATGTAACGTAAAAAGCATTGTACCACACTATCTTTACGCTTGCACAAGTACATGCTGGCAATATCATACCATTTACCAGCCCCAATGTTACGACAACTCTTATATTGGAGAGTGTTCAGAGAAAGCACTTTTACTTCTCTCTTTAATTGTTTTTACCTACACAGGAACCATGTTTATAAACATGCAAGAAAATCATTTTCATTGATTTAATATAAAAAGATTTAAGATAAGAGAAACTGATTGTTTTTGAAGTTGTTATTCAATATGAATGACAATCTGTCAGCATGATAAAGCAATATCTTATAACACATATTCATGGTAGCATTACATAACAGATGGTTTTATTTTTAGCTTCGTATTCTTAAATCGCAGGATAAAACATCATCCATATACCACCGCATATTAAACCAGCGAAAACCGCAAACCCAATAAACGAATTCGATTTGAACAGCTTTAGACATTGTGAACTGTCATTTATATCAATGACTTTAATTTGAACAAACATGTGGACACTTGCCATAAAAATCCCCAAAAAGCTAATAAGAGGGACTTCTGCCAAATAAAATGCCAAGCTGGTAAGCACCACAAAACCACTATATAAAAAGACCAAAGCACGCTTGGTGCCTTCACCAAAGAGCAGTGCCGTAGAACGTACCCCAACTGTAGCATCATCCTCTTTATCTTGATGTGCGTAAATTGTATCGTATCCTATTGTCCATAAGATGGATCCCATATAAAGTAAAATTGGTGACCAACTCAGACTCCCATACACAACTGCCCACCCCATTAATGCCCCCCAATTAAATGCAATGCCTAAAAAAAACTGGGGCCAATATGTTACGCGTTTCATAAAAGGGTAAAGTGCAACTGCTACCAATGACGAAATCCCTAGAAAAAAACTGTATCTATTAAATTGTGATAGAATGCCTAAACCAACCAAACATTGCACCAATATAAAAAGCTTTGCTTGAAAACGACTCACATGACCTGTTGGTAATGGACGAGAACGTGTTCTCTCTACCTGAGAATCAATTTGATGATCGATAAGATCATTCCAAGTACACCCTGCCCCGCGCATCGCTACAGAACCTAAAAAGAACAGAAAGAGATACCAACACCAATGAAAGAACATTGATATAAAAGGTAATTGGTGCATTTTATAAGAGAGAAAAGCCATCGTTGTTGACCAAAAACAAGGCCACATCAGTAGCTGCCACCCGATAGGACGGTCCCAACGTGCTAATTGAGCATAAAACCATATCGAGGCAGGCAGAAAACGATAGACCCACTGTTTGGAAGATGCATCCATCACTCGTCCCTGATTCTCGCAGGATTGAATATGTGCAATATTTTTACTTTTTTTCATTAAATAATCTTACCTTTAGTCTTGCGATAGAGGCATTTCATTCTTATGACAAGAATCAATTTAATTATCTTCTATGATAGGAGCAAATGATGAAC
Organism: Bartonella sp. ML69XJBT; assembly: GCF_028618515.1. Lineage (GTDB taxonomy): Bacteria > Pseudomonadota > Alphaproteobacteria > Rhizobiales > Rhizobiaceae > Bartonella. The sequence goes on from NZ_JAQITB010000009.1 coordinate 41,121, forward strand.
ATCCTTCTTATCGGCTCGGGCGGACGCGAACATGCTTTGGCGTGGAAAATAGCAGCATCGCCACTGCTAACGAAATTATATTGTGCTCCTGGAAATCCTGCAACAATGGAACATGGTGAAAATATTGACTTAAACATTGATGACCATTCTCTCGTCATTGACTTTTGTAAAACGCATTCTATTGATCTTGTCGTTGTTGGACCAGAAGCACCACTCGTTGCAGGTATAACAGATGCCCTTAATAAGGCTGGTATCTGTGTATTTGGACCTACTCAAAAAGCTGCCCAGTTGGAAGGTTCAAAAGCTTTTACGAAAGATCTATGCCGTAAAAATAACATTCCTACAGCCTCCTATCAATGCTTTGATGATTCTGCAAAAGCCAAAGCCTATATTCAGCAACAAGGTATTCCCATTGTTGTTAAAGATGATGGTTTAGCGGCCGGTAAAGGTGTTGTCGTTGCAACAACTATGGAAGAAGCATTTAATGCTGTTGATGCCTGCTTTAAAAGTACCTCCTGCAATGCGGCAAAAAAAGTTGTTGTAGAGTCTTTTCTTGAAGGTGAAGAAGCAAGCTTCTTTTGTCTTTGTGATGGTAAAATTGCCCTTCCCTTTGGATCAGCTCAGGATCATAAACGTGTGGGGGATGGTGATACTGGAGCAAATACCGGTGGCATGGGGGCTTATTCACCAGCTCCTATCATGACCGAAAAAATAATTGATCGTACTCTCAAAGAGATTGTTGAACCGGCTCTACATAGTATGAATGCAATGGGATCTCCCTTTAGAGGTATTCTTTTTGTCGGATTGATGATAACACAAAAAGGACCTGAACTTATTGAATTTAATGTGCGATTTGGCGATCCTGAATGTCAGGTTTTAATGATGCGTCTTGAAGATGACATTCTGCCAATTCTTTTTGCTGCTGCTCAGGGAAATCTTGAACAAAAGCCCCTGCAATGGTCTCAAAAAACTGCCTTGACTGTCGTTATGGCTGCAAAAGGTTATCCAGAATCTCCCCAAAAAGGTACTGTTATCCGTAATCTTGATAAGGTAAAGGCTCTTTCTGATGTGAAAGTTTTTCAAGCTGGCACTCTATTGAGCAATGGAGAACTCATTGCCAATGGTGGACGCGTTTTAAATATAACAGCAATGGGCAAAACCGTCATACATGCGCAAAAGCGCGCCTATGAAGCTGTCGATTGTATTGATTGGCCCGAAGGTTTTGTCCGCCGCGATATTGGTTGGAGAGCCATTGCGCAAAAAAGCTGAATTCCTTGAACTTTCCTTAACTATAGCGTTTTCATAAACATGGGCATTATCCATAAACTTGAGAGCCTCCTAGCACACGTGCTTTATCATAAACCTCCGCATTGCCATAAATTCTGGTTTTATCAAGATAACTTGCCATAAATAGTGTCATAAATCAATGCGTTCTCATAGACTTGTGCATTTCCATAAATCTCAGCTCTAATATGCACGCTAGCATTGCCATAGACCCTTGCATTTTCATAAATTTTAGCAGATCCAGTAATCTTTGCATTATCAGAAACATAAGCATTATCGAAAACCCGCGCATCACCATAAACCATGGCATCCCCCCGCCCCAGCAATTGCCATTATGAGCTAAATTGCAACCTTATGTATAAAGCCGCCGAGGTTCCCTGCCTTAACATTGGCAAAATCCCTTAAAGCCCGAATGCGATAAAGAGTATAATCACCGCCCTCTATTGTTTCACCTGTAAATTCGTATTTTTTTGCAGGCTCTTGTTTATTAACAGATGCGGTTTTATTTGAAATAGAAGAAATAACGGGGGTGTTTTTTGATATATTTGTCATAATTAAATCCTAATCGTTATAAAGTTTCTATTAATACTCTATAAGAGCGCCGGGCTCTAGCAAGACATTGATTTATATAGATAATTCACTGTTTTGCATGTTGAATTAAAGACCCGAATATAGTAAGGTTTTCTCATTCTAAACCCTCTCAGATTGAATCAATTAATATCACTTGCTTGCACGTCAAAAGCGGGGCTGGTGTGTTAGTAAAAATTGTATAAGAAAGAACTAAAAATGGCTCTTATGAACCGTCTTAATGCAAGGGCTGTAGCAACATTGGGAGCTGGTAAATATAATGATGGTGCCGGCTTGTTACTCCATAAGCGTAAAGATGGTGGTGCTCAATGGATTTATCGCTATACCATTCACGGACGTCGTCGCGAAATGGGATTGGGTGCCTTAAGAGATGTCTCTTTAAAACAAGCCCGTGAATTTGCAACTGGGTGACGTTCTATTTTACGTGAGGGTCGTGATCCCATTAAAGAACGTGAGAAACAAAAGCGTGAGGCAATAAGCAATCTTCATTATTTAAAAGATATTGCACTAGATGCTTTTGAAAGTCGTAAAGCTGAATTAAAAGGGGATGGTAAAAATGGAAACTGGTTTTCACCCTTAAAACTTCATGTTTTACCTAAATTAGGCTGTTTGCCCGTTTCAGAGATTACGCAAACAGAGATACGTAATGCCCTTGCTCCCATTTGGCATACAAAAGCTGCAACAGCTAACAGAGCTCTTATTCGTCTCAATATGTGTCTCAAACATGCGGCTGCATTAGGTTTGGATGTTGATTTACAGGCAGTAGAAAAAGCACGTGCTCTTTTAGGTCAACAACTCCATAAAACACAAAATATACCAGCCATGGATTGGAAAGATATTATTTTTGCCTTTAAAATAGTAAAAATATCTAACGCGAAAACCTTCTGTCAACATATGTTGTCCAGCAAAGCTCTTATTGATAATCAAAAGCAAAACACAGCAGAATAAACAGCTATGGCAGCATAATCCTAAAACATGAAAACATATAAGATCTACTGTAGGGTAACTCGATTCGCGATAACCAAACGCAAACCTAACGGATTGCTATAACGAAGTGAGAAACGCTTTTGCTTAGAATGCAGAGTTGTATAAAAGAACCGGCGTAAATCGAAACGATCTTTGACAACAATAACACGATTATCTTCATTGATCATAAGCATAGGAAGATCATAAGTATCTGCCCATAAGCGCCAGTCTAAAAGAACATTATTCAAATCTCTAGAAACTAAAAGGGGGATGCAAACTTCCTCATCTCTATGCAGCAATTCTAATGCAACGGCTCTTTCTCCTGAATGCGTTTTTACAGTACGTGCTACAATTCCTTTGAAATGATAAGAGGGCATTAAATGCGATAAGCTTGAAGGGGTATCTGTTTTAAAGAAAACACCACGTTCACTTAACGAACAAAGTATTTTGTTGCCCGTTTTTGATGAAAAATATGTCGTTGTTTGTGGCAAATGGCACGGATCCAACCGAAATTCAAGCACCGCTTTTGCCTGATTAAAGCATTGATTAGCCATATATAGTGTCCCAATTTATTTTAATAATACTACACCCTTTAACAGCTTTTTCTCATTGGATTATTAAAAGATTGAATAAAAAACAACTGGTTTCTTTTTTGGTTATTGAAATCTAAACAAAAACACATGATACAATTTATCTCTCTTGCATTATAAGACTTTTCCAGGATTCATAATCCCTAAAGGATCGAGCTCTTTCTTAATCGCTTGCATAATATCCAATGCGACAGGCGATTTGAAGGCACGAAGTTCCTCACGCTTAAGTTGACCAATTCCATGCTCAGCAGAAAACGCACCTTGATAGTGCATCACTAAACTATGAATACTATGGTTCATTTGTGACCATAACTGCAAAAATACTGCAGGATCAGCTCCAACGGGTTGGGTAATATTATAGTGCAAATTTCCATCGCCCATGTGACCAAAACAAACTATCCGCGCACCTGGAACAATTTCTTCAACAATATTTTCTACATCGGAGATAAAATCAGGAATGGACGCAATAGGTACTGCAATATCGTGCTTAATGGATGCTCCTACTAATTTCTGTGCAGGTGATATACTTTCACGCAATTGCCAAAAAAAATCTTGCTGCTTTAATGATTGTGCAACAACAGCATCTTCTATCACAGCATCCTTTAAAGACTCTTCCAAAATAACACTAAGCACTGAAAAGGCTTCATTTTCCCCCTGTAATGATGAAATATTAATCAATACATACCATTCATGCTCCTGTTCAAGAGGAGACCTATCACACATCTTATAGTCTAAAGCCATTTGTAAGCTCAGTTTTCCCATGAGCTCAAAACCTGTTAACATCTCCCCTCCATGACATTGTGCAAGAGATAAAAGCTCTAGAGCCTTAGCTGGACTACATAAACCAACTAAAGCAACTGCTTTTCCTTTAGGTTTTGGAAACAATTTTAAGACCGCTGCTGTTATAACTCCTAAAGTGCCTTCTGCTCCAATAAAAAGGTTTTTCAAATCATAACCGCTATTGTCTTTCTTAACAAAACGTAAATCATTTAAAATACGACCATCAGGCAAAACAACTTCCAAACCAAGACAAAGTTCACGCATATTTCCATAAGCTAAGACAGCTGTTCCTCCAGCGTTAGATGAAAGATTTCCCCCTATCTGGCAGGAACCTTCTGAAGCCAAAGAAAGAGGAAAAAAACGACCTGCTTCATCTGCTTTTTTCTGTAAGTCTTGTAAAATAACTCCAGCCTCCACCACAGCAAAATTACCTTCAAGATTTATACATCTTATCTTATTAAGTCGTTCCATAGATAAAAGAACGCTGTTCCCACTTTCATCTGGTTGTTGACCTCCTACCAGCCCCGTATTTCCCCCCTGCGGTACAACCGGTGTGCGCGATTGGCTAGCGAGTTGCATAATTGACGACACTTCTGCAGAAGACGATGGTCGTAAAAGCAATGATGTTTTCCCATGAAATCGTCCGCGTTCTTCAAGCAAATAGGGTGCAATCAATGCCTGATCTGTTATAGCATTCCCAACTCCAACAAGTTTTGTAAATTTTTCAATTAACTCCTGCTCCATCTTCAATCCTCTCTTGGAGCCGCTGCACGTATAAGACGATCATTAATAGCCTCACCTAATCCATATGTTGGAATAGGTCCTACGGCAATAGATCTCACCTTTAATGAATCCAATTCTCTCAAATATTGAAATAAATGAGAGGCGGCCTCTTCCAGCTGTCCACTCTCGCTCAGATTTAAAACAGAAATAGCATTTTCAGCCCCCATAATGCGTTGTCTACCAAATGCTAAAAGGGCCTCATCATTTTCAACCTTATCCACATTCAAACGAATCGCAGCATTTGGTGCGTAATGCGATTTTAACATACCTGGTGCTTCAATCGTAACCCGCTGATCTATCCGTTTTAACGATCTTCCCGCAACTTCTTCAATCTTTTGCACCACAAGCCCTCCAGAACGCAAAAGGTAAATATCTTCATTACAAACCTTAATAATTGTTGATTCAATCCCTATTGTGCAAACTCCTCCATCAAGTATCAAAGGAACAGATCTCCCTAAAGATGCAAAAACAGCTTCAGCCGAAGTAGGACTAAGACGCCCTGACTGATTGGCACTAGGAGCAGCAAGAGGTCGACCAAAATATTCCACAATTTCTGCAAAACGACTATTGGGAAAACGAACAGCCAGTGTATTCAGACCAGAAGTGGTTAAAGGGTGGATATTATGCTGTACCTTTAAAGGAAGAACAAATGTTAAAGGTCCTGGCCAAAATACCTCCATTAATCGACGCGAAAGAAAATCAATTTCAACGTAGCGCTGCGCCATATCAATGCTACTGACATGAGCAATAAGAGGATTAAATTGTGGACGCCTCTTTGTCGAAAAAATAGAAGCTACTGCCCTCCCATTGGTTGCATCACCAGCCAATCCGTAGACCGTTTCTGTTGGTAGAGCGACTAACTTCCCCTGTTCAAGAAGTGCAACGGCTTGCTTTATCGAAGCGCTATTGAGAGGGAGAATTGTCATAAAACATCATTCCTATAGCGCCATTTGAGAGGAGCAAAACTATAACGATGTAATCCCACAATTGGCCCATATTTATCAAGAGCAACACGATGTGCTCGCGTTGCATATCCTACATGCTTCTCTAAACCATAGCCTTTATAAATTTGCCCTGCATATTCCATCATCCGATCCCGCGTTACTTTAGCAATAATAGATGCTGCTGCGATTGAAACCGAACGTTGATCGCCTTTAATCAAAGCAGTTGCTGGGCATGGTAATTCAGAAGGAATATCACGTCCATCAATGAGTGCATAGTGAACTGGAACTGCTAATCCTGTAAGACAGCGACGCATTGCTTCTAAAGTTGCTTTTCTAATATTAGACTGATCAATCGTATGGGCGCAAAGACTCGTAATTGAAATTGCTAATGCATTTTGTAAAATTTCATTATAGAATTTCTCGCGTTGTAGAAAAGACAGCTTCTTTGAATCATTTAACCCATCAGGAATATGATCTTTATCCAAAATGACTGCCGCGGTTACTACAGGCCCAGCAAGAGGCCCACGTCCTACTTCATCAATACCTGCTATATGAAAAAAACCTTGGCTTTGCAAATCTAATTCATATGAAAAATTCGGCTGTAGTGGTAGATTAGACATCTTTTATAAATCACACATACAAAGAAATACACCATTTCACAGCCTGCTTTTTTCTGCAAGCATAGAAATAAAAGAGCTTAAATATAGAGTCTTCGCACCACTCTCTGATTCTTCCACTAAACATTATCTTAGCATGTGCCCATCTGATCTAGAAACCAAAAATACTTATTCTAGTATCTAATCTCTCCATTGCACATAACAAAAATCTTTCTCTCTTAAATCTTTCCTAAAGTCATAATCGGTTGCACAAACCAACTTGGATGCATTGATTTAATAAAAAGAGCTGCCTTTTGTGCTGCTTGTTGATTCTTAAAAATACCAAAACAAGTTGCTCCCGTTCCAGACATGCGAGAAAAAAGAGAGCCACACCCATCTAATATGGATAACACTTCCTTTAATTGAGGCGCAACTTTCAAAGCAGGAGCAAAAAGATCATTGCGCGTTTCTTGTAACGCCTCAACCAATGCATCAACTGTCTTCAGAGCTTCTGGATCAATCTTTAGAGGCGAATGGTTGTGCTTTTCTACAGCTTTAAAAACAGCTTCCGTTGCAATCTGTTGTCCATGATTTACTAACACCATTGCAAGAGAACAAGCTTCCTTTATTCGTGTAATATCTTGGCCAATTCCTTTGACAAAAAGCGGCTGCTGATATTCCAATGCCAAAAGACACATTGGTACATCGGCACCAAGAATGACGCTCATTTCTGCTAATTTTTCACAAGAATCATTAAGATTCCACTGTTGATGCAATATACTCACAACAGCCGCTGCATCACCAGAGCCACCACCAATACCTGAAGCAATAGGCAATGTTTTAACAAGTTTTAAAAAAGCTGGTTTAGCACTTTCAGGAAAGGTCTTGCGCATAAAATCACGTGCGCGGATAACCAAATTATCTGAATCAGCAATAAGCCCTTGTGCAAATGGACCTGTTAGAACAAAGTGATCATTTTTACACGGAGCATAGCTTAAACAATCACCACTGAGACTAAAATAGACCAAACTTTCTATTAAATGATAACCATCAGCGCGCTGTCCAACAACATGCAAAGCCAAATTCAGCTTAATGGGGGTGAATCTATAAGAATAACCTTTGAATGAAGTTCGTACATCCGAGATCATCTGACGTAATATTCACCTGTATAGGGATCCTTTACCAACCTACCCCGTTTTTTTGTACTCGGTTTAGCTTCTTCTACCCCTCCTCCCCAGAACATCTTCTGCAACCGTTTCCTTATTAAATAATAAATATGAAAAGCTGCTATACACAATAAACTGAATGCAATCATTCGCACCATTTCAAGTTCGTTCTTTCTTACAAGTATTTTTAGGTAAAATTACTAGCTCTCCCGCGTAGCTCTTAAATTGTCGCCCTCATCACAAACCATAACGTTGCCACAGTGCACGCTCTTGTGCGGTTATAAATACACTGTCAACTGCTGTAGAAACCACATGAGCCGTAACTCCTGCAGGCGTTTTAGGTCCTAAAAGACTTTTTGGAGGCGTAATTAATCGAAGTTTTGTATCATCCCCAAAACGTTCTTTAATAACAGAACGTACATCATTCAATCCATCAACAAGGCCAAGTTCAATGCCTTTCTTCCCACTCCAAAACATTCCTGTAAAAATATCCGGATCATTTGATAGCTTCGCTGCACGCCGTTCTTTAACCAAATCAATAAAAGTCTGATGAACTTCGAGTTGTAGAGATTTCAAATGCTCAATATCTGCCTTCTTTTCAGGCTGAAATGGATCTAAGGTAACCTTGTTTTTTCCTGCCGTGTAAACACGCCGCTCAACACCAATTTTCTTCAAAAGCTCAGGAAAACCAAAGGAAGCTGACACAACTCCTATAGAGCCAACAATCGAAGAAGGATCAGCAAAAATCTCATCTCCCGCACAAGCAATCATATAACCACCCGATGCAGCTACATCTTCAATAAAGACAAGAACCTGTTTCTTTTTTTCCTCTGCCAAATCACGGATGCGTTTAAAAATAAGACGCGATTGCACCGGCGAACCACCAGGAGAATTAAGAATAAGTGCAACAGCCGGTGCCTTTTTGTATGCAAAAGCTTTGTCTAAAAGACTCGCACACCTCCCCAAGGAAAGCGTACGTGACATTAGTGTCGTTGAATCCATAATCGCCCCATGAAGACGCACCACAGGGATTTCAAGTTTACTCGAATAAAAACGATGCGGAATAAGATTTTTGATAACTTCCATCAAAATAAAACTTCCTTATAAGCTAGGAGAAAAGATAAACTAATAAAAAGGGAACAACATAACTAAACACAAAATTGCCTAAACAAAGCCAAAATATAGTATCACATCCCACTTCACTCAAAATCTAAATCTCCTTTAGAGGGTTAAAGATCTAAGTTTGAATTTAAATAATAACTTGAAAAATACAAGATATCATTTTAAAAGTTCCCACAAACTTATACATCCATTATTGATTGCGTCAATCCGCGGTGAAAAAGCATGGCTACTGCCCTCATGCATAATCAATGCCGGTAATATAGACAAGGCCGCTCTACTTCCTCGTTTTGCATAAAATAAAATACGAATTGCCGCCGTTGTTGCACGTGCATGAACGGGAATGATACAGATACCACCAAAACGCCCTTTAAAAGCGTAGAGAATATCATTTAATGATTGCGGACGTGCAATTAATCCTAAATATCCACCTGGCTTAACAATTGCTGCTGCACTTCGTAACCAATGATCAAACATGGCTTCAGGCATAACATGTGCCTCAGATTTTTGTTTATCAGGTGTTTTGCGATCGGCAGGATTATTAAAAGGTGGATTCATAATCGCAAAATCAAAAGAATTATCCACCAATCCTACTTCTAAACGCTTCTTCCCTTTCAAAGTAACATCTGCTTCTAACAAACAAATTCGCTCAGCTAATTTTTCATTCTGTTTGAGCATAAGCGTTTTTTGTGCGTAAGATACCATAAAAACTGAGCGTTCAACCAATGTAACATAAACTTGTGGGCAACGCGCAGCAACCGCCAAACCTGCTGCACCAGTACCCGCTCCTAAATCAACAACCTTGCCCTTTAAATTACTGGGAACCAAACTGGCTAACAACATAGCATCCATTCCAGAGCGATGACCATAGGTGCGTGGTTGAACCAAATAAAACTTCCCGCGATGAAAACTGTCTATTGTTTCATCAGTCTGATTCGTTGTTTTATCCATTTATGAAAACCTAATGTTTATTATAAACTGTCTTTTTTCTTATTCAGTGCTGCTCAAAAAAAGCTATTTCAAACTTTTACTCTTGAAATTTTATCACAGCAACATTCCACAAATTTAAAAACATTTCTTGCAAATATCATCCAAAGCTTGTGTCAAAACAAAACCCCCTTTATGTTAGGGACAAAATAGAAATTACATAAGTCCATTGCAATACTCTGGGAGTAAACATATTGCGCGTAGCTACAAAACTAGATCAAACAAAAAACAATCAAATATCCCTTCAATCCCTCATTAATCTTACCAAAAATGATATGGAGCGCGTCAACCAATTGATCCTCTCTATGGCAAAATCAGAGGTTGAAATGATCCCTGAAATTTCTAACCATCTTATTTCATCAGGTGGAAAACGCTTACGTCCAATGATCACACTAGCTTCCGCTCATCTGTTTGGTTATCAAAATGAAGGGCATATAAGGCTTGCAACAGCTGTTGAATTTATGCATACAGCAACCTTATTACACGATGATGTGATTGATGAGAGTGAGTTACGACGAGGAAAATCTACTGCACGAATGATTTGGGGAAATCAAGCAAGCGTACTTGTTGGTGATTTTCTGTTGGGACAAGCTTTTAAAATGATGGTTGATGTTGGTTCTATAGAAGCGCTCTCTGTTCTTGCAAATGCTGCGGCAATTATTGCTGAGGGAGAGGTGATGCAGCTTTCTGTTGCAAAAAACATTGAAACCAGCGCTTCAGACTATCTCAAAGTTATCAATGCAAAAACGGCAGCACTTTTTTCAGCTGCCGCTGAAGTCGGACCAATTATTGCGGACTATGGAGATAAAGAGCGTTCTGCATTGCGTGAATATGGAACATTGCTAGGACTAGCTTTTCAATTGATTGATGACGCACTTGATTATGGTGGTTCTGCTCAAAATTTGGGAAAAAATATAGGGGATGATTTTAGAGAAGGAAAAATCACAATGCCTGTTATTCTCGCATATGCACGTAGTGATACGGTAGAAAAAGCATTCTGGAAACAAGCTCTTGAAGACGGTCATAACAATAATGAAGCCTTTGCATATGCACGGCACTTAATAGAAAAATATGATAGCCTCATAGATACCATAGAACAAGCTCGCCTTTATGGAAAGCGTGCAATTGACGCTCTTGCCCACCTCAACAAAAATCTTGCCTACAATGCTCTTATTGAGACTGTTGATTTTTGTATTGCACGCATAAACTGATACTTGGCAGGAAACACAATATTTTTCAACAAAGTAATCGGACATGATCTATAAACTATACAATCGATTGATTATCTTGAAAAGGATTAGCCCTATGTGCAATGCAACGGTATCCCGCTTTTTGACATTCTTTATCGTGGGTATCATGCTGATGCCATCAGCAACCTCTAGCAAAATAAACACCACTATAAATCCAACATCATTTACGGGTGCCTATTTAGCTGGAAGAGTGGCAAATCATGAAAATAAAATAGATCTTGCCATTCATTATTTTAAACAAGCACTCTCTTACAAACCTGATAACATTGAAACACAAAAAGAGCTCCTTGAAGCTATGCTTTCTGTGGGAAACTTTAAAGAAGCTGTTCAGCAAGCAAAAAAACTTAAAGAACAAAATGTTATAACTCCTTTTGTGTCCTTGACATTGTCGATAGAAAGCCTCATCAAAAGAGATTACAAGAATGCTCAACTTCTTTTGCAATTAAAAGGACCTCCTACACGTCATAATAATCCAATACCTGAACTCATCGGTGCATGGATCACATTCGGTTCTGGACAAAAAGCTCAAGCAATTGCTGATCTTGAAAAGATCAAAGGACCTGCTTGGTATAGCCTTTTTATACATTATCATCTTGCACTTATGAACGACCTTGCAGAGCAAACACAAGACGCAAAAAAACATTTCATACAGGCGCTTAATAACAAACAAGGGAATCTTATAGCTCCTAATACCTATGAGCGTATTATTATAGCCTACGCCTCATTCCAATTGCGCCATAACATGCGCAATCAGGCTCTTCAAACTATGAAGCATGGCGAACAAATGTTGTCAGGCCGAGAGGTTCTTAAAAATATCCTGAAAAAAATTGAAAAAGGTGCTTCCTTAGAAAGATTAGTTAAGACACCTCAACAGGGAGCTGGTGAGGTGTTATACAACTTTGGAACAGCACTCAATTATAAAAACTCAGGACAAATTGCACGTATTTTCAAACAATTATCTTTTGCCCTTTATCCTCAAAGTGATGCAACGCTGTTCCAACTCGCGCTTATTTCTGCTAAATTAGATAATCCTGATCAAGCCATTAAACTTTATCGCGCTTTACCACCTAAGTCGCCTTATTATAAAGATGGACAGCTTCAGCTGGCATTTCTTCTTGCCAATCACAATAATTACAATGAAGCTATCAAATTACTTAACGCATTAAATAAAAAATTTCCCAATGACCGCGCTATGTTGATAACGCTGGCTGCCTTTTATATGCAAGATCATAAATTTGTAGAAGCTACAAAAGTCCTAGATCGTGCTATTGCGCAGATAAAAAATTTTCAACGAGATGATTGGAAACTCTTTTATCAACGTGGTATTGCTTTCGAACGTCTAGATCAATGGTCAAAAGCTGAAAGCGACCTGCGAAAAGCTCTTGAATTTGTTCCCAATCAACCGCAAGTTCTTAATTATCTAGGCTATTCACTTGTTGATCGTGATCAAAAACTTGAGGAATCGCTCAACATGCTCCAGAAAGCTTCTGCATTACAGCCGCAAAACAGTTATATCCTCGACTCTCTAGGATGGGCCTATTACAAGCTTAAACAATATAACAAAGCTGTGCAGATATTAGAAAATGCTGTTAAATTGCAACCTGAAGATCCAACATTAAATGATCATTTAGGCGATGCCTATTGGCAAGTCGGACGCAAACATGAAGCAATCTTTCAATGGAATCATGCCATTGATAATGAAGCAAAAGACTCCAAAAAAATCGAAAAAAAATTGAAATTTGGCTTGCAATAAACAACGATGCTTGACCACAAGCACATGAAATAATAGACAATGATAGAGGCTGAAACTCCTTTGGTTGCTGTCTGTTGGTTAAATATTAAAAAGAGTATAAAGTGTGAAACTGCCTGAACATCTTAATCCCAAACGTTCTTTTCAGGGACTTATCTTAACTTTGCAAAATTATTGGGCTCATTATGGGTGTGCAATTTTGCAACCTTATGATATGGAGGTTGGAGCTGGAACTTTTCATCCCTCCACCACACTGCGCTCTCTGGGACCACGCCCTTGGAAAGTGGCTTACGTCCAACCTTCTCGACGCCCAACAGATGGGCGATATGGTAAAAATCCAAATCGCTTACAGCACTATTATCAATTTCAAGTCCTTCTCAAACCCTCGCCCTTCAATTTACAAGAGCTTTATATTAAATCGCTACAAGCGATTGGTCTTGATACAAAACTTCATGATATCCGTTTTGTTGAAGACGATTGGGAAAGTCCAACGCTTGGAGCTTGGGGACTGGGATGGGAGTGTTGGTGTGATGGAATGGAAATTTCTCAATTTACTTATTTTCAACAGGTTTGTGGCATTGAATGTGCTCCAGTTTCAGGAGAACTCACCTATGGGCTTGAACGTCTAGCAATGTATATCCAAGGTGTTAATAACGTCTATGATCTCAACTTTAATGGTTTAGAGGGAAAAGACAAAATAACTTATAGAGATATTTTTTTACAAGCAGAACAAGAATATTCATACTATAATTTTGAATTTGCTGATACTAGTCTTCTCCATCAACATTTTATTGACGCAGAACGCGAGTGCATTGCACTTCTTGAGGCGGGGAAACCAAATCATGAAAATGGCATGCACTTGTGTGTTTTACCGGCTTATGATCAATGTATTAAAGCTAGCCATATCTTTAATCTTTTACAGGCACGAGGTGTTATTTCTGTAACTGAGCGACAGAGTTATATATTGCGCGTTCGCGATCTCGCACGCCGCTGTGGAGAAGCCTTCTTACACACAGAGGCAGGACAAATACAGACTAAAGGAGAAGCCTGATGTCTGATCTTCTTCTTGAACTTTTTAGCGAGGAAATCCCAGCACGCATGCAACGAAAAGCTGCCGCTGATCTCAAAAAATGTGTAACAGATCAACTTGTCAATGCAGGTTTAACCTATAAAGCTGCCTGTGAATATTGGACACCTCGTCGATTAACATTAGACATCCGTGGCCTTTCACTGCGTTCAAAAGATATCCATGAAGAACGTAAAGGTCCCAGTACAAAATCACCCCAGCATGTGATTGATGGCTTTCTACGCTCAACAGGTCTAAGGGATATTTCTGAAGCACATATTGCGCATGATAGTAAAAAAGGTGAATTTTATATCGCTAAAATCATAAAAAAAGGCCGGAATGCAGAAGAAATTATCGCTGATATTGTACCGGATATTATTCGCAATTTTCCATGGCCAAAATCTATGCGCTGGGGAAAAGATTCAGAACAAAGTGGAGCACTGAAATGGATTCGCTCTTTACAAAATATTCTCTGCATCTTTGGACCAGAAATTGGTGAAACGCATGTCGTTCCCTTTACTATTGGTTCCCTTAAAAGCAATAATCTGACCTATGGTCACCGTTTTTTAAGTGACGGAAAACCAATCCAAGTTCGTCGCTTTGAAGATTATATTACCAAACTTGAAGCCCATAAAGTTATCCTTGATGCGGAAAAGCGAAAGAATATTATTTTGGCAGATGCCCAAAATCTTTGCTTTGCAAATGGCTTAGAGCTGGTTCAAGATAGTGTCCTCTTAGAAGAAGTCGCAGGACTCGTTGAGTGGCCTGTGGTGCTTATGGGAAATTTTGATAAATCCTTCCTTGATATTCCTCCAGAAATTATTCGCTTAACCATTCGAGCCAATCAAAAATGTTTTGTAACAAGAAAACAAGGTGAAAAAGTCAAGCTTTCTCCTTATTTTATTCTTGTTTCTAATATCCTTGCAAGTGACGAGGGCAAGGAAATTTCTAAGGGGAATAGCAGAGTTATCTGTGCTCGTCTTTCGGATGCACTCTATTTTTGGCAAACAGACCAGCATGATCTGCCTGATATCAAAAACTTAGAATCTTCTATAAAAAAATTTGATCTTGATTTTAAAAAGCCTCTCGATCAAAGAATGGCACGACTTGATCATTTAAATGTAACTTTCCATGCAAAATTAGGTACGCAAAGTGCAAGAATAGAACGCATCGCTGCACTCGCACAAAAAATTGCTCCTTTGGTGCAAGCTGATCCTTTGTTAGCAAAACGTGCAGCAGTACTTGCAAAAGCTGATTTGCAAACAGAAGTTGTCGGAGAATTTCCTGAATTGCAAGGACTCATGGGAAGAAAATATGCTCTTCTTCAGGGAGAAGATCCTCGCGTAGCTGAAGCAATTGAAGACCACTATAAACCTCTTGGCCCAACAGATCGCATTCCGCAAGAGCCTCTTGCTATAACAATTGCGCTAGCTGATAAAATTGACATGCTTGTCGGTTTTTGGCTGATTAATGAAAAACCAACCGGCTCAAAAGATCCCTATGCATTAAGACGAGCAGCATTGGGAATTATTAGGCTTGTGCTTTTGCGTGACTGGAAAATTAATCTTATGCCATTGTTTCATTTGGCAGCAAATCTTTTTTTACAACAAAAAAAAGAATATGAGACATCTCAAAGAGAAAATACACAATCGCCAACTTACTTTCTGGAAAAAGTAGAATATATTTTATCAGATCTATTAGTTTTTTTTCATGAACGTTTAAAAATTTATCTCAAAGAGGAAGGTGCACGTTATGATGCTATTGAAGCAGTCTTAAATAAAAATGCTGATGATTTTTTGCTCGTTGCACGTCACGTCGAAGCACTCATCGTTTTTATCAATACAAGTGATGGAAGTAATTTTTTAGCCGCCGTGAAACGTACCGTAAATATTCTTGAGAACGAATTTCAAAAAGATACAGCAACAATAATAAATGAAATTAATCCTGAGCTCTTTATTGAGATAGAAGAAATACAACTCTATCAAGCAATTATTGAGATAGAAGATAAGATTTGTAACGACATCCGTGCAACAAACTTATCAAATGCACTCAATATACTAACCCCACTGGGAAAATTGATCGATAGATTTTTCGAAAAAGTATTGGTAAATGATAAAGATCCTAATATTCGTACTAATCGTCTTGCTCTTCTTAGACGTATTCATACCAGTACAGAAGCAATAGCGGATTTTTCAAAACTTGTAATTTAAAATTTAAACATCTTCTCAACTGAAAAAATATTAAAAAAGAAGAGAATTCTATTTGAGTATTTTGAGCACTAAATATAGAAAATATCATTATAAAACTTGAGAGAAATTTCATTCATTGTAAAATTTATAATTGTAAATAATACTTCTGACTTTTTCCCTGCTTTAAATAACCAAGGATTCTATCAGTGCCTCTCTGTAAACAGTCCAACTTTTCTTGACAAACTTTACTTAGCTGATCATTCTATGCCGTTTACTCATAAGTTCTGCAAGACACTCTATACACTGAATACTCATCTCCATATCTCATCTGTAAAATTTTATACACCTTATATGACAGCCTTAAATGATGGTGTTTGATAGTATAATAGCTCGTGAAAAATTTTGTGCATCCTCAAAAAATAGCGCATGAATTGATAATGATAATTTACCGTTTTAGATATCTAAAAGAAAACATAAAATAAGTAAGAATATCTCTCTTCGAACTCTCTTCATGGTAAAAAGATGTCTTTTTATCTCTTATAAGAAAAATAAATATATGGATAAAAACTCTTTGAGAAAAGAGCCAATATGCTTCTCAGGAAATATCTTAATATAAGAGCTGTTGCAACATTTTGAGCTTATCAATACAAATGAAGAGGAAATCTTCATTTTTTCATAAAGATAAAAATAGCCATATCTTCTGATTCTTGCGTTATCATCTTATGAACGGCATTCCAAGATAAGCCTGAAAGCTGTAGATATATAGCTCAATGAAGTATATCAATTAATATCGTGAGATAAATTTGAAAGATATAAAAAACTCAATTCCTCAAAAGAAACTATACTGTGAAGGATCAATTTTCTAAAAAGCTCAAGCTATTAATTAAGATATGTTTTTATTTTAGTAAGGGATTCTTCACAAAGAGCCTCTTCAATAAGCTCATTCTCTTTGCTAGAAGTCAACTCTTTGGCAATAAGCGTACGAGCAACCGAAACTGCTAAATCAATAGCAGATGAAGAAACCATCCTTACCGCATCGGCTTCTGCTTGAGCAATTTTTTGCTCTGCCAATTTATTGCGATTTTTTACATACTCTTCTGCTTTTGCACGCGCCTCAGCAATAACAGCTGCAACCTCATGCTTGGCTGCTGCAATAATCTCTTGCGCATCCTTTTCCGCTTCCGCATGTTTGCGCTGATATTCAGACAGCAATTCTTGTGCCTCTTCACGAAGGCGCAGAGCTTCATCAAGCTCATCTTTGATACGTTTTGCTCGTGCATCAAGATGCTGCACCGCCATCTGTGGAATTTTGAAATAGACCAAAAGAGCCAAAAAAAGAACTAATCCAACAAAAGCCCAAAAAGTATCAGTCATTTTTGTATCCTTTAGTAATCCGCAGCTTTAACAGTTGAATGAATAATCTCTTTGTTAACATCAACATTAATCAATTTTTTTACAATTTCAGAAGCCACTTCTTCAGCAATTGAGCCAACATTTTGCATAGCTTTATCTCGTATTTTTACTATCTTTCTCTCAGCATCTGCTAGCTTTTTCTCTAAACTTGCTTCAATTTCCTTGCGTTCAAGTTCAGCCTTTTCCTTTATTTCCTCACTAGCAGCCTGCGCTATAACATATGCTTGTGAACGTGCTTCTGCTAATTTGCGTTCGTAAGTTTCAACCACGGTGTCTGCTTCTTGCTTCATACGCATTGCCTGATCCAAATCAGATGCGATTCGATCTCTACGAGTTTCAATAACGCCGCCAATACGCGGTACAATCACACGAGAGATGAAGAGATAAAAAAAACCAAAAGAAATCGCTAACCAAAAAAGATGTGAAGCAAAATGCACAAAATCAAAAGGCGGAAATACACGATCTACATGCCCTGCTGCACTCTTGATATGCTCTATAGATGCTTCAGTGGTCTGTGCATAAGCGCTGGAAACAAACATCCTTTTTATCCTTCAAATAACTTAATGAAAAATCCTTGATATTGACAACAATTCACTCACATCCTTTGGCTCAAAAGCAAAAGGGCATGTCTGCCTGTTACAAGACAACAGACATACCCTTACTTAAAAAGCGATTAAACCGCAAAAAGAAGCAACAAAGCAATGAGTAATGAAAAAATACCCAAAGCCTCTGTTACAGCAAAACCAAAAACGAGACGGCCAAACTGGCTATCGGCAGCAGATGGATTGCGTAACGCACCAGAAAGATAGCTCCCAAAGATATTTCCTAAACCCAAAGCCGTACCCGCCATACCAAAGCAAGCAAGACCAGCACCAATATATTTTGCTGCAAGCACCAATTCCATATTATTCTCCTTTAAAGCGAAATTGTACCATTCGACGGAAAACCGCCAGTTTTATTAATGTCCTGGATGAACTGCATCATTAAGATACATACAAGTTAAAACCGTAAAGACATAAGCTTGAAGAAATGCAACTAAAAATTCAAGAGCAGTAATCGCTACGGTCATAATAAGCGGTAAAATTGAACCACCAATGCCTACGATTCCTACCCCAACCATTGAAACGACAAAACCTGAAAATACTTTGAGGGTAATATGACCAGCAAGCATATTAGCAAAAAGACGAAGTGAAAGACTGATGGGACGAGAGAGAAAAGAAATAACCTCAATCATCGTCACAAGAGGTAAAATCATAACAGGGACACCACTGGGAACAAATAGCTTCAAAAAACCAATCCCATGTTTATAAAAACCATAACTTATCACCGTCAAAATAACCAACATCGCCAATGCAAACGTGATCATAATCTGAGAAGTAACCGTATAAAAATAAGGGAAAAGACCAATAAAATTAGCAACCAAAATAAAACTAAACAAGGAGAAAACCAAAGGAAAAAACTGCATTCCCTGCACTCCAGATGATTCTCGCAAAGTTGACGCTACAAACTCATACGCCATTTCTGAAAGAGACTGCATTCGTGTTGGAACTAATCCACGACTTGATGATGATATGAAAAGAAAAACTGACGTTACAACAACTGTCGCCACTATAAAAAGTGATACATTTGTAAATGAAAAATCCATATTTCCTATGGAAATCTTAATCAGTTGTGAAACCTCAAACTGATGAATAGGATCTGGAGCGTGCGATGTCACTTCAACCTCATTTATCGGACCTTTCATTGGTCCCTTTGTCTTGGCGCAATACGCCTTTTTTCTCTAATTGACTGGAAGCGATATAGCCCACAGACCGAAGAATATTCAATACACCAGCAGCAAATCCAAGAAAAAGAAAAAACACCAACCCCCATGGTAATGAACCTGCTATCTTATCAAATCCCAACCCCAAAACAACACCTACAACAATACTTGCCAAAAACTCACTGGAAAGCTTAACTGCACGTGCAATCCCACCGTTTTTTTCTTCTCTCCCATCCTTCTCTTCCCGCTTCTTTAATGCCTGTTTACGCATTAAAGCTAAACCTAACTTATGACTACGACATTCCAAATCCTCTGAATGAAAACAGTCTCCTTGCTTTTTTCCTTCAGCTCTCTCTCTTGGCATAACGGGTTCACCGTCCTTTGCCATCATCAGCTCCTTCGTTAAAAAGCAGAGTCAAAACATACTTTACAAAACCTTGGGCATCATATTGTTCGCGAATTTATTCGTCAAGATGCTAAAAGAAATCTATCACAATTTATCGCAATAAATAATATGCCTTCCAATTTTACAAATTTCAATCACTGATATATCTTAAAATAATCATCTCTCATCTGCAAATAATACAGTGCTCTCTCACCCTAATGCACACTCTCTCCTTATAACACAACTCTAAAACATATTGAAAAAATATCTTTATTGTATATCTCATCCATCATGAGTAAATAATATATGGTTCTCATGAGAGCTTTTTTATCTTAAAATATAATCTTCAGACTCTGATTTATGGATTGTTCTATAAAGAGAATTTTAGATATAACTAATACAATTTTTCACAACTGTAAGCGCTTTCTTGATCGTCTCTTCACTGTTGAATATTGATAAACTAGGAAATAGCTTTGCTTTTTATTTGAATAAACCACTGTAAATTTGCTTTTCTGTCCCATAATGCTAAATGTTTAGCAATTTTCTTTACACAAAACAGCATTGTTATGCGTTTTTTCCCAAAACGATTTTGTTTCATATATTGCTTCTTCTCACAACCTCTCCATAAACAATTTTCTTTTTTCTGGGCAAGAGAAGTTGAAATAGCCGAATATTATGATATTCACTATCATAATACATTATTTTGAACTTTTCCCCACCAAAACACGAGGGCTTCTCTCAGAGCCTCTCTGTAAACAATCTGAATTTTCTCGAAGGTAGCCTTACTGTTGACCCCCATAATGTTTCATCTCATAAACACTTTGGACAGACTCTACTCTGAATATTCGCCATACAATTCATAAAAACACCCCATATGTACAGTTTTATATGCCTCATATCACTATGCTAAAGAATGACGTTTACGCTACAACAAAATGAAGCAATCTCTTGCTCAATAAAGAGCTGTTTTCTCTTTTATTAAAAATAACGCTATTATCTATTGAATTGATCAATTCAATCTTGAGAATAATACATTATATTTGTGAAATAAGCTGACTTTTCAATGCATTATTCAACAGACCTTCACTTACTCAAAGAAGAATTATTTCTTTCTGGAACGTACTGCAAAAGGATTATCAGATGCTCGTAATGATATGCGAATTGGTACACCAGGCATATCAAACGTATCACGCAATCCATTGGACAGATAACGTAAATACGATTGAGGCATTACTTTTGGTCGCGAACAAGAAATCACAAACCCAGGGGGACGTGTCTTAACCTGTGTTATATATTTAACTTTAAGTCGACGCCCCGAAATTGCCGGTGGAGGATGATGCGCAACAACAGTTTCAAGCCATCGATTCAATTTGCCCGTGGAAATACGGCGATTCCATACACGGTGCATCATCATGATATTTTCCATCAGTTTATCAATTCCCTGACCGTATTGGCCTGATAAAGGGACAGCTCTTAAACCACGAACCTGTGGGAGAAGGCGGCTACATTTTTCATGCAAATCAATCAATGTTTCCTGACTATTCTCTACAAGATCCCACTTATTAAAAGCAATAAGCGGAACGCGTCCTTCACGAATCACAAGATCAGCAATTTGCAAATCTTGCTTTTCAAAAGGTATCGTTGCATCAAAAACAATTACCACAACCTCTGCAAAACGAATGGCACGTAAAGTATCCGCAACAGAAAGTTTTTCTAATTTTTCTTGAATTTTTGACTTTCGACGCAGACCTGCAGTATCAAAAAGTTTAATATGTCGACCGCGCCATTGCCAATCTACCGAAATAGAATCGCGCGTAAGTCCCGCTTCTGGTCCTGTTAATAATCGTTCTTGTTTCAACATGCTATTGATGAGAGTTGATTTTCCTGTATTGGGACGCCCTGCAATTGCAATCCGAATGGGCTTATTTTCATCGTAAACACACTCCTCTTCTTGCAAATCTTCCACATCATCACCAACAGATGCAGGCTCTACAGCAATAGTCTCTCCTTTGTGTTCTCTTTCAAAAGCACGCGCTCTACCAATAGCATCTATAATTGCATCACGAAGATCTGTAAGCCCCAAACCATGTTCAGCAGATATTGGACAAGGCTCTCCAAACCCTAATGACCACGCTTCATACTCTCCTCCTTTTGCCGCTTTCGACTCAGACTTATTGGCAACAAGCACAATTGGTTTTCCTGACTTGCGTATCAGCGAAGCAAAATTTAAATCACTTGGTGTTACTCCGCTTTTCGCATCAAACATAAATAAAATAAGATCTGCTTCATCAATAGCTACTTTTGTTTGAGAACGCATACGCCCCTCAAGGGTATGATCAGCTGCCTCTTCCAAACCGGCTGTATCAATCACATCAAAACGCAAATCTTGAAGTTTTGCCGCATGAATACGCCGATCACGTGTAACGCCCGGCTTATCATCAACCAACGCTAATTTTTGCCCAACTAACCGGTTAAAAAGTGTTGATTTCCCAACATTGGGGCGCCCAACGATAGCAATGGTAAGGGACATAGATTTATTCCTTATTTGCTTTGCCCTCAGCTTGCATAAGCTCAAGCATAATTCGAGCCCGATCTATTACTTTTGATCTCAGCACACCTTCTGTAGAAATTTTCCGAAAATAATCAGCTGCTTCATCCATCTTACCTGCTTTATATGCTGCTAAACCTAAAGCCTCTCTTGCTAACATACGCATAGGATCAATATCATTTGCCATCTCTTTGACACGCTTTTTGACATCATCGAAGGTTCCTGTATCAACCAAAATATAGGCAGCACGAATTCTTGCAACTTGCCGCAAAATTTGCGGTGCTTTTTCATCAGCAGCAACGGAATCAAAAGCCTCTACCGATTTAACAACATCACCTTGTTCCATAAATAAAGAGGCTTCATGCAAACGAGCAAGAAAAGGATATCCTCCAAAATGAGAGACTTTAACATCTTCCAATTGCTTTAGCGCCTCATCAAATTGACGTTTATCCGCAAAATCAAAGCTTTTCACAAATGCATCACCAATAGAACCGGCTTTTTTTATCTGCTCATGATGATAAACTTGATAAGCAATTATCATGAATATAAAAAGAACAACTGCCCCAATAATTGAAAAACCATAACGCCTCCAAAAAGCAAGAGCCTTTTCCTGACGAAATTCTGCATTAACTTCAGCAATAAAACTATCATACGACATGTATCATACCTTGGAAAAATTACTTTCTTGTGCTTTTACGCATAAATGAACAAAGATGGTAGCCCTTATTAACTAAAAATTTTAAATTTTCTCATCCATGTGTTTCAAATCAACATCTATTCGAATCGCTTGGACTTTTGCAATGGCATCAACAAAAAATGATATAACTGCCTTTTGGTTCATATTGCGTTTTTTACCTCTTTAAATTTTGAGAGAAATGATCATTGCCTTAAGATCTATCATGTCACCATCGCCCCTTCTATCAAGAGTTCTTTATATTCCCCTTCCCCCTGTATGTATGGCAGCCATTTTTTAAACTTTAAAACAATAGTTGTATTACATTCTTTTAAATTTTCGCTTGTAAAATGATAATGGGAAGGCAATTCTTTTAAAAATTCTTGAACAAAAAGCTATTGTTTTATTGTCATGATTGAAAATACCTATAATCCGATCAATAAATGCTGGAGCTTCGTGAAAGATGAATAAAAATCTCAATCTTAAGCAAAACTCTTTGTATATATAATATCTCTTCACTCCTTGACAAACTTTTGTACCTGATACCTACAGTTTCTAAAAGCATTTCATTGTAATGGCCAAATCCACATGAGCATTGGAACAGCAACAATAACTACCAATACTGCTAGTGGTGCACCAAAGCGTGGATAATCACTAAAACGGTATCCCCCTGGAGCCATTACCAACATATTACTTTGATGTCCAATAGGTGTAAGAAACTCACACCCTGCACCAATGGCAACTGCCATAAGAAAAGCTTCCGGCTTATAATGAAGAGAATGGGCAAAACTTGATGCAATTGGTGCTACCATCATGACTGTCGCTGCATTATTCAAAAATGGCGTTACTAACATGGCTGTAACCAGCATCAGTGCTAAAGCACCAGATGGTGGTAAAAATACCGCCAATTCACTCAGCCATTGTCCTATAAGATCTGTACATCCTGTCTTCTCTAGCGCCTCACTAACTGGAATAAGAGTTGCTAATAAAACTAATATTTGGCCATCTAATGCTTGATACAAATCACGGGCTGGTAAAACGCGAAAAATAACCATTGCTGCAGCAGCAGAAAAAAAAGCAAAGGCAACAGGAACAATATGAAAAGCCGTAAAAATGATCGCTATAAATAAAATAGCCAAAGAGATGAAACCATGTCGTAAATTACCGAACACAATATTACGTTTGGCTAAGGGCAAACATTTCAATTCCCGTAACAAATTTGGAATAATCATATCTTGCCCTTGCAAAACAATTACATCACCAAGATGAAAAACAATATCACCAAGCCTTCCCCGTATCCTTTCATGCTGACGACTTAAGGCAAGAAAATTGACATTATAGCGATCAAAGAGTGAAAACTCTTTTGCACTGATACCAATAAGAGGCGAATTATGTGTAACAACGGCCTCAATAATATCGATGTCACTGTCTTTATCACCCGTAGGAAGAGTTCTATCCGTAGAAAATTCTAAACGAGCAGAATTCATTACACTATCTAATCCTGTATGCGAACCTTCCAGCAAAACAATATCGTTTTCAGACAAAACAAAATCTGGTAGAGGTGAAATAGACACCTTGTTTCTGATGATTTGAAGCACCATAACATCACCACCTGATGGCTTCACCAAATCAACAATGGTTTTTCCTACAATCGGTGAATTTGTTGGAATATGTACTTCTGAAACATAGTTACGAATATCAATAGCATCATCAAACGATACACCTGAACGGACACGAACAGGTAAACGCCAAGAAAAAAACACCACGTATAATACTCCAGCAGTAGCAACAGCTGCACCAACCGGCGTAAAATCAAACATGGTAAAAGGAGCCCCCGTTAAACGCTCTTGCATCGCTGAAATAACAACGTTGGGAGAAGTTCCTATCTGTGTCATAAGACCGCCCAACAAAGAACCAAATGCCATAGGCATCAAAAAAACAGAGGGCGAAACCTGAGAACGACGAGCAAATTGAAAAGCAATCGGAAGCATGATAGCTAAAGCACCAATGTTTTTCACAAACATTGACAAAAACACCACGGAAATAACCAAAAAAGCCAACTGAAAGCGCACTGATTTTACATCTGGCCATATCCGTTGGATAATAAATTCCATGATACCAGAACGCGATATAGCCGTACTGACAACAAATACACTTCCCACGATCATAACAATATCATTACTGAAACCGCTAAATGCCTCCTTCGGACTGACAAGTCCAACAGTACAGGCAATCAATAAGGTACAAATAGCAACAAGATCATAACGGAATCTATCCCAAATAAAAACAACCATCATGAATCCAATGATAGTAAACGCCATTATTTGATCTTCTGTCATGATACCCATCTTTCCCCTTTAGATTTCAATAAATAATAACATATGTTTTATTTTTTAACTTTCCCTATAAATAGCAGCAAGATAAAAGCTTACATGAGAAAACTTTTAAATATTTTAATGATAAACATAATCGTAATCGACAGAGACTTTCTTCTTCTTATGAAATGATTTTTTATAAAATATTGAAATTAAAGAAATTTGGTGACATCTGATGAAAGCATATTGCCAAAAAGATGAGAATGATTCTACATGTACAAAGCGGGTGGAGGGAGATAACTGTTCGGTGCATACTCTATCTGAACCTTTGTCCTCGCTTAAAGGAACTTGTCTATATTCTCACATACAATGATAAAAGCGAAAGAAGAAATGATGGTTAATCTTAATAGTGAGTATCACAGTAATCTAAGATATTGGCTAACTTGTATTATTGGTTTTTTTACTGTCCTAGCAATTATAATTGTTGGTGGTTTTTATATGGCAAAACCCTATCTTAATAATTTTGTGAAACAAGAAATAGCCCGCCGTTCTATAAAAGCGGAAACATCCGATGTTAGTATCATAGGTAAAGTCAACTTAACAAATGTTACACTCCCGACCCCTGCTGGCACATCACTTAAAATTGGTGCTCTTTCTGCTCGTCCTCCTATTTCTTTTATCCCTGGCGCTTTTACATTCTATAATGTTGATTTGACGTATCATGATATTCATGTGAAAATTCCCCAAATTTCTCTCAATGGTGTCTTTCTAAAGGAAAAAGATAGTACAATCACATCGCGCCTTTTGCAATCAATTATGCGGATTGAACTTTCCTCAATCGTTGCTCCGGATATACAGCTTTCTGTGAACAATACCCATCAAAATGTTGAAAAATTTGAAATGAAGAATTTTCAGCTTTCTGATTTAAAAAATGGTCATATTCGCTCTATTGGCTTTAAAAACATGGACTTAACAACGATAGCAGTAAATGGTGCTAAACAGATGTCTCTTGTCGCTAAAAGTGATGCAATAAAAGCCCATGACATTGATATTAATTACGCATATTCCATTATTCTGGGGGAAAACAACGTTCTCAATCAAGGAAAAACCATTACTGGCGCCATTTCTTTGAATAATATAAGAGTTGATCTTTTTCAAGAAACAGAAAAAAATGCTTCTTTCTTGCTCGGACAATTTAAAACATCTGGTCTCAAAATGAAGCCGCTTAAACAAACGCCTGAAAAATTGATTAAAGCTTATCTTAACGCCAGAAAAGAAAATAATCAGGACGCTGAAAAAACAGCACGAAATGGTATCCTTCTCAATACACTGCTCGCTATTACCTCAGCTGATGCAGAAGTGAATAATCTCGCCATTGATATACCACAGTTGAAAGCAACGCTTGAATCATTCCAATTCAAACCAAGCCTGTGGAAGCAACCTATACCGAAAAAACTTCTTCTTTCTCTTAATAACTTTTCAGTTTTACCTAAAAAAATAGAAAAAAAAGACTTAGATTTACTCAAAAAAATAAACCTTGAACGTTTTGATCTTTCAGGAAAACTAGATATTTCTTATGATGAAAAAAAACGTATGCTTTCTCTTAATGCAATGTCTTTCAACATCAAAAATATTGGATCTGGAAAAATAACCGCAAAGGTTGTTGATGTTGATGAAAAACTTTTTTCTGCCCAAAAAGATTTTATGATCGCTGCTTCTCAAAATCTTGGTCTTACCGATATTGACATCAGCTATACGGATGCTGGTTTTATTGATAAGCTTTTTTCTTATCTTGCACAAAATCTTAGTGACACAAAACATGATCTTAAAAAAGAACTCTATGATAACTTCTATCTGATGATGACACAAACTCCAAAACTACTGCTAAAAAGTCATGACGAAGCGGAAAAGATTTCAAAGGCTTTTGGCGAGTTTGCTGAAAATCCTCAAACCTTGGTTGTCAAAATTAGAGCAAAAGACAACAAGGGACTTACAATAAATGATCTTGAATCTGCCTTACAAAATGATTTGTCCACAGTTTTGAACAAAGTACATCTCTCCGTAAAGAATGAAGCATTACCTTAAAAGCCATGTTTTAGCATTCAGCATGATGTTGTTGTCTATAATTTAAAAGCTTTATTCCTCTTTTTTCTTTTGTATGATACAAAAAAAGTGTCATACGGAGTGGCTTGTGCAAAATATATATTTGTGAAATTGCTGATAGTTGGAGTTGTTCATGTCTGATTTATCTTCAAATCGCCTACCCAATCGTGCTTCTCGTGTTACCAACCAAGCACTTTCCGCTATCGAGCGTTTTCTCCATATTGAAGCTCTCAGCGGTATTGTCCTTTTATTAGCTGCTGCTGCTGCACTCATTTTTGCCAATTCTCAATATGCGTCTCTTTATGAATCTTTTTGGCATACACCTTTTGGCTTTAACTTTGGCCATTTCTCCCTCTCATGGGATTTGCATTTCTGGGTTAATGATGCCCTTATGACTATTTTCTTTCTCGTCGCAGGAATGGAAATTCGACGTGAAATTCATGAAGGTGCTCTTGCCGACTTTAAACAAGCAGTACTACCAATCGTTGCAGCAATAGGTGGAGTTTGTCTTCCAGCAATTATTTATTTTAGCTTCAACTTTAATGAGGGACATACGAATGGTTGGGCTGTGCCAACAGCAACAGATATTGCCTTTGCGCTAGGCATTCTGGCTCTCCTTGGCAAAAGAATTCCTTCTAATCTTCATATTATCCTCTTATCTTTAGCAATTATTGATGATATCATTGCAGTTCTCATTATTGCTTTCTTCTACTCAACAAATATTGACCCTAGTGGACTTATTATTGCCGCAGCAGGTATTGCTTTAGTTTTCTTTTTTCAATGGATTGGCCTTGCATCAGCATGGCTTTACATTCTGCCTGGTGCAATCATCTGGTGGGGGTTAATGGCAACAGGTGTTCATCCATCCCTTGCCGGCGTGATTTTAGGCATGATGACCCCTGTTTTTCCTACTCGTACTCTTGTAGCACCGCTCACCATGTTGAGCAACGCAATGCAAGTTCTTCAAGAAAAAAATACCAAAACAGATCTACATCATATTTCAACTGCATTGAAAAAAATGCGTAAAGGACAACGCGATATGATCGCGCCAGTAATACGTGTTCAAAAAGCATTGCATCCATGGGTTGCCTACGGCGTTATGCCAATTTTTGCCTTTGCAAATGCTGGTGTTAGTTTTGCAAATTTTGATCTTTCTTCTCATGAATCGTTGTTCATTGTGCTTGGTGTTGTGATTGGTCTGTTTGTGGGTAAACCTTGTGGTATTATTGCTGCTAGTTATCTCGCAGTGAAATCAGGATTATGTCGCCTGCCTCCTCAGATGACGTGGACAGGCCTTTTACTCATTGGCTTTTTAGCAGGAATTGGCTTTACAATGTCTATTTTCGTTTCAATGCTTGCTTTTAAGGATATTATCCTGCTTGATTCTGCAAAAATTGGTGTCCTTTGTGGGTCTGGTTTATCAGCTCTGGCTGGTCTTGGATATGGATTCATTTATATCAAGCGCAATAAAAAAGCTCTTCATAGTTCTCAGTAAAACAAATAACAGTATTTTTTATGCTCGCTTTTAAAAGGTAATTTAGCTTATTCATTGCGCTAAAATTTATTCTAATGGTAGAGAAAAATGAGGAAAATTTTCTAACCTGCTTTATCTCATCATCAATAAGTCAGTAAAAAAGGCTTGTTTTCTTTCAAACTTATTCTCTGATAAACTTTATAAAAGAAATAGAATTTAAATAATGTCTGACCTACATGGAGAAATATGCCTGCATCTGGTTAAATCTTAACTCACAAATGCAAAGAGACATTGCCTATTGAGGTAATCAATAAAGCAATCATCATAGAACAAATTGCTCATTGCAAGTATTTGCAGAAAAATAGATAATATTTAAAAGTATCTCAACATACTCCTATTGCGCAAACTGTGGTTAAAACAGAATGCCACTCAGTTGCCAATTCACGGGCTTGTTTTAAAGAGACATCTCTCAAGGTACCCAAGCCCATTTCGCGACGGCACCCATGAATGGTATAACAATAAAGCCATTGAGCACCGCCATCTTTACGCTTGTGGAGTAATAAGCCTGCATCATCTTTATATTTGCCAGCCCCCAATGTTGCTACAGCCCTTGGCACTTAAGACGATTCATAAGAGGCATTTTTACTCCTTTCTTGTACAGTTTTTACTCACACTCCAGCCCCGCTTTTGACGTGCACGCAAGTGAACTTGATTGATTCACGATAAGCAGATTTGAAACGAAAGAATCTTACGATACTCGGGACTCTCCTTCAATATGAATAACACTAAATTAGCTTTATAAATCAATGTGTTGTATACAACAGAATACATGATGTTTGGTTGATTGAGAGCTATCCTATTATGCTATAAAATATTGTCATTTAGGGTAGTGATATAAGACCCTACACACTTTAAATGTTTTTAGATGATGTAGTGGATATTCAAAGCAGGACTTTTCCGTAAAATCTTACGACGCGAATTATACGAATGGTCAGCAGGTGAAACCAACCGAGAGGAGCTGGATTGTTTATAGATTAGCAGTGGTGGGAATCTTCGTTATTGAGGACTAGAAAAAGATCAGGAGAAAATGTTTTACTGCGCTTACTGTAAATACCCCATATCCAAGACCTGTAAGCGCAAATAAATCAATTACGATAGGGGAAAAAGAGAGCTTTTGTACATTTCTTCAATTGAGAATATTTCTTTAGGAGTAACTATTACACAAACATTTATTTGAGATTTTTATTCATCTTTCACGAAAAGAATAAATCTACGAGATACAGATAGAGTTTTCTAATCATCGCTGTATGAAAATAGAAAATATCCATGAAATATAGTGCAGCAAACCAATTTTGTATAATTGTGTAAACAATCCTATGAAATCAAAAACATGGACTCATCTTAGCATTTACAAAATTTCCTCTCTAAACATGTTTCTTTGAAAAGATGGTATACTTATTCTTTTCTTCTCGACATTTATGCAGCAGATTCTCCACTGCCCTATACACTCTGTATATATGCATAGTCCATATTTTTAGAAATCTTTTTAGAGCTAAAGAATGTCTATCCCTTATCAAGTCCATAAACAGCATGTAATGTTCTCACAGCAAGTTCAGTGTAAGCGCTATCAATCAAAATAGAGATCTTAATCTCTGAGGTCGTGATTGCTTGAATATTAATACCCTTTTCTGCCAAAGCCTTAAATGCCGTAGCCGCAACACCTGCATGGCTGCGCATTCCAATACCAATAACAGAAACCTTGGCAAGATCACTCTCAAATTGGATAACATCAAACCCAATTTCTTTACGATTTTTCTCAAGAAGAGTAACAGCCTTATCTACATCTGCTGACGGTACAGTAAAAGTCATATCCGTTTTCGAGCCATCTTCAGAAATATTTTGCACAATCATATCAACATTAATTTGCTCTTCAGCCAAGGGACCAAAAATTGCTGCAGAGATCCCTGGACGATCTGCAAGCCGACGCAAAGAAATTTGCGCTTCATCCTTAGCAAAAGCAATACCAGTAACATTTTGTTGTTCCACGATTTCATCCTCATCGCAAATAAGTGTTCCAGAAGAATTCATTGCATCCCCCGCATCTAATAGATCAGGATCCTCAAAACTCGAACGCACAAAAGTACGGACTTTATGAACCATTGCCAATTCAACAGAACGAACCTGTAAAACTTTTGCACCAAGAGAAGCCATTTCCAGCATTTCTTCAAAAGCAACTTTTGATAAACGGCGTGCCTTAGGCTCTATACGTGGATCCGTTGTATAAACACCATCCACATCCGTATAAATATCGCAGCGGTTAGCCTGTATAGCTGCCGCTATAGCAACAGCACTGGTGTCTGATCCTCCACGCCCTAAAGTAGAAATCCGATTATCTAGAGATAACCCTTGAAAACCAGCAATAACGGCAACCTGACCTTCCTGAAAACACTGTATCAAAAAAGATCCATCAATATCTGTAATACGTGCACGACTATGCGCACTGTCGGTGCGAATAGGAATTTGCCAACCAAGCCATGAACGAGCATTCACGCCCATTTCTTGGAGTGTAAGAGCCAATAAACCCGCTGTTACCTGTTCCCCAGAAGAAACAACAACATCATATTCGTAAGTATCTTTATATATTGGTGAAGCCTCACAAGTCCACTGAACAAGCTCATTGGTTTTTCCAGCCATTGCGGATACCACAACCGCAACCTCATTGCCTGCATCCACCTCCCTTTTAACATGCCGTGCAACATTATGAATACGTTCAATGTTTGCTACAGATGTTCCGCCAAATTTCATGACAATGCGTGCCATCGCTCACACTCTTACCTTTACATTTCTTCCCTCAAACGACAGTGAGAATAGAGACTTACTACCGTATCAGCAAACTATCCTTTCACATACCGAATATCTATCATTTGTGCAAGTTCCGTTATGTTTATATTATTTTCTCTTGACTTTAAAATAAAATCCATCTGACTTAATCATAAAAAAGTAAAAGGAGCGTGACATGCTAAATGAAAAGCGTACGACTATTGACCAAGATGAAATTAATCATTTTTCACGTATCGCTGCGGAATGGTGGAATCCACAAGGAAAATTTCGCCCTCTTCATCAATTCAATCCAACACGTCTTGCTTATATTAGAGAAAAAATCTGTTCAGAATTTAATCGTGATCCTGTTTCACTTACACCCTTCGAAAATTTGAGAATTCTTGATATTGGTTGTGGTGGTGGCTTGTTATGCGAACCAATGACACGTCTTGGTGCTATGGTTGTGGGGGCTGATGCTGCGCATACAAATATTGAAGTCGCAAAAAACCATGCAGCCCAAAATGGTCTTTCAATTGATTATCGTATCACCACTGCAGAAGCACTTGCCAATGACGGAGAACAATTTGATATCATCCTCAATATGGAAGTTGTTGAACATGTGGCTGATGTTAATCTTTTCATAGCAGCCACAGCAAAAATGCTCAAACCACAAGGGGTGATGTTTGTCTCTACACTCAACCGTACATGGAAGTCATGGGGACTGGCTATTATAGGTGCTGAATACATCCTAGGTTGGCTTCCCAAAGGAACACATGACTATAAAAAATTCTTAAAACCTCACGAACTTAAAAATTTCCTATTCCAAAATACTCTTACTGTTATTGATGAGATTGGTATTACTTACAATCCATTAAATGACAGCTGGAATCGTTCAAAAGATATGAATGTTAACTATATGCTTCTGGCAAAAAATACTCCGTGAGCATACATTTACAATTTCTCTACGTCTTGCAACAAAGAATTGAGCTCCCCCTCTTCTTCTAAAGTATACAGATCATCACAACCGCCTACATGATAATCACCTATAAAAATTTGTGGAAATGTATTACGCCCATTGGCGCGCTGCACCATTTCTTGGCGAAGAGAAGTAGACGCATCAATATCTGTATATTTTACCCCTTTTTTATCAAGTAAATCTCTTGCTCTCGTGCAGTAAGGACAATGAGGACGTGTATAAAGTATGATCTCTTTCATAATGTTATTCTCCAATCTTTTCAAATTCGTTTTGGCTTAAAGCTTCTCTTAAAAATTAGGAAAAATAGAAGCCTCGTTTAGTACACGCGAAAATGTCAACACATCAACTTGACGCGCACCTGCACGTTTTAATGTTGCAGCAGCTGCTGTAACTGTTGCACCTGTTGTGAAAACATCATCAATGAGCAAAATAGAACGCCCCCTTAAATATTTTTTCACTTTATCAGGTACCTCAAAGGCATTCAACACATTTAGTTTTCGTTCCCTAGCAGATAAATTCACCTGCGGACGGGTATGTCGACAACGCACAAGCCAGCCAGGCTTAAAATTTTTTTTCTGCGCTCCTGCAATATAACGAGCAAGCTCAGCAGATTGATTATAGCGTCTCTTCAAAAAACGACGAAAATGCAAAGGAATGGAAATAATAACATCACAATCATCTATAATCTCGCGCCCAGCAGATACCATCCAATTCGCCATAAAAGATGCCAGTTCTATGTGATCTCCATATTTCAATCGCGTTACCAAAGCTTGCGCCACGCCTTTGTGAACAATAGCTGAGCGAACACGCGAAAAAGGATAAGAGTGTTTAAGAGCTTCACCACTGAGAAAACCATCTCCCATATCACAAACAAAAGGAATTCCCATAACAGGACAATAAGGTTTTGTAATAAATTGGAGTCCTCTCCAACATTCAGGACAAATCGTACCACAAGAAGAAACTCTTTGCTTACATCCAGGACAAATTGGTGGATACAAAACTGTGAGCAAGCGCTCAAAGAACTTACTTAATATACTCCCGCCATTTAACGCCACTTCCTGAAAGTATAACATCGTTAATTTAGGCTTTTATAGCTTCCCTATACAAAAAATCCTTTTACATTTTTTAACTTTAATTCCTTTAAAAACTCTTACTTCTTATAAATTTGTTTTTCTTTCACATCATAAGCTTGACAGAACTTGCGCAAAAATGAACCTTCTCAAAATATACGCATTACAAATTGAGAGACTTTAACAATATGTCACATCCTTTCATTTTTGATCACAACCGCATTGAACAATTCCGCAAACGTGCTTTCCAAAAAGCAAAAGAAGGATATGACTTTTTACTGTCCCATATGGCTGAAGATCTCTTGAAGCGCCTCAGTACTGTTGATCGTCTCTTTACATTAGCGCTCGATTTACACAGCCATACAGATCTTGCTGCGCAAGCTCTTCTGAAAACTGGAAAAGTCCATTGCATAGAACGTATCGAGACCGATATGCTTTATCAAAGCCATGACAAAAAATTTCATTTACGTTCTCGAGAATTTCTTGATTTTCCCCCCAATTATTGTGACCTTATCGTGTCACTTCTTTCATTACAATTGACCAATGATACCCCTGGCGTTCTTAGTCAGATAAAAAATATCCTAAAACCAGATGGCTTATTTCTGGCTGTTATGGCGGGGGCTGGTACACTTAGAGAATTACGTGAATGCCTCCTTCAAGCTGAAATGGAAATCTATGATGGAGCAAGCCCTAGGATCTATCCTTTTGCCGATATTCGTGAGGTTGGTGCTCTTTTGCAGCGTGTTGGTTTTGCTCTGCCTGTCGCAGATATTGAAGATGTTACCATACGCTACAATACAATGTTTGATCTCATAAATGATCTTAAAGCTATGGGAATGCAAAATGCGCTCGTCAATCGCTCACGGCGTCCTGTATCCAAACGCTTTTTTCTCCGTGCAGCTGAAATTTATGCACAACAATTTAGCGATCCTGATGGACGCATTCGCGCGCATTTTTCTTTTATTTGGCTATCTGGTTGGGCTCCTCACCCAAATCAGCAAAAACCCATAAAACCAGGATCAGCACAAATATCTCTTACAGATGTTTTTGTAAAACACCCTAAAAAACTGTAGATTTAACATGGAAATTATTTTTCAAAAATGCTTCTATCCGTTGTCCTTAACATCTGACTGGTTATCGTTCCAGCCAACATTGAATCACTTACATTGAGAGCTGTACGCCCCATATCAATGAGAGGTTCAATAGACATAAGTACAGCAACCAAGGAAACAGGAAGCCCCATAATGGGCAATACTATTAATGCAGCAAAAATAGCACCACCACCAACACCAGCAACACCAATAGAACTCAACGTTACAACACCAACAAGAGTAGCAATCCACATAGGATCAAAAGGATTAATCCCCATAGAAGGCGCTATCATGGCTGCAAGCATTGCTGGATAAAGACCAGCACAACCATTCTGTCCAATTGTTGCTCCAAAAGAAGCTGCAAAACTGGCTATTGATTGTGGTACGCCAATCCATTGCGTTTGCGCCTCAATATTCAAAGGAATACTTGCAGCACTAGAACGACTGCTAAAAGCAAATGTCAAAACTGGCAAAACTTTTTTGAAAAACCGGAAGGGATTAATTCCTGATATGCCAAGCAATACACCATGAATTGCAAACATAAGTATAATACCAACATAGGAAGCGATAATAAAAACCAATAAATTTAAAATATCGGCAACGTGTGAAGATGCTCCTACTTTAGTCATCAGTGCAAAAATACCATAAGGTGTCAAAGCAATCACAATACGGACTAACCGCATAATCCAAGCTTGTGCTACTTGAATAAATAAAAGTGCTTTTTCCCCTTTTTCTGGATCATCTTTCTTTAAAAGAAGAGCTGCAGCCCCTAAAAATGATGCAAAAATAACAATACTGATAATTGATGTACGTTTAGCTCCACTTAATTCAGCAAAGGGGTTTTTAGGAATCAAAGATAAAATCATCTTCGGAATATTCATATCTCCAAGTTGAGAAATACGATCCCCAAGAACAGCAGAAACATTTTGTCCTTCATGGATCAAACCACTCGCTGTTAATCCAAAGACATTAACAACTAAGACTCCAACCAACGCTGAAAGAGCAGTGGTAAAGAGCAATATTGAAATTGTCATTATACTCATTTTTCCAACAGCATAAACAGAATGCAAATGAGCAACTGCTGAAACGATAGAGATAAAAACCAATGGCATCACAATCATTTGTAGTAACAGGATATAGCCATTACCAACAATGTTAAACCATTCAACCGATTTCAACAAAGTGGTTTCACCTTCTCCATAAATAACCTGCAAAATACTTCCAAAAATTAAACCAAGGATAAGCCCTAGCATAACACGTAGTGAGAGACTCCATTTCATCCTCTTACTTTGGGCAAGCCATAATAAGAAAATAACAAATAGAAATAAATTGATAAAAAAATTAAATGTCATTGTTTATGCCCACTATTGTTATGCTTGAGATTGAATAATATGCACAATCTAAAATCAATGCCTGATATTCGAAAATGGAATATAAAGCTTACAAAGCTTTTACAAAATCATTATTTTTTTAATTTATAAGTTAAAAGAGGAATTTTTATCTACTAATAGCTGTTTAAAGAAGATAAAAAAATTAAATAAAAGCACTCCCCCTTAATCTATCAAAGTTTATGGATAAAATATAAACAGTACGCATTATGTCTCAAAACTCAAAAAACAATTTCAATATACATTATTGTATAAAAAGCATGAGCATTTTCTCCTGCTTTTTAAAGCAACAAAACCTTTTTATAATGCTCTGTAAATTTCCGAATAATTCTATAGCTTGTTTTTCTTCATACACCCCCAAATTATCCTTGCTAATTTTATAATCAATATTTTGAATTGTTTTTCGCATCATTTCTTTTAAAATACGGATCACATTATCGAAAAGAACCTTGACATATTCTTTCTCAGTTCTCAGTGAAAACCTTTTTTTGTTATTTGAAACGCCTGTTGTACATTCTCTGCTGTAATAAACATTCTTTTTAAAGAGTAAAAAATATAAACACAATGATTGTGGGACTTATAACCTCATATTCAAGGATATATAGATAGGTATTATCTTATGTTTTTATGTATCGCATTCTTTCATGGGACTATCCCCTCACAAAGCACAGCATATTATTATCCTGCACATTGTACGCTGGTTTTAAAGAAATGCCTCTCAATGCTCCAAATTCTACCACACGGCGTAACCTCTAAACAGTATGGTGTAAAGCTATTGAGCACTACGTTCTTTAAAAGCTATGAAGGGGTAAAGTGAGCATCCTCATCATTATTTATCAGCTCACTATTTTTCGAGAGCCCTTGTATTGAGACGGCTTATAAGAAGCATTTTTACTCCTTTTTTCAGTAGTTGTTCTCTACCAATCCCGCTTGCAACATACAAGGAACTGATTTTAATTGTTTCACTATAAGGGGATTTGAAATAAGAAAAATTTATAATATTTGAGACTCTCATTTAATATCAAAACAATAAATTATCGTTATAAGTCAAATGTTTTATTCTAAATATCGCGCGTATTATTTAATATAAATTGGAATAAATTATCAAAAAACAGCACATAATTATTGGTATAAATTAGTTAAGAAATATTTGGCACTCCAGCAGTTGTATTCCACATCTACCTGTTTATTATAACAAGAGCTCAATTTCTTTATGCCTAATTTATTGTTTGTCTTCTATATTTGTATTATTGATATGTACTAAGATATATAGTCTAAATCAGATAGAATAAGCTTTATGGCTATATTAAAATAAAAACGATAATGATTTAGAATACCGTGTCGCTAAAGGATATATTAAGGGTATGCAAGAGAAAAATCGAGCTCCTTATACTGAGAGAATATAATAATAAGCAATTTAGGAAATTAAAACTTGCCAACCTTCATGCAATTAATGATTGGAATAATTCAAAAGAAATTTTCTTTTAGAAAAATTGAAACAAACTTTTATAAAAATGTTTAAGTACACAAAAAACTCTCAATTTTCCAACTGGTATTAGCCGAGAAAAGCAACTTATGGATACGAGAAAAAATAACACCCAATCCTCTGAATCGTTAAAAAACGCTGTTATAATTTGCGCTCTTGCTATATAGATATCTTTTATTATGTTGTAAAGAGAGGAATAAAAGCCTTAACGAGATATTACCACTTTAAAAAGTAAAAATAGAGCAATATATGCTTTTATCTTATAATAAAAGTTTTTTTTCTTATTCGCATAATAATTGAGTGCTTATAGGTTTATTTTTAATAACATAAGCTACTCTCTATATAAAATAAATAATATATTAAGATAAAAAGAGAAATAATTAAGTAACAAAATAATAGTTAAATTTGAAATCTTATTTAAAAATACTTTTTATATTTAAAAAAATTGTTTTCTTATACGTTACAAATGAAACTCGCTTTATTGATAAAGACAGTTAAGAAATAGCTCATGCCTCTTTATGAATCTACTAATATTAAGAGCAGAGATACAATTTTGATTGAGAAAATATTATAATGGTGCTGATCTACTATTTCCATTAAGTTAAATGAGAATGCTCAATCACTTTTAACGCTATACCCTTGATAAAGCTGAAAAATAGGCTTTAAAACCAAATGAAATGTCTCTCTAAAGAGAAACTACAAATGAGTCATAATAATGA
Source organism: Bartonella sp. ML69XJBT (assembly GCF_028618515.1). Classification (GTDB taxonomy): domain Bacteria; phylum Pseudomonadota; class Alphaproteobacteria; order Rhizobiales; family Rhizobiaceae; genus Bartonella. The sequence continues at coordinate 79,402 of NZ_JAQITB010000009.1, forward strand.
TACGCCGCTCTGTAAAAGTGCAGAGTAGTTTTTTGCATTTAAATTTAATAAGCACATTCTAAAAATAGAGGTTCTACAGTACCACTCCACAGTGAATGATAAAAAGATAAAAACCTATCCGCATCTGTCTGTCCCATTGCAATCACTTCTTCTAGAGGAACCAGAAAAATCGTCTCATCCAAACCATCCGTATCATACTGTCGGCGATTTTTTAAGCCCTTGCGTGAAATAGCAACAGCTTGACGGGCTATTTCTAAAATGGTGGTCTGACGAAAAGGTGTTCTTAATCCTTCTTTAGGAACACGTCCACGCATCTCCAAAACTTCTTCAAAACACCAATCTTTTGTCAAAGCCTCTGCTTCATTAAGTGCTTCACTATCGTAAAGAAGTCCAACCCAAAAAGCCGACAATGCACAGATACGCTTCCAAGAGCCACAATCAGCTCCTCTCATTTCTAAAAATCTTTTTAAACGGACTTCAGGAAATAAAGTCGATAAATGATTAATCCAATCTCCCATATTGGGTACTGAATTTGCAACCTGCCCTCTTAATGCCCCATTTATAAATTGACGAAACGTTATATGTGTACAATCATAATAATGACTGTCGCGCACAATGAAATACATGGGTACATCAAGTGCCCATTCAACGTAATCAGCAAAACCAAAACTCTCAGAAAATACAAAGGGAAGGACTCCAGATCTCTGATTATCAGTATCGCACCAAATTTCAGAGCGCCAAGATAAAAAGCCATTCGGTTTCCCCTCTGTAAAAGGTGAACTGGCAAATAATGCTGTCGCAATAGACTGTAATTTCATAGAAACTTGCATTTTTCGCCGCATATCAGTTTCAGATGAAAAATCCAGATTAACCTGAACTGTCGATGTGCGATACATCATATCAAGACCACTGTGCCCCACTTTTGGCATATAATTAGCCATAATCTGATAGCGTGATTTAGGCATTCGCGGAGTTTGCGCTAAGGTCCACTTTGGACTAGCACCCATTCCGAGAAAACCAATCCCCAATGGTTCTGAAATTTTCTTGAGAAGAGTTAAATGCTCCATGAGCTCATAATAAGTGTGACCAATTGTTTTTAGTGGTGCACCAGATAATTCAAATTGCCCTCCAGGTTCTAAAGAAATGGCACCTTGATCAACTGATCCTATAAGCCCAATAATATTCCCTTTATCTAAAATAGGTCGCCATCCTAAAGCTTCTTGCATTCCCTCTAAAAGTGCACGAATCCCTCTTGATCCTTCATAGGGGACGGGGCGAAAACCATCTATGTAGAACGGAAATTTTTCATGTTCTGTACCGATACGCCAATTATGCTCTTCTTTACACCCCCCTTGGAAATAGCTCACCAAGGAATCTAAGTTATTAATTTCACTCTCATCATTTACATCAAGCGCCATAACTTATTGTATCCTATCATCAGTGACATCATTTAAATGAATCGTTTAGAATAATTATTACACGCTTCTTAATGAATTGACCAATCCCCCACCGTAACATTAAGAAGAGCCAAAGCAGCAACAGCAGCAGTGTCAGCACGTAAAATACGCGGTCCTAAAGATATCGGAATTACAAAAGGGTGCTTTTTTAAAAAGTTTCGCTCTTTTTCACTAAACCCACCTTCTGGTCCAATGAGAACACCAGATGTCGTCATGTCATGCCTTTGTAGAAGATGTAATGGATTATGCAATTTGCACACTTCATCACAAAAGAATAAAGGGCGTGCTCTATCCCAATTTGCTAAAAGTTCTGCTAACGAGACTGCAGTTGCACATTCAGGCAAAGATAAAATGCCACATTGTTCAGAAGCTTCAATAACATTAGCCTCCATACGCGCCATATTGATACGCGTAACCTGTGTATGATGCGTTATAACAGGCTGCAAAGTCGACACCCCCATCTCAACAGCTTTCTGCACCATATAATCCAAACGCGCATTTTTAATTGGAGCAAAACAATAAATGAGATTTGAATGCGTCGTTTGCAATCTTTCTTGATGGATAAGCTGAGCCACAACAAATTTTTTCTTAACGGTAATGAGTTTAGCAAGCCATTCGCCATCCTGTCCATTAAAAAGTAAAATTTCCGTTCCTTCTTGCATCCGCAAAACACGGACAAGATAAGAAGCTTGCTCCCCCTCTATCTTTATTTCTTCATTCAAAGCAAGTGGTTGTCGGATAAACAATCTTTTAAGTTTATAATTTATGCGCATAAAAAATCGTACCAAAACTCATTATGATTATCGAAAAAACGGAGAAGAACATATAACAAAAAGAAAAAATTATATCTATAGAGCTATAACATATAAAGAATTATAGAATTTTTTAGCTTTATGAGATAGGCATGGAACAAATTAGACTCTAAATGATTCTGTTTACAACTTTATAAAAACACACTGTTTATCATTACATTCAATCATTGAAGTATGATTGGAGGGGAAATATGACTGCTAAAAAAGCCACAATTATTACTATTACCACTCTTTTAGCCTTTATTCTCATTACTATAGGCATTGGCTCTGTTGGAGCGGATGAGGATCATACAATCAGCAAAGATGGTTATGGTATTTCTTCTAAGCCCATCATCTAATTTTATGCTACAAATAACTTGTTGATTTATCATGCCTTTTTTAGGGTGAGGGTTGTTAGAATAAAAACGAGGGAATAGGATTTTCCAAAAAGCCTCTCACTTATTGTGAATCAGCACTTCTTTTCGAGGTGTTTTTTTTGCCATACCACATACCCAGAGGGTCTCTACTTCTAAAAAGTCAAAATCTTTAAAGATCTCTCGAACTGCATCACAATCATTCAGACTCAAGACAAATTTGCCTTCGATACCTTTGAGAATTTTTGCCATGCTCTCAAAATCATCTTCAACAAAATTCCCAGAGCTATAACACTTCTTCTTCAAAAAATAAGGTGGGTCTAGATAAAACAAACTATCAGGTGCATCAAATAGCTCCACAACCCGCTCCCACGATAAGTTTAAGATAGTTGTATCTAGAAGCTTCTGTCTAACACGTCGCATTCTTGATAAAAGCTTCTCGGGATTAAAACTAACCTTTCTCTTTTTGCCAAAGCTAAATGATGCGTAATCTTTTTTCCCATACATCACACAACGTTGGAGAAACAAAAAGCGTGCAGCTCTTTCAACTTTAGAGAGGCTCTCTGGGGCAATAGATGCAAGTTC
>NZ_JAQITB010000090.1 GCF_028618515.1 Bartonella sp. ML69XJBT
CGCTGACAACGCTCAATGTGGGTCTTTCTTATAAAAGAACCAACAATTACCTTCTTGGCAATAAGATAGAGGTGGGAAGCCGTCAATATAGCGTAGCCAATTTTGGCATTTCGCATTCTCGTCAGATGTTAGGGGGGACTTGGACTTTTGATGCCAGTTATTTGCAAGGACTAAGTTTATTTCATTCTGTAAAAAAACATGCCCCAGGAGCAGGTGATGCGGAGCCTCAATTTGCCAAATTTACTGGTACGATCAGTGTTATGACGCCCTTTAAGGTGGGTGAGTGGAATTTTCTCTTAAGCAATCTTTTGAGTGGGCAATATTCCCCAGATAATTTATTGGGCGCAGAGCAGATTTCGTTGGGGGGCGTCTCCAATGTTCGTGGAACACGCGAGAGTTTGATTTTTGGCAATAACGGTTTTTTTATCCGTAATGATTTGTTGTTGCGCACCATTCCGTGGAGAAACCACGGGGTTTTTCAAAAGACTTTGGGAGAGTTACGCCCTTATGTTGGTTTGGATTATGGTCGTGTTTTTTCGCAACCTTTGTATGGTTTTACCAATGAACAGCTTGCCGGTTGGACAGCAGGCGTCAAGCTTGCAGGGGGCGTGGTTTCTCTTGATGCGAGTTATTCCAATATTTTCTGGAGTACGGTTAAGCACAAAAAGTCAGGCACATTTTTTATGACATTAACAATGGATCTTTAAACATCTAGTAAAATTGATCGAGCGATGGGGAGTATAAGCATGGGATATAAGAAGAGAGAGCAAAGAGCCACTTTATTAGAGGTTCTCGTTTCCAGTACGATGCTCAAAAAGGTTTTATTTGGGGGAATTGGTTTTTCTTGTTTTTTAGCACCTTCAATGTTGCATGCACAAATTGCTGTTGATCCAGGAGCTAGTAGCGCCCATCGTCCTGATATTGTAGCAGCGCCCAATGGGGTCCCCTCCATTGATATTGTCACGCCAAACAGCAGTGGTTTATCACACAATAAATATTACGATTTTAATATTGGTCATTCTGGTGTTATTTGGAACAATCATGCGAGTGAAGTAGGGCAATCGCAATTGGGTGGCATTATGCCGGGCAATCCGCATTTGCGTGTTACGGGTTCTGCGAAGGTCATTTTAAATGAAGTAACCAGTGGTAATAGAAGTGCCTTAAATGGTCCAGGAGAAGTTTTTGGGCGCCCAGCCGATGTGATTATAGCCAATCCCAATGGGATAAGCTGTGATGGTTGTGGATTTATCAATACACCCCATGCGACATTCACCACAGGTGTTCCAGAAATTGATGTCTCTGGCTCTTTGAAGGGTTTTGTGGTGAAGGGTGGAGATATCACTTTTTCTGGAAAGGGAGCGAATTTTTTCTCTGGCCAAGGGGCTGTTGATATCGTTGATATTGTTTCTCGCACGGTGCATTTAGAAGGTCCTGTTGCGGGCAGGGAAATTGGTGTAACAGCAGGAACGGGCCGTTATGATTATGCTTCTCGTGAGATGAAAGAATTGACCGATATTACCGGTAAACCGGAATATGCTATAGATGGGTCTGCGTTAGGGGCTCTCCAGGGGGATCAGATTAAACTTGTGGCAACAGAAAAAGGTGTTGGGGTTCGCATGCGTCATGATATGGCGGCCAATGCAGGGCAGTTGCATCTTTCTGCTGATGGGAAAATCTCGTTGCAGAATGCTTTTGGCCATGGAGGTGTTGTTCTTAAATCCAAAAGCCAGAGTGTGTTAGCCAAACAGATTGGCTCCAAAAAGCATATTGAGATTGCAGCATACAAGGATGTGACGTTAGAGGCAGTTGGTGCTGATGGTCATGTCACAGCAGAAGCGCAAGATGGTTTTTTAACCATTGCAGGGCAAGCAACCTCTGGGGACAATATGAGGCTGTCTTCACGCCGTGATATGAAAGTCTCAGGGTTAGGTTCTGGGGCTGATATAGCACTTGAGGCTGGTGGTGGGCTTAATATTGCTGGCACTGTTTTGGCTGGGGGCAATTTAAAGGGGCATGCCGGTGGTGATATCAGGGCACATCTTTTAGCTGGTGGGGTTGATATGGCAGCGACCCAAGCAGCAGGGAGCCTTGTTTTGAGCAACCAAGGGGTTGTTGATCTCCAAAGTAGGGAGGGCATGATTGATGCCGAAAGCATTTATGGAGGCGGAGATGTTAAATTGGATTTTCAGGGGGGGCTTTCAGTTTCTCAAACCCT
>NZ_JAQITB010000091.1 GCF_028618515.1 Bartonella sp. ML69XJBT
TGAAAGGAAATTATAATGACAGAAAACGATATTCTTTTAACTGACCGTGAAAGTGCAAAATTGCTTCATATGAGTGTTTCAACATTCCGCCGTCATGTGACCAATGGCTCTCTCCCAAAACCTTTAAAATTTGGTTTTTTATCGCGCTGGTTACAATCGGATCTTATCAATGTAATCGAGCAAGCCAAACAGCAACGTTATAACGACGTCGCATAAAAGAAAACCTTGTCACGTAAGGACGGACAAGGCTTTCCATTTTCACTCAAAGAATGAATAGCAAAATCCGTCCTATGGTGCAATATTCATAGGATAAAAAAACATGTTATCTTTTACGAATGCTCAGGGCATCACAAATGCCTTGCGTGGGGTTTGGTATGGGCATTATGGAAGTGCCCGTTGTCCAGCCCATGATGATCAATTGCCTAGCTTATCCCTTGCCAATGGACATGATGGGCGTCTCTTACTCACTTGTTATGCTGGCTGCTCTTTTAGAGAGATCATACAAGCACTTAGAAGAATTGGCTTGCTGGGGAAACAAGCCTTTGTTGATAAAGCTTATGATCATACGCTCTCTTTCTCAAAACAGAAAGGAGAAAGAGCACAAGCAATTTGGCAACAAAGCCAACCGATCAAAGATACTTTAGCAGAAACCTATTTACGCAATCGGGGGATCACATGTGAATTGCCTGCTGATTTACGTTTCACGACAAATGTCCGCACCCCTTAGGAATGACACTGCCCGCGTTTGTTGCGCTTGTTAAGGGGGCTGGTTCCTTTGCCATTCATAGAACCTTTTTAAAAGCCAATGGCTGCAAAACAGATCAGAGACCAGCAAAAGCCATGTTGGGGTCTGTTATGGGCGGTGCTGTGCATTTAAGCCAAGACAATCCAAAACATCTGGTCATTTGTGAAGGCATTGAAACCGGTCTTTCCTTACTGTCTGGTTTGTTATCAGAGCCCGTGAATTTATGGGCGTCCCTTTCAAGTCTATGAAAATGCAAAATAGATATAAAATATCTATTCTAACAGTAGCTATTGAAGAAATAGTAAAAATGTATTACATTAGAACTACTTTGTAACACATTAAGGGGCGGTAAAATGGCTGAAACAACATTTACCTTTCGCGTTGATGATGTATTAAAAAATGAATTTTCCAAAGCAGCAAAGGCGTGCGATAGATCTGGTGCACAATTGTTGCGGGATTATATGCGCGATATTGTAAAAGAACAAAAAGAAAAAATTGCACACGATTTATGGTTTCGGGAACAAGTTCAATTAGGAATAAATTCTGCTAATGCAGGCGATATAATATCTTCTGAAGAAATCGAAGCAGAAGCAAAGGAATGGCGCTTAAAAACACAAAGTAAACTAGATAAATCAACTTTATGAAGCTAATTTGGACACAAGTAGCACACGTTGACCGCAAGAAGATCCGTGAATACATATCACAAGATAATCCTTCTGCTGCCTTAAAGTTTGATCAACTTTTATCTGAAAAGGTAGAAAAACTTGTCAAACTTCCTACTCTTGGTCGTTTAGGACGAATTGTAAATACACGTGAACTTATTGTACATCCAAATTATATCATGATTTATGATATTTCAAATGGCGTTGTGCGTATTTTACGTGTGCTTCATACAAAGCAAAAATTTCCCTAATCAACTGTATTTTTATTTATTTGGTAATTGAAGCAAATTATTATTTTCTAATGTTACTAATATGATTGCATAATCACTTTGCACACTAATTAATTTCTTACTCGTAAAAATGATGATGTCACGGTCGAAAAGCTTGGGGAATTGTTAAAAGAAAACCCCCGTGGTCTCTTAATGGTTCGTGATGAGTTGTCTGGTTTTTTAGCAGATATGGAAAGAAAGGAATATCAATCAGACCGTGGTTTTTATTTGAAAGCTTTTAATGGATACGGTGGATTTAGCTATGACCGAATTGGGCGTGGAACCATTTATATCCCCAATGCAACTGTTTCCATTATAGGAGGCATTCAACCTTCACGAATTATTCCTTTCATTAAAGAAATTCTTCATGGGAAAAATGATGATGGTTTGCTCCAACGGTTCCAGATGCTGGTCTTTCCCGATGAACGAAAAGAGCGGTTATGGATTGATAGACCTCTCAATCAAAAGGCATGGGAAACCTATCAAGGGATCTTTCGTTCT
>NZ_JAQITB010000092.1:0-228 GCF_028618515.1 Bartonella sp. ML69XJBT
ACCAATATTGAAGAGGTTTCGAAAGAGTTACAAGAATTTTATGACAGTGTGAAATTCCGTGCCTCTGGGATTACCTCCCCCCAAGCAAGACAAAATCTTATTATCAAGCTATATGAAGATTTCTTTACCAAGGCATTTAAGAAAACCACCGATAGGCTTGGGATTGTTTACACCCCCGTTGAGGTTGTGGATTTTATCATTCATTCCGTTGATGAGGTTTTACGCAAT
>NZ_JAQITB010000092.1:238-2136 GCF_028618515.1 Bartonella sp. ML69XJBT
CTCTATTCTCGACCCTTTTACAGGGACTGGTACCTTTATCACAAGGCTTTTACAATCCAATCTCATCAAACCAGAGGATATGGAATATAAGTTCCGTCATGATATCCATGCCAATGAGATTGTTCTCTTAGCGTATTACATAGCAGCCATTAACATTGAATCGACCTATCATAGTCTTATGAAAGGGAATTATATCCCATTCAAGCATATTGGTTTAACCGATACGTTTCAAATGCTTGAAAAGGAAAGTCTATTACAAAAATTATTTAAAGAAAACAGTGAATATTTAGAACATCAGAAAAATCTGGATATCAAAGTTATTTTTGGTAATCCCCCTTATTCTTCTGGTCAAAGAAGTGAAAATGATAACAATGCGAATGTAGAATATGAAATACTTGATAGAAGCATTCGTGATACATATGCATCAAGATCTCAAGCAATATTAAAAAGAAATCTATATGATAGCTATATTAGAGCAATTCGTTGGGCAAGTAACCGCTTAAATTCACAAGGTGGTGTTGTTGCTTATGTTTCTGGGAATGGATGGATAGATAAAGCATTTGCTGATGGTATGCGAAAATGCTTACAGAACGAATATTCTTCTATTTATATTATTAATCTTCGTGGTGATATTCGGAAAAATATAAAGTCAAAACAACTTTCAAGAGAAGGAGAAAATATTTTTGATTCCGGATGTCAAAATGGAATAGCGATAACGCTTTTTGTACGTAATCCAGATAATAGCCAACCTTGCAAAATTTATTATCATGATATTGGTAATAATCTCACAACAAAAGAAAAACTTACAGCTCTCGAATACTTTGATAGTATTTCTGGCATTACAAATAAATCAAGCTGGCAAATGATTACACCAGACAAGCACGGTGATTGGCTTGGTCAACGTGATGATAGATTCAAATCATTTTTAGCCATAGGTTATAAGAGTTATAAGAAAGGAGAACATACTAAAAAGCTCTTTGAAACGTTTTCTCTTGGAGTTGTAACCAATCGCGATGCTTGGGCATATAATTCAAGCTATGAAGTTTTAGAAAAAAACATGAGTAATATGATTACTTTCTATAATAGTGAAGTAGAACGTTTTAAGGATATTTATGGGCATGTTGATCGCAAGATACGTAAAAATGCTATAAACAATTTTGTAAATTCTAATGCTAAAAAAATCAGTTGGAGCCGTGCTCTTAAACAAGATTTGGAAAAAGAAAAGTTTTTTGAATTTGAAGATAAATGCCTTATTCAAAGCCTATATCGTCCTTTTACACAACAGTGGCTCTATTATAATCGCACCTTCAATGAAATGGTTTATCAAATGCCGCGCATATTTCCGATAGGACAAGCGGTTGAAAATAGAGTGATACAAGTCACTGGTACCGGAACTCAATCAGGTTTTTCTGTGCTTATGGCAAAAAGTTTACCTAACCTTCATGCAATAGATACAGGTCAATGCTTTCCACGATATATTTACGAAAATGTTACAGCTTTAAGAGATAATAATCAGTCTCATTTATTTACAAACTCTACAGAAGAAAGCAAAAATACTGGTTTACAGAGGCGTGATGCCATTACGGATGAAGGATTAGCACATTTTAAAACTGCTTATCCTAGCGAAACCATAACTAAAGATGATTTATTCTATTATGTTTACGGTCTTTTACATTCAGAAGATTACCGTACACGCTATGCTGATAATTTATGTAAAGAGTTGCCTCGTATCCCTTGTGTAAAAACTGCTGATGATTTTTGGATGTTTGTGACAGCAGGACGTGAACTGGGGCATTTGCACGTAAATTATGAAGATGTAGAACCTTATCCTGTGACCTTTAAAAAAGGCAATCCAAAACAGACTGATATCTCTAATCCTAAAGAATTCTATTACGTGA
>NZ_JAQITB010000093.1 GCF_028618515.1 Bartonella sp. ML69XJBT
GGCGTGCCGTGATGTGTGATTGTGTGGAAGTATTTTCCCATTGATCGCCCGTATCTTTGGCGCTTGCAATTCCAACACCTACAGAAGCACCGCTGTTGCTCTTTTCAAACTGAATGCCAAAGCCTGTGCGTTCTTCCTTTGAATTTGTGCTATGACTATTCTGACCAGGGGAAACGTTCACATCATGGGCTGCCGAAAGCTTAATATCTTCGTTCGCCATAAAGTCAGAACCCACCACGTTCACATCTTCTTTTATAGCGGTGATGGTAATATTTTTTCCATTGAGAGAAGAGCCTTGATGTTCAAAGCTTTCCTCATTTTCTGTCTTTCCCTCACTCCCATATATCGACACAAAGCCCTTGCCTGATCCCACACCAAAACCGGTTTCATGGGTTTCTGAATGGCTCTTATGATGGTCTGTCATGCCATTAATCGTTACATTTTCTGCCGCAACATTGATGTCTTGATCTGCAATCATATGAGAAGCCGTAATTGTGGCATCTTTTTTTGCTTGCAAATCAATATTGCCCGTCGCCAAAAAAATGGAGGAAACCGTTGTGGTATGGGATTCAGCTGTATTGGAAGATTCCTCATGCAAAAAACCACTTTTTGAGGATTGTTGTTGCTGATCATACTTCTCTTGCGCACCTTTGATGAGAATATTTCCCCCAGAGTGAATAGAAATATTCGCTTGTTCCTGATCAGATGTTTCCCCTGGCTTACCAGCTATGAGCATCGAGGCGACAACTTCCGTGTTGTTTCCTGAATCAATGGCAACGCCTTTGCCTCCAGATATCAATGAACCAGAAACTTCTGTTGCATCCATCTTGTTATGTTCGGATTTGCTGCTGCTGAACACCCCACCCTCTTTATGGTAGTTCATCTCATAATGTAAGCTATTTTCCGCATTGTTGATGAGAATATCTTGGCTTGCTTTCAACCCCACCTTGCCATCAGCTGCAATGGAACTGCCCGTAATGGTGAGATCATGTGGTTTGCCATCCTGCCCCGCAATAGCGGTGATATCACCCCCAGATTTTATCGAAGAACCAACAGCAACAGAGGCTTGCATATCCACTTTAAGATTTTTATCCTGAAGATGATACTCCATCTCATCGGCTTTAGTATCTATTGTGATATCCCCTTGAGCACCAAGAGCAACATTACCCTTTGCTTCTATATCGGAGGCAGAAATATGGATATCTTTTCCGGATATGACCGTGGTATCTTTGCCAGAGCTCAAATGAGAACCATTATGGACAGCAACATGGGAGCTTTGATCCCCCCGATGGCTATTGGCACTGTTGCGTGTGGCATCAATTGAAACATTGTCTTTTGCTTGTAAGAAAAGATTATCCTGTGCTTGAACTTCAGAGCCTAAAATATTCAGATCTTTTCCAGAGATAAGCGTTGTTGAGCCCCCAGAATGGACTTCTGATTGTTGATGCATGGAGGCATCACCCTGTGCATCATGATGCTCGGTTTTGACGGCACCGATCGTCAAATTGCCCTGCTCTGTGGCCATGGCAAGATCACCCCCTGTGGTGATTTTTACCCCCGAAGCTGTAATATCTTGCTTGGCAAGAACTGTCGCATTGCCCCCGGAAGACAAGGCATCGGTGTTTAAAACAGTCTCCACACCATCAACCCTTGTGCGCCCTGCATCCAAACGAATAGTGTTCTGTGCAACTAAAACAGCATCATTTCCGGCGGCAAAATGCCCCCCTTTACCCAAAATATCATCACTGTGCACAGATAAATTATGGGTAGCGCTTATTCGCCCTGAATTCACCAGATCTTTGCTGGTGATATTGACATCATCACCCATCATCAAAGCCCCAGCAGAAACAAAGGAGGCTCTGTCTTTTTCTGGGATGTAAAGCACCGGTGCATAAACATCCATGCCCTTGACCTGTTGGTGTACATAAATCACCATCGGCGCTTCTAGCAAAGCCAATTGTTCTTCACTTAAAGGCTCACCGAAGGGGAGATTGTGGGCTTTGGCATAATCTGCCCCACTATCCAGCAGGCTTTTGACTTGCTCGATCGAATCTTTTCCCGGAATAAACGATCCTTTGCCTAAACCTTGCCCTACAAGATCACG
>NZ_JAQITB010000094.1 GCF_028618515.1 Bartonella sp. ML69XJBT
ATTCGCGAGCTTGTTTTAAAGAAACATCTCTCAAGGCACCCAAGCCCATTTCACGACGGCGCCCGTGAATGGTATAGCGATAAAGCCATTGAGCACCCCCATCTTTACGCTTATGAAGAAGCAAGCCAGCACCATCATTATATTTGCCAGCCCCCAATGTTGCGACAGATCTTGCATTAAGACGGTTCATAAGGACCATTTTTATTCCTTTCTTATACAATTTTTACCCACACGCCAGCCCCGCTTTTGACATGCAAGGGAATGGTCTTGATTGATTCAAGATAGAGAGATTTGAAATGAGAGAATCTTAGGTTATTCGGGGTTCTAATTCAATATGAATAACGCTAAATTATCATTATAAATCAATATCTTGTATCGATCATTCAGATAAAAAAACGGATGTTGTTGATGGTGGAACATATTTATATGATTTGAAATCGAAAAATAGCGGGAAGGGAGAAGAAAAAATTTGGTATTTGGCTGCTGCAGAAAAGGTTTCTACTTCTTTAACCCCTTCATCTAAGATGGAGTTGCCTATAATTGAAGCTCTTGGGAAAGAAGAGGATATAACAGTTTTTCAAGATCCTATAGTCAGTTCGTATGTAAGTGATTTTAGTTTTTATACAGATGATTTCATTATGGAAAAGGAAGACGAAATTCTGCAAAGCTCTATCATCAGTGAGAATAACACAGCCCATATTGCTGATGATGGAGATTCAGATGCTCGTAAATGGTCTCTTAATACTACGATTGATGGATCTGGAACACTCTATGTTGAGGCAGGTGGTTTCAGCAAGAATACTACAATTTTGGATGGTGGTTCTGAGATTGTGGCAGAACAAGGCATTTCAGAATCTACTATTATTTATGAAGGTGGAAAACAACATGTGGAAGGGGGAGGGGGTGCATTGAAAGCTGAAATCTATGGTGGTGAGCAGCTTATTTTCGGAGATAGTTATGTGAATGGAGGGATTGTAGGAAGCAGTGCTTATAACACGACAATTTATGGACAAGGTAAAATACCAGGATATCAGAAAGTGTATGATGATGGGATGGCTGTGGTCACAAAAATTATGGAAGGAGGGATACAGCTTCTTGCCAAATGGTTTCCAGACGATGAGGGGGTTATAGAAAAAAGCGGTGGTTTTGCAGTCAATACTGAGATTTTGTCGGGTGGTGTGCAGCGTGTTTTAGCGGGAGGTGAAGCGGATACAGTGATTTTACACGCTGGTAGTTTTCAAGAAGTCTATGCTGGTGGAACTGTAAAAAATCTAACGATTGAAGGTGGAGCGAATTCGTGGGTCTTTGCTGGTGCAAGGTTAGGAGGACAAATAACGGTTAAAGATTATGGGCATCTCCATCTTTATGCTGAAGATGATGAGGATGAGACGACAGTAGAAGATATTAATTTAGAAGGTGAAAAGGCTAAATTATACTTTATTGCTGGTGGATATGAAGACGCGAGTATTCACATTCAGAAGTTAGACGGTGTGGGGAGGGTTATTTTTAAGTCTGCAAGGTCTCATTTATCTTACTCACGGCTTTATGTTGATCAGCTTTCAGAGGAGTTTACATTTTAAGTTTCATGTGAGCCTTGCAGAAGGAGAGGGTGATTATCTCTCTATCAAGAATGGTTCAGGATATCACACAATAAACGTTGTCGATTCTGGTCTTGAAATTGTTGATACTTCTTCAACAGATCTTGATTTAATTATAGATCAAAGTGGAGGAGCAAATTTTACTCTGAAAAAATTTTCTGGTGCAAAAATAAGTACTGTTGACGGTGGGACCTATACATATGGTTTGAAACAAAAAAACAATGAGGATGGAAGTGGAAAAATTTGGTATTTGTCAGCAGTATATCTTGATAATTGGCCACGTAAGAGCAGATCTCGGCGAAATTTAAGCTCAAATCAACAGATTATCGTTCCTTTCATTGTCTCATCTCAGGAAAATCAGGCTAGCGTGGCATTACCTCCAGCAGCTCAGCTTCATCCTTTCGATGGACAACAACAGGCTTCAGTTTTAGCAGATGCTTCATTGACAACAGATCAAATGGTTTTGCGTCCAACTGTTCAGGATCAAATTTCTT
>NZ_JAQITB010000095.1 GCF_028618515.1 Bartonella sp. ML69XJBT
TGATTTATCCGACCTGTTTCATTTGCCAAGTTGGCTTGGGGGCAAAACAACCATTCAACCCATAGCACAATTTGCGGGGGCGGGGTATGCCAATTACTCTGTGAGAGAGCAAAGAGAGAAAGAGCGCGTCCCCATTACGCACAATCAAAATGTCACGGTGCATGTCAATGGCGCACGTGATCCCATTGCTACCGGTCGAACGGTTGCTCACGCCATCCAACGGGCACGCGCCAATGCATTGCATGGGGGAACAGAATGAGGGGAGGGACACACAAACTTATGTATCGCACTCAAAATGTCACAGTACATGTCAATGGCGCACGTGATCTTGTTGCCACTGGTCGTGCGGTTAGACACGCCATTCAACGGGTACGCGCCAATGCATTGCATGGAGGGACCGAATAATGGCAGGAAGGCAATGAGGGGAGGGACACACAAACTTATGTATCGCACTCAAAATGTCACAGTACATGTCAATGGCGCACGTGATCTTGTTGCCACTGGTCGTGCGGTTAGACACGCCATTCAACGCGCACACGCCAATGCATTGCATGGAGGGACCGAATAATGGCAGGAAGGCAATGAGGGGAGGGAGCATGCAAGATCCTTTGATGATGTTAGGTCCACATCAATTTTATGTGGACTGGCTTAATTTCCAATCCTTTGAAGAGGAATTCTCTGCCTCATGGGTTTGCTTAGAGCGTTTTGGCAGGTCGCCTAGTTTGCAATTTACTGGCTATGGCAATGATCCCAAAACCATTCATGGCGTTTGGTTTCCAGAAGAATTTGGTGATCGTGTAGCCATTGATGCCATCACCACAACGATCAAAAGAGCAAAGCCGGTCCAGATGCTTCGTTGGATCAATGATACCACCTATAGTGTCCTTCTCCATGGACCCGTGGTGATCACCAGTATCACGAAAGACCACGACTTTATCAGTCGCTCCGGTCAATCCCAGCGTATCCGCTATTCCATCAGTCTCTTACCCTTTTTTAATGGCGGAAAACCGCAAGGACAAATCCAAGTGGGGCAAACTCTATGAAGATACCAGAAAAGCGTGTTGTTGTAGAGCTGGAGGATATGAGTCTCGATCTCCTCTGCTTTCAACATGCCATGGCTGTGTTAGGGGACCGTTCTCAAGTTGGGGCACTAAACGGCTATTGTGAAGCCACATTGCAAGCCAATCCAGAGATTGCCAAATATGGTCCAATTTTACCACGGGGCTTGAAGGTCATTTTGCCAGAATTTGTGTTGTCTCATCCCCAAAGTATGGTGAAGCGGTTATGGGATTAATGCGCACACACCCTTTTATTGTGGTTAAGGTGGGAGACAAACCTGTTCATGAGGTTTTTTACCAGCGTCTTTTAACCGCAACCATCACAGATCATGCCGGTAATGAAGCCGATACATTTGAAGCAGAGTTTGATGAGTGTGGCAATGATTTAGAGGTTCCATCAAGCAACAGTGCACTGCAAGTCATCTTTGGCTATGAGAACAGCATCAGTGCTTTTATGGGGTGTTTTGTTGTGGAATCGGTTGTGAGTTGTGGGGGCAGTGATGGAGAGATCTTGCGCCTTTGTGGCAAAAGCGCCTCGATGCGTAAAGAGCTCAAAGAACAGGTGAGTGAGCATTTCGATCACAAAACTGTGGGTGAGATTGTTGAGACACTCGCCAAACGCCATGGCTATCAAGCAAAGGTCAGTCCTCAGTTTAGCAAACAAACTTTACCTTATGTGATTCGTACAGATCAATCGGCTGTTGATTTTTTAACCCGCCTTGCTGACCGCATGCAGGCACGTTTTTTGATCAAGGACAATAAGTTTTTGTTTTTAAGCGGAGATAACTTACCAGCACTCGACATCTATAAACACGACTGTTCCAACTGGGAATTTACCCTCGAGCCACGCACGCAATATGGCACTATTGAAGCTGCTTATTTTGATCGCTCAAAAGGGCAGCAATGCCAAGTCAAACATCAGACAGGTTTTAGTGGTCCCGTGCGTCGTCTGCGTGGTTGTTACACTTGTAAAGAAGAAGCACAAGCTGCTGCTGCATCAGAATCAGACAGGCTGTGTCGTGCTGTGGG
>NZ_JAQITB010000096.1 GCF_028618515.1 Bartonella sp. ML69XJBT
TTGTGCGCCCTGCATCCAAACGAATAGTGTTCTGTGCAACTAAAACAGCATCATTTCCGGCGGCAAAATGCCCCCCTTTACCCAAAATATCATCACTGTGTACAGATAAATTATGGGTAGCGCTTATCCGCCCTGAATTCACCAGATCTTTGCTGGTGATATTGACATCATCGCCCATCATCAAAGCCCCAGCAGAAACAAAGGAAGCTCTGTCTTTTTCAGGAATGTAAAGCACCGGTGCATAAACATCCATGCCCTTGACCTGTTGGCGTACATAAATCACCATCGGCGCTTCTAGTGAAGCCAATTGTTCTGGTGTGAGTGCTTCACCAAAGGGAAGATTGTGTGCTTTGGCATATTCTGCCCCACTATCCAGCAGGCTTTTGACTTGCTCGATCGAATCTTTTCCCGGAATAAACGATCCTTTGCCCAAACCTTGCCCTACAAGATCACGCATTTGTTTTTCAATCAATTGCTTTTCGAAATAAGCATCGCCTAAGAAAAAAATCTCTCTATCAGGATTGTAACCAATTCTGTTCAAATAATAGGCTGAGCCATAAAACTTGCCAACATCAAGGAATTCTGCCCGCGTTTCATAAATGAAATTCTGGTTGGGCAGCGTGCCCCCAACACCACCCGATTGGGGTTTTGGTAAAGGAAGCCCCTCAGAAAGTTCCCCTGCACCAGTGAGATCCACTTTTGGTGTAAAGAGTGCACCAGCCCCAGTCAAACCACTCAATGCCTCTAGCGGATTACCCCCAACCGCTTTGGCTTCAAAATGGGCTTCCCCCGTAATAGACCCTTCAACAGCTGTGTTGTTGAGTTGACCAACCACCAGATTCAACGTGCCTCCTGCCTGAACAAGGCCAGAAACCGTATCAGTTACTTCTGAACTGATAT
Source organism: Bartonella sp. ML69XJBT (assembly GCF_028618515.1). Taxonomy (GTDB): domain Bacteria; phylum Pseudomonadota; class Alphaproteobacteria; order Rhizobiales; family Rhizobiaceae; genus Bartonella. Next base: position 901 of record NZ_JAQITB010000096.1, read on the forward strand.
GACGAATACTCCCATTGGCAATATCTAGATGACTATTACGACTGCCATCAGCGTTATAACCATAACAATAAGCATCCGTATTGGCCTGACAGCCAAGATATACGTGGTCCCCCCCAAATTGGTCAGCGCATTTGCATAGATATCCGCATTGCCCTCTGCTCTTATGATGCTATAACGGTTCTCAATATCATCAGCGTTAATGATCAAATTACCGTGAGATTGAATTATCCCCTGAGCCGCCGGCTTATGCGAAAACCCTTGCGTGACAGTCTTTTCGCTCATGTGTGACCAGTTCTTGTTTGGAAATAACCATCCTCTATCACCATTCCATCGATACTGTTCTACAGATTTTCTTTCGTCAATATATTTCCAAGTAAATGCCTTATAGACTGTTCCGTCGCTTGAAATTGCGGTACCATAGGTTTTTTCTTTACTATTCCAAAGTGGATTATCTAAGTAAAGTTCTAAGTGTCCTTTCCATATTCCGTTATCATATTGATATTCGTGCCCTTTTCCCCAAAGACCAACTTTCGCATCCTGATATAACATCCCATCACTGAGCCTATCAGAACCTTCTGGTTTTTGGAATGCGATAGTGACTTCTTCCGTTTTTTCCGTGATGACAGGCGTGCTGTCGGCCTCGTTTTGCAAAGTTTTGGTTTGGATCAATAAGTTTCCCCCAGCTTGAATTAAGCCTGCTTTGTTAACAAGGGAAAGGCTTTTTCCTGTGCCCTCTGCATTGGTGAAAGATAAATCACCTTCTGCCATAATAGCACCAAAATCATTCAGAAAAGTCCCATCAACTTGAAGAGCACCACTTCCCCCCACATAGATTAAACCGGTTTTGTTGTTGGTCGCATCCCCTGTTATACTAAAGACTAAATTCTGACCCGCTGCCAATTGACCGCTATTGTGAAGCTCCCCTGTATTGATGGTAAAATCGCGTGCTGCTAAAACCGATGTTGCCTCATCAACCATAACCCCTGGCGCAACAAACAGAATGTCTCCACTTCCCCCTTCATCGGTAATGGCGTGTAGTCGTGCATGATGAATATCAAGGGCATGGGTGCTGTTAAAATCTAACCCACCATAGGTCAATTCGCTTCCCGAAACATCAATATGATCCGCAATTAAATACAGCGTTTGAGGCGTGTAAATATGAGAACGA
>NZ_JAQITB010000097.1 GCF_028618515.1 Bartonella sp. ML69XJBT
GTTTCTAATGATCTAATAATCATCCACAATGGAGTGATAAATGCATATATACAAAACGTATCATATTGCAAGCGTTCTATTGTTTTTATGAAAACTTATCAAAAGGATCATAAATGATGGGTATGATTTTAATCATTCATTTGAATAAAAGAGGTTCTAAACGCTTTTGATTTTTATAAACCTATCAATAAAACGCTCTCATATTTAAAGGGAGTCATTTGAAATAAAGCACATAATCAAAATGCCTCTTTAAAACCTATCAAGAGAAATGCCTATGAAGGGAATATCTGTCATAAAACCGTTTTTCTATTTATGCGCATTGGTTTTTAAAAGCAGCTTTTCATAAGACAAATAAACAAACGTTTTTATAGAATTTAAGGGTTTCAAGATTTGCTCTATTTGCTCTGCTGTAAAATCTAGCTCTTTGTTTTTCGTAAATGAAACGTTCTTAAGAGCAAATGATAACTAAGTTTATAGCTGTTATAAAACATCAGTTTCAAACGTTTAAACGTTCATTTAAAAAGGTTATCCATAAGCGTATTTTTACTTTTCATTAAAACCTAATTTCTTTAAAAATTAGCTGGCTCAATTTTGAGTTTGTTATCTTTAAAAGAGAGCATTTTTTTAACAGCATTATTTTACTAAAAATTTAGTAAAACCCTATGCGTTTAGATTTTACAATGGTTTTGAATTTTGCTTGCTTATCTTTTTTTCAATAGGTGCCTCCAAATTTGGATTGACCCCATTTGGTTTCTATTTTTAAACTATAATCTTTAAAACGTTTATTGTTACCATGTCTAAGGTATATAGTATTCTACTTCTACGGCATTATTCGCCTCCATTTTTTTGTGGAAGCGAAGAGAGTTCCATCATTTAAAACTCACTATAAACCATATTCATTAAAAGATTTTCGCATCATAAGATATAACGTTTTGAATTTCATAACTGTTGTGATGATATGTTTGTATAATGACTGCCTATCATTTTCTAAATTTTTAGTAAGCGCTTTAAAAGCGATTTTGTCTTTTTATACACCCTTAATGAATTACACCTATAAGCTTATAAAAATTTTAAACGATTATTTTCCTTTTAAGGTTTCGCTCAAAAAAGAGCAAAACTCATACCATTCTCTAAACGCATGCGATTTTTGAATGATAAAAACGTATCATAAAATTTATGAACTGTTATGAATGATAACTGCTTTTCATTTCATTTGAATGCACATATGCGTTATAATATTTACATCATGATTTGCTTTTTATGCTCTATTCATACATGGCAATCTTATCTAAAAAATGGTCAAATGAATCATGCATAAAAAGATGGATTCTTAAGTGGATTCATATAAAATAATTGAACGCAACATATTGACTTTATTGTGTTTTTTATGATAATATCTTGAATGACCGACACAAGATGTGCAAGCGTTCCTCTGTGACGAAAAACATCTTGGTGATCTTGTATCGGTCCTCCCGTCCTTACCCTAATATAATGACGTGCCATCACAACTCCTTTCCGTGAAATATAAAAATTGAAACTAACTTGACATTACACATCATGTGCACTATAGTACTCATATGGTAACCATTCATAAAACGACAGAATTTGATAGTTGGCTTAAGAAACTTAAAGATAAACACGCTAAAGCTATTATTCTTCAACGTGTTGTACGTTTAAAACAAGGTCTTTTAGGTGATGTTAAATTTTTTAATAGCATAGGTGAGTTACGCATCCATTATGGTGCTGGTTACAGAGTTTATTTTGTTCAAAAAGGCTCTGATTTTATCCTTTTGTTATGTGGTGGAGATAAATCAACACAGAAAAAGGATATTGAACAAGCATTAAAGTTGAAAGAGGAGTACAGTGATGAAAATAACCCCATTTAAACCTGAAGAATATCTTGAAACCACTGAAGAACAGCAAATGTTTCTCAATGAAGCTTTCAAAACAGGTGATGCTGCTCATATAGCTGATGCCATCGGAATTGTTGCTCGTGCTCAAAATATGAGTGCTTTAGCAAAAGAAACAAACCGTGAACGCAGTGGCTTATATCGCTCCT
>NZ_JAQITB010000098.1 GCF_028618515.1 Bartonella sp. ML69XJBT
GTAAACAACACAGCAAGCGGTATCCCTAACTGATCTGCATAGAATATGAACATTGCAATTGCCCTAAGCGTTTTCCCCCTCACGCACTTTTTATGAATTGCCCTGTTTTATAAAAAGCCTTGTTGCTTGGTTAATTCTTGCAATTTCTGGATATTTTGTTTCAACAGATGCCCCAATATGACATGGAGTATTAAAATAACCGGTATAAAGGCAAAAACACACACCGTTATGACTTCCAACCAGATAAAGACAGAAAAAAGGCTGTAATTCTCCCATTCTATGAATTCCCACTCGAGCAAGATTGGTATAAAGAAAATTTCTTTACACAACACAAAGATGACACAAATACAGAAGATAATTTTATAATCTCTCCACGAGAGAAAGACCTCTTCAAAAGGAAAAGACCGCAAGTCTTTATCAAGCTCCCAATTTTTTCCCTTCATTTGCTTCTCCCTGTTCTCATGAGAGCTTAGACTTGCAATGCCCCGCACAACTCCAAGCACTCATGCTTTTTTCACAAGCTCACCCAAGTAATGACACGACTTGCACACAGATGAAAAAACGCATAATGATCGTTTTAAAATATCAAAAAACACCAAGAAAACAAACCATTATATTTTTGAGATCTCTACCTCTCTGACGAGCTCTCTTGCTCCCCCAAGCAAGGCATATGTTTTTCATCCGCTCCGCCCCAGTAGCTAACATGGCTTGCACACAGATAAAACAAACCGTTATATTTTGAGAACTCTGTCTCTTTAACCAGCTCCCTTGCTCCACACCCCAAACACGCGTGTTTTTTTCACACGCACCACCCCAGCACCTGACACAACGTATACACAAAAGCATAAGGGTCACTTTAAAACATCAAAAAACACAAAACCAACTTCTATGCTGTAAGCTTACCCCTCTTTCTCCCATAACACAGCATTCTTTTATTGCACTGTTTCATTATCCAATCTTGTGGGAGGCAACCACTTGAGAAAAGAATGGTAGGATGCCCCCACCCTTGCGTGTCGTAAACAACACAGCAAGCGGTATCCCTAACTGATCTGCATAGAATATGAACATTGCAATTGCCCTAAGCGTTTTCCCCCTCACGCACTTTTTATGAATTGCCCTGTTTTATAAAAAGCCTTGTTGCTTGGTTAATTCTTGCAATTTCTGGATATTTTGTTTCAACAGATGCCCCAATATGACATGGAGTATTAAAATAACCGGTATAAAGGCAAAAACACACACCGTTATGACTTCCAACCAGACAAAGACAGAAAAAAGGCTGTAATCCTCCCACACGGTGAGTTCCCACTTAGCGAGAGTTGGCATAGAGAGAGCCATTTTGCCCAGTACAATAAGGACACAAATACAGAAGATAATTTTATAATCTCTCCACGAGAGAAACGCCTCTTCAAAAGAAAAAGACCGCAAGTCTTTATCAAGCTCCCAATTTTTTCCCTTCATTTGCTTCTCCCTGTTCTCATGAGAACTTTAATGATACTTCAAATGCCCAGCATACTCCAAAGATTTGTATAGCTTTCACACGCCCCACCCCAAGCAGTCATGCTTTTTCACGCATGCACCCCAGTACCTGACATAACGTGCAACAAAGGCATAAGGGTCGTTTTAAAACATCAAGAAACACAAAACCAACCGTTATATTTGGCAGCTCTCTACCTCTCTGACGAGCTCCCTTGCTCCACACCCCAAACACGCGTGTTTTTTCACACGCACCACCCCAGCACCTGACATAACGTGCACACAAAAGCATAAGGGTCATTCTTTTATTGCCCTGTTTCATTGTCCAACCTTGTGGGAAGCAACCCCTTGAGAAAAGAATAAGAAAGAGACTTTTTTCAACCGACAGGTAAAAAATATAAAGAGCCCCAACATAACTGGGATAAAGACAACAGCATACACAGCAAGAATTTTGAGCAACATAAAAACAGCAAAAAAATTGCTCTTCTTCCA
>NZ_JAQITB010000099.1 GCF_028618515.1 Bartonella sp. ML69XJBT
ATCTCCAAAAATGCGTGCGTTATCACATATAACAGCCTTGCCATAAACACGGGCATTGCCATAAACAAAACCAAAAACTCGAGCTTTGTCGTAAATCAGTGCATTGTCAAAAATCTGCGCATTATATTCAACACTAGCCTCTCCACAAACCTTGGCATTGTCGTAAACACACGCATTATCTGTAATTATTGCTCTTTCAAATATCTGTGCATTACCAAAAACCTTAGCATCATGACTAACTTTAGCTTTATACCAAATCCAACAGTCTCCTTCATGACTCAGGTTTTCTTCTTTTTCTACAAAGCCGCCTAGGTCACCTTTTTTAACATTTCTAAAGTCTCGTAATGCGCGAATGCGATAAACCTTACGCAAATAAATTTCATCTATTTCATCAGTCAGTTCGTATTTCTTTTCCATAGTGACAGCCTCTTAATGCATGCTTTGTCTTTTAAGTTCTTGAGACAGCACACCAATTCCTTTTGCTGTGATTTTTGCGCAAGGAATGACTTTTTCTATTCCGCAGGCGGTTTGAAGTGTGATCGTTGGACAGTCCATAAGTTGCTTTTGGATTTTGTCTTGATAAGGGAGTAAATTTCCACCTGCTGCACGTCTATAAACCCAACCTTTTTGCTGTAAGAATTGAATGAATTGTTTTGGTTGCATTTCGAGGATTTTCGCGGCTTCTGTAAGACCAAAGAGCCCATTATGACGCTGTAAACTTTCAAGTGCCATGGCTTTTGGTGTTAAATCTTCAATGATGGTGTCTTTTTGATCTATTTGACCTTGCAAATAATTCAAAAATCCAATCATAGCTTTTGGACTTGAATAATCGATTTGTGGTGTTACTGCTTGCTTTGCACGCCGTTCACATTCTATAAAATACTCTCTGGCTTCATGCCCTTTGTCATTACGCTCTATCATCGAAAGGTGCTTAGCCATATCTAATGTGAGGTAGTATTCTAAGCTTGGGCGCCCACCTTGGGGTTTTACTAAATTTTTAGTAAAACTTATAAAGTCTTGATTTTCTCGAAAATTACATTCTTTAATACGGTTAACAATCCAGTCATTAAAGCGGGCTTTTACTTCTAAAAAAGCATGCAGATCACGTGCATTTACTGTTTGAACAGTTTCGTTTTTAATTGTGTTGTGCTGAATAGCAATAAGCTTTTCCATTACGGACCTCATGTTGATGGGACTGATGGATGAAAGGGGGCGCTTTTTAAACGCCCTTCAGAATTTTAAAGCACATCACAAGGACGCAAACGGTGCTGTTGTTCATAAGTACCGTACATTTCATCTTCATATTTTTCTTCTGCGATCTCTTCTAAAATTTCATTGTAGATATCACTTTCACGTATAAAGTAATGAACCTCACTATCTTCATCGAGACGTTCGATATTTTCTTTTACATATGCTTCTGCAATCTGTTCAGAAATGTCTTCACAACTCTTTTCAGAAGGATTTATACGAAAGATTTGGATTGCATCATCTGTTTCGTCAATAATTTTTAGAATTTGGCTTTCATCAAGTGGTCCAGACTCTGCAATGTTTTGATCATCATCGTAGGTAACTAATAAAATTTCATCAGAATTTATAAGAATTGGATTTTCCATAATTTCTCCTCCCTAACGCCTAATAGCGATTGTTTGTGTTAATTTATGGATATATTAGTACATTATGAACGATACACAGTCAAGTACAAATTGTACTATTTTTTTAAAAAATAAAAAAATGGCGAATCAGTACTTATCTTGAGAATCAATACCCCGCCATAAGCCGTTGATAGTATCTAATTAATAACGTAAACAGAAAGCTGTACTGCTTACATATCAAGAATAGTACGTCGTACACGACCTATTATAGAGATAGCACCTTCAAGTTTTGGGGCTTTTATTG